>NZ_JBEZWH010000001.1:0-334382 GCF_040703975.1 Spirillospora sp. NPDC029432
CGCACCACTGGGGGTGGGGGGGGGGCGTACGGGTGGGCGGACCGCGCCGCGGCAGGCGGGGGGGGGGCCGCGCCCATGCCGCGGCCCGCCACCGGAGTGCTGGGGATCAGCTGTTGGGGCAGGTGTTCCGGTACTCGGAGATGTCGCCGGTCGCGCGCGGCGGCGGGCACAGGAAGCGGTCGTAGCGGGTGTCGTCGTCGATGTAGCGCTTCATCCAGCTGATCATGTACTTGGCCATGGTCGTGTTGGAGGTCTGCGGGAAGAAGTGGCTGGCGTTGTTCAGCTCCAGGTACGCCTTCTCGCGGGCGTTGCTCAGGCTGTTGTAGAACGGCGAGGAGTGCGACCCGGGCGAGGCGATCGTGTCGGACTCGCCGGCGATCACCATGGTGGGGGTGCGGACCTCGGGCCAGCTCTTGTCGAGGTTCCACGCGGCGATCGGGATGGCCGCCTTCAGCGACGTGCGGGACTTGGCGGCCTCCAGCGAGCCGCCGCCGCCCATCGAGTGCCCGGCGACGGCCAGCCGGGAGGTGTCGATCCGGCTGCGGACCGTGCTGCTGCGGGTCAGGTAGTCCAGCGCCGCGAGGAGCTGCTGGCCGCGCTGGGCCGGCTGGTCGAGCCGGGTGTTGGTCTCGATCCCGAACACCACGAAGCCCTGCGAGGCCAGGCGCGGGCCGAGCCAGTCCAGCGTGGACCAGGACGCGGTGAAGCCGGGCACGATCGCGATCGCGCCGAACGTCCCCTGGCTGGTGGAGGTCGGGTAGTAGATGACGCCGCCGCCGAAGCCGCTGACGCCGAGGCCGGACACGTTGGTCTGCGAGGTGGCGAACGGGCCGCGGGCGGCGGTGACGCTGGACTCGGTCGGTTCCGGTCCGCGCTCGTACGGGTTCTCCGCGTTCGCCGGCGGCGCGGTGAGCAGCCCGGCGACCAGGGCCGCGCCCGTGCCCAGGAGCCCGAGGTACGTCCGTCGGCGTCCGGGTGACGTCCTGCTGAGCATGATGCTCCTTCCACTGAGGGGCGGGATGGCCGTCAGTGTGTTGCGGGAGCGCCTTGCGGGCATCGGTGAAACCGCCGGTCCTCCGCGCCGCGCGGGGCGCGGGTGTGACGGGCTCGGGGCGGGGCGCCGCCGGGCGGTGATCGTTCACATCGGGCCGCGGCCGCCGTCCGGGCCGCCGCGCAGGCCGGGGACGAGCGCGAGCGTCGCCGCGAGGGACAGGGCCGCCATCGCGGTGATGGCCGTGGCGGGGGACGTGTGCTGCGCGATCGTCCCGGCGACGGCGGCGGCGACGCCCTGCATGGCGATCATCCCGGACGCGTGCAGCCCGAGCGCCTGCCCCTGCATGGCGGCCGGTGTCAGCGCGACCAGCCGTTCCTGGAGGAGAAGGGTCGTGCCGAAGCCGATGGACGCCACGGCGACGGCCGCGCCGGCCAGCGGGAGCGGCGGGTGCAGGGCGAAGGCGAGGTACGGGGCGGCGAGCAGCAGGTAGAGGTAGCGGGAGAGGCGGCCGCGCCACCGGGGCGGGAGGAACCGGCCGGCCAGCGCGTCCCCGGCGAGCATCCCGGCGGCGGCCAGCGCCAGCAGGACGCCCGCCCGTTCCGGCTCGTACGGGACGAACAGCGCCTCGCATCCGACGACCAGGCCGTTCGGGAGCCAGAGGGCGAGGTAGACGTACCGGCGTGGCGGCGATGACCACAGCGTCCGGTTGACCCGCCACGTCTCGGCGACCGACGGGCGTCCGGCGGCGCGGGGCGCCCGCCGGGTGAGGCCGAAGCGGGCGGCGCACGCCCCGGCCAGGTGCAGCGCGGCGGCGGCGAGGAGCGTCCCGCGCGGGGAGAGGAGCGCGACCATGGCGGCCCCGGCGGCGAACCCGCCGATCTGCACCGTTCCGGCCGACATGTTGAACACGGACCGGCCGAGCAGGTAGCCGCCGGGCGGCAGGATCTCGCTGAGCAGCCCGTACCGGACCGCGCCGGCGACCGACGCGACCAGGCCGAGGAGCAGGACGGCCGCGAGCCCGGCCCAGCCCGGCAGTCCGGGGACGGCCAGGACGGCGGTGCCCGCGGCCGCGGCCAGCGCCAGCCCCGCCGTCGCCGCGCGCGGCGGCAGCCGGTCGGCCGCCGACAGCAGCGTCGCCGCCCCGAGGAGCTGGACGAGCGAGGGCCCGAACATGCTGAGCGCCGACAGCAGCGGCGAGCCGGTGGCGGCGAAGACGAGCGTGCTCAGCGCGAGGCCGCCGACCGTGACCGCGGCCCCCTGGAGGGACGCCGCGGCGAACAGCGGAGTGAACTCGGGCGTACGGAACAGCTCCCGGTAGCCGGACGGCGGCTCGGGATCGGGATCGGCCGTCCGGCGGGACGGGCTCGGGGAGGGACGCATGCCCGGGAGTCTGCTGCCGGTCCCGGCGGCCGGTTAATCTTTCGCGGGGAGGCGAAACGATGGGGCTCTGGCGGGTCGACGCGGACACGCTCGCGCAGGCCAGGTTCGTGATCTCGCCGCTGGCCGAGGCCACCGCCTGCCTGATGGCGCTGCGGCGGGGCACCGCCGCCCACCCCGGCGAGCGTGCCTGGCTGGACGCGCACCTGCCCGCGTACCGGGCACGGCTCGCCGCCGACCCTGTCGCCGCGCTGGTCATCGAGTGCGCGGTACGGCCGCGCTACCTCGCCGACTTCTTCACGCCGACCCCGCTGGGCGAGGGGGACCCGCCGTTCGAGGAGGAGGTGGCGCGGGTCCGGGCGTACCCGCCGGACGAGGCCCGCGGGCACCTGGCGACGGCCCTGGACGGCCCGGTCCCGGACCGGCTGCGCGGCGAGGACCCGGCGGGCGCGGCCGCCGGGCTGCTGGAATGGGTGTGGGAACGGGCCGTGCTCCCGTACTGGGAGCGGCGCCGGCGGATCCTCGAGGCCGACACGGTCGCGCGGACCGCCCGGCTGGCGCGCAGCGGCTGGGCCGAGGCGGTGGACGACATCCTGCCGGAGATGCGCTGGCTCGGCTCCGGCCGGCTCCAGGTGAGCCTGCGCGACTACCCGCCGCGCGATCTGCGCGGGGTGCGGCTGATGTTCGTCCCGGTCACCCGCCGCCGCGGCTGGGTGTCGTGGGAGGAGCCGGACCGCTACGCCGTCGTGTACCCGTGCTCCGGCGTCCTCGCCGAGCCCTGGGCCCCGCCCCCGCGGGCCCTCGCCCGGCTGGTCGGCCCGGCCCGCGCGGGCGTGCTGGTGCTGCTGGCCACGCCGCTGAGCACGACGCAGCTCGTGGCGCTGACCGGGCAGGGGCTGGGCTCGGTCGGCCGGCATCTGCGGGTGCTGCACGACGCCGGCCTGGTACGGCGCCGCCGCGCGGGCCGTTCGGTCCTCTACTCCCGGACGGCCGCCGGCGACGTTCTGGTCGGGGCTGTTGACAATCCGGAGTGACGTGGCGCACATTGGCTCCGAAGCGAATTCTAGAAGCCGCCTCTAACTCTCCCGCAGCTCCCGGAGAAAGGCCGCGCCCATGAGGCTTCCCTACGCGCGCGAACTCGACGAATACCCCACCGGATCCCGGCGTATCAAGATCCTCTCGATGGCCGTGCTGGCCATCCTGATCGGCTCGTACGAGGCGCAGATCGCTCCCGTCGTCCCGCTCCTCCTGGACGACTTCGACATGAGCCTCTCCACCTACGGGGCCGTCTCCGGCGCCGGCGCCCTGTCCGGCGCGATCGCCTCGATCATCGGCGGCCGGCTCGTCGACGTCGTCGGCCGGGTCAAGCTGCTCGTCCCGCTGATGATGGTCACCGCGCTCTGCTGCTTCGGCATGACGCTCGCCGACTCCGTCGGGGAACTCCTCGCCGCCCGCGTCGCGCTCGCGTTCGTGGACGGCATGGCCATCGCCGGCACCGCCCCGCTCGTCCGCGACTTCTCGCCGCGGATGGGCCGCGCCCAGGCGTTCGGGTTCTGGACCTGGGGGCCGGTCGGGGCCAGCTTCCTGGCCTCCGGCGTCGCCGCCTGGACGCTGCCGATCTTCAACGACGCGTGGCGCTCCCAGTTCATCATCATGGGCGTCGTCTCGCTGGTCGTCTCGGTGGTCATCGCGGCCAACATCGCCGACCTGTCACCCGAGCTGCGCGCCCAGATCCAGCAGACCGAGGAACGTTCCAAGCAGGTCGTCGCGACCGCCCGCCCGCCCCGCACCCGGGACCTGTTCGCCCACCGGCACGTCTGGGCGCACGTCGTCGGGATCTCGTTCTGGCTCGTCCTCTACATCACGCTCGTCCTGTACGGCCAGACGATGCTCGCGCACACCTTCGAGATCAGCGCGGCCAAGGCGTCCTCGATCATGTCGGCGTTCTGGATCCTCAACCTGGTGTCGCTGATCGTCGTCGGCCGCCTCTCCGACCGGCTCCAGCTGCGCAAGCCGTTCGTGGTCGGCGGCACCCTTGCCACCATCGCGTCGGCCGGATACCTGGCCTTCCTGATGGGGCGAGAGTCCGCCGCCGTCCCCGAACTCATGATCACGGGCGCGCTGATCGGCGCCTCGATGGGCTTCGCGTACTGCCCCTGGATGGCGAGCTACTCCGAGGACACCGAGGACATCGACCCCAGGCTGCAGGGCACCGCCTGGGGCATCTTCGGCTTCCTCACCAAGGGCATGGCCGTCGTCGCCCTGATCGTCATCCCGCGGGTGGTCGAGGCCGCCGACTGGCACGTCTGGCTGCTGGTCGCGCTGTTCTGCCTGGCCCTGTTCATCCCGCTGGTGTTCTTCTTCAAGGGCCCGTGGACGCGTCAGGAATTGGCGGCCGAGGCCCTCCGCCGCGAACCGCGCCCCCTGGAGGCGCGCGACTGAGGACGGGAGCCTCCGCCGTGCGGGGCGGCGGCGCGGCGGGGCTCCGCCGCCACCGGCTCGCCCGACGGGGCGCGGGCGCCGGTGATCCGGGCGAGTTCCGGGTCGCCGGCGTCCACCCGCACGATCTGCGGCCGGATCCCGGCCGCGGACATCAGCCGGTCCATCTCGCGGCGCTGCTCGGGCAGGACCAGCGTCACCACCGTGCCGGACCGGCCCGCCCGCGCCGTCCGGCCGCCGCGGTGCAGGTAGTCCTTGTGGTCGGCGGGCGGGTCCACGTTGACGACCAGGTCCAGGTCGTCCACATGGATGCCGCGGGCCGCGACGTTCGTCGCGATCAGCACGTTCACGGACCCGGTGCGGAAGCCGTCCAGCGTGCGGTTGCGCTGCGACTGCGTCTTGCCGCCGTGCAGCGCCGCCGCGGACACGCCCCTCGCCATCAGCTTGCGCGCGAGCCGGTCGGCGCCGTACTTCTTCGCGACGAACATGATGACCTGGCCGTCGCGCGCCGCGATCCGCACGGTCGTGTCGAACTTGTCGGCCTCGGCGACGTGCAGCAGATGGTGCTCCATCGTCGTGACGGCCCCGGCCGGCGGGTCCACCGAGTGGACGACCGGGCCGTCCAGGTAGCGCCGGACGAGCCGGTCCACGTTGTTGTCCAGCGTCGCCGAGAACAGCATCGTCTGGCCGCCCGGCCGGACGAGGTCGAGCAGCCGGGTGACCTGCGGCAGGAAGCCCATGTCGGCCATCTGGTCCGCCTCGTCCAGCACGGTGATCGCCACATCGTCGAGCCGGCAGTCGCCGCGCTCGATCAGGTCGGTCAGCCGTCCCGGCGTGGCCACCAGGACCTCGGCGCCCCTGGCGAGGTCGTTCGCCTGCCGGTTCAGCGACATGCCGCCGACGACGGTCGCGACGCGCAGCCGCACGGACCCGGCGTACGGCTCCAGCGCGGCGGTCACCTGCTGCGCCAGCTCGCGCGTCGGCACCAGCACCATGGCCAGCGGGCGCTTGGACTGGGCGCGCCGACCCGCCGTACGGGCGAGCAGGGCCAGCCCGAACGCGAGCGTCTTGCCGGAACCGGTACGGCCGCGGCCGAGGACGTCCCGGCCGGTCAGCGCGTCCGGCAGCGTCGCGCCCTGGATCGGGAACGGCGCGGTCACGCCCTCCCGGCCGAGCGTGGCCAGCAGCTCGGCGGGCATGTCCAGCTCGTCGAAGGTGGCGGCCGGCGGCAGCGCCGGCGCGGACTCGACGGACATGACGGCGGTGTCGCCGTTCGACGGCCGCTGGGCGGCCGCGGGACGGCGGCGGGAATTACGGGGCATGCGTGAGGACCTTCCTCGGAACGGCACGTTTCGAGGAGTGCTCCGCGGCATGCGAAGAAGCTTCAAGAACGAACCAGGGGGAGGACGGACGGCGAGTGCTCAGCCGGTCGCGTCGTCCAGGACAGGGGAAAATTGGAAAGGGAAAAGCGGCGGCGCCGCGGCCGTTCAGGCCGCGGCGCCGCCGCCCTGAGCCGCTCAGGCGGCTACGATGTTCTCGGCCTGCAGGCCCTTCTGGCCCTGCGTGATGTCGAACGACACCTTCTGGCCTTCCTGCAGCTCACGGAAGCCGTTGCCGACGATCGCCGAGAAGTGAGCGAAGACGTCGGCGCCGCCGCCGTCCTGCTCGATGAAGCCGAAGCCCTTTTCGGCGTTGAACCACTTCACAGTGCCAGTGGCCATGTGCGTCTCCTTATGGGTCGGTCCCGTCCCACACCTTGTGGGACCGGGGGTGCCGCGATCTGCCCCATCCGGAGGATCCAGAAAACAAAAATGCGCCTGAAGGAGGACCTGCAGGCGCACACAAGAGTCTATGGGAACCGCAACTGGGACCTACGTTAGCACACGGTGACGGGTGCTCGCCAGCAGGCGTCGCCTCGGTCAAGAAATCCGGATCCGTGCCCAGATCTTCGAGAACCATCGCATACTGGACACATCATGCGATCTCTTCCCTCCGCCGGCAGGCGCCACCTGCCCACCAGCCCCTTCGCGCCCCCGCCGCCCGCCCCGCCGGTCGAGTCCTTCGCCGTCCAGGACCTCGTGACCCACGACAAGTACGGCCTCGGCCGCGTCGTCACCGTCGAGGAGGGCACCGCCGTCCTCATCGACTTCGGCGAGCGCCAGGTCCGCATCCCGGCCCCCTACGCCAAGCTCACCAAACTCTGATCCACTCCGAACCCTGACCCGCTCGACCCCTGCCATCGGGTGACGCGCGCCACGGGGAGCTACCGGGCTTCGCCGGGTGGCTCGCCGTTCCGGCCGCGCGCCTGGCCGTCGAGGCGTTCGGGGCGTCCGTGGCGTCCCGCCGGTCGATGCTGCCCTCGGCCGGGCCTGGCCGGGCCTGTGCCGGGCGGGCCGGCCGCCGCCTGCCGGGCCGGCCGGTCCCGCTACGCCCGATGGCGCGCGTACCGGCCCTGACCGGATCGGCGTTTCTCGGCTCTCACGTCGTCCGGATCGTTGATCGTGAATGCCGGGCAGCCTATTCCACGCACTGAGCCCCTCCCTCCGCCACGCCGCCTCCAGCGCGGCCGGATCTGACCGGCTGCGGCCGTTTCCGGAGTTCACGCTGCTCAATGCGGTAATGGACGACACCCCTTCTGACGGGGAATTGCCGTGCCTGTCGAATAGGGGGCGACCAGCCGGCGGATGTGCCTCTACGATGGCGTTCCGATGCCCACGTCCCGGGAGGCCGCGCGTGACGAACGACATCGGAAAGCTCCTGAACACCAGCGTTCCCGCCCGCCCCGCCGCCGACCCCGCACCTGGCGCGCCGGGCACCGAACTCCAGGTCGATCCGGCGAAGCTGAAAGACCTGGTAGGACCCGCTGAAGAGGCGGAAGGCGACATGCGTTCCGCCGTTCACAAGGCGATGCCCGAATGCGAGCAGGCCGCGACCGCGCTGGGACGGGAGTGGGCGACATCGGCGCGGCTCACCGAATTGACGGGGGGCTGGGAAACCGCGCTGAACGGGCTCGCCGGCCAGATCGGCGAGGTGGGACCCAAACTGGCGAAGACGGCGGGGAATCACATGCTGGCCGAGGCCGTCACCAGGCGGACCGTCCAGGCCATCGACTCCATGCTGGGGGACTGAGCATGGTGAGCTTCGCGGGGCTGCGGGACGCCCGGCTCGGGGATCTGGCCGAAGCGGCCGAGTCCTGGAAGCGGCTCTCCGTTCAGCTGGACCGAGCGCACCGGCATGTCATCGATCAGCAGGCGAAGGTGCGGCGCAATTGGAAGGGGACGGACGCGGAGGCCGCGCACGCTCAGATGCAGATGTTGCGTGAGAAGAGTTACGCCGCGCAGCAGACCGTGGCGGGAATCGGACGTGTCGTGGCCGCCGCCCATCAGCGTTTCAAGGCGGCGCAGGCCGGCCTGCTGGACGCCATTGAGCAGGCGCGCTCCGCCCGGTTCCAGGTCGGCGACGACGGTTCGCTCCGATGGCCGCCGAGTCACGGCCCCACGACCGTTCCCGAGCAGGTGAAGCTCCAGCAGGCCGCCAAGCAGTTCCAGGACAGGATGGCGGCCGCCCTGCGAACGGCGAACGACGCCGACAAGAAGGTCGCCGAAGCACTGGGCATGCTGAAGCCGGAAGTGCTCGACGTCTCGCACGCCGATGACGATCCCAAGCAGATCGCGTGGCGGGCGACCTGGCTGGCGAATCCGAACGATGTCGACGGCCGTACCCCGCTCTCCGACATCATCAAGAAATACCAGGTCACCCCGGACCCCGAGGGGATGACGAAGTACCCGGACGGCTTCGTGAAGTGGCTCGCCGAGCGGCTGGGGCGCGATGTCGACCCCAAGGAGGTGACCATGAGCGAGAAGCGGCTCCTGGACGGCCTCTTCGCGCAGGACCCCCAACAGCTCCTCCGGATGGAGAAGAACCAGACGCTGGCGACGGACGGGCCGCCGAAGTGGATGCCGGAGGGACGGTACGACGGTCACGGCGACGCCTGGCGGCACGCGTATTGGAACGCCCTGATGACCCGTGACTTCGGTCCGACGTGGACGGAGAAGTTCGGGATCGCCCACGAACGGATCGACAGGCCCAACGCCGGCGCGCGCGAGGCCATGGACCTCTACAACAACGAGGTGGGGCGGCGGATAGCGCAGCAGCACCCGGACGCCAGCGACGAGGAGATGGCGCGCTACGTTCAGCAGGCCGTGAACAGGGGCGAGATGGTGGTGATCGGTCAGGACGGCCAGTTGAACTGGAGCGACCGCGCGCCGAAGGGAGAGACCATGAACCAGCGGACGGTCGACCGTCAGCTGCCCGAATACGGGCCCGGTCAGGAGCCTTCGAACGTGGGGCGCTGAGCGTGCGGGTGATCGGTGGGCGCCTGGCCGGTCTGGGAGCCGTCCTGCTGCTGTGCTGCGGCACGGCGGTGGGCTGTGCCGGACCCGGCCAGCGTGAACTGGACTGGGACGACCGGATCGTGGACGCGCGCGCGAGCGGTGCACTGGGGAAGTCGCTCGATCGGCTCGGGCGCTCGTCGCCGGGATTTCCGGGCGTCCCGCTGCGGCGGCTCACGGATTTCGCATGGGACGGGCTCTTCCTATTCGAGCAGGGGCTTCAGGGCAAGGACGTCCGTGCCAAGACCGGGTTCACTTTCATGCCGGACGAGGAGTCGGTGGAGGAGGACAATGAACTCCTCGTCTTCGTCAAGGGCTCGAAAGTGGCCAAGGTCGTGCTGTTCAGAGAAGAGCTGCGGCATCCCCTCGCCTACACCAGCGGGAAGAAGTACTCCTCCGAAGCGCGATTGCTCAGGGGCGACAGCCGGGTGCTGGACGTGGTGGAGCCGAACGCCTTCCAGCGTGTCTTCGACAGCGGGATCGCGGAGCACCTCTCTGCGAGATACCGCGCCCTCCGTGACGGGAACAGGACGTCCGTTCCCCTCGCCGACCTCGGGTTCACGTGGGACGAGATGCGCGTGGTCGAACCCGCGCAATTGAAGAAGGAGACCGGACTCTCCTACAAGGCCATGGACTACTGGCCGCCCCACAGCGCCTTCATGGTCTTCCGGGAACGGGACCGCGTCGTCCGCATCGGCGAGATGGATTATTCGCTGTTCCCGCGTGAGGACCGCAAGGGGCTGCGCGGCCGCGAGTGGAGCAGCAAGGTCCAGGTGGTCGTGACGGATCGCAAGGAGATGACGCTGACGCTGCGTGAGCCGTGACAGGCCCGTTCAGCGGCGCGGGCGGTCGGGCTGGATTCGCAGTGCGGTGATGACCGTGGCGAGCATCTGGTAGTGCTCGGCGAGCATGCACAGCTCGACGCATTCGGGTTCGGTCAGGTGGACGCGCAGTTTCGCCCACGTGGCGTCGTCGAGGTCCTTGTCCGTGTGGAGGACGTCCACGGCCGCGAGCAGCGCGCGTTCGCGAGGCGTCCAGCCTTCGGCGTCGGGACCTGCCGCGAGACGGTCCAGTTCCTTGGTGCCGATGCCGGCGCGGCGGCCCAGGCGGCTGTGGTGTTCCAGCTCGTACCGGCAGTCGCGGAGGTGCGCGACGCGCAGGATCACCAGCTCGCTCTCCCGGCGGGAGAGTTTGCCGCCGGGCATGAGCGTTCCGGCGAAGAGCAGCCACGCGTGGAACATGCGGCGCCGCCGGCCCAGCGTGAGGAACAGCTTCAGCGGTTCCGTGCCCGCGACACGGCCCGCCCCCTTGGCGAAGAGATGGGTGAAAAGCCCTACCTCGGCCCGGCGGCCGGGGCGTACGCGCGGCGCGGTCACCGTTGCTCCGGCTGGACGGTCGTCAAGGGGGCCTTCTCGTCCCGGGCTATTTCCAGTGCCTCCTTGAGGTTGCGCTGGACGACGACGTCCATGAAGGGCTGGGCGATCATCCGTATGGGGAGGACGCCCGCGACCCACCATGGGGCGACGATCCGCCTGGAACGCCAGGCGATGCCCCTTTCCAGGGCGTCGATGCCGACCTTCAGGGGGGTGACGCCGGAGATGGCCGTACGCGAGCCGGTGAGGGCGGTGGCGGCCCGCGTGCCGAAGCCGCGGTGCGTCATGTCGGTGTCGAGTTCGGCGAAATAGGCCACCCCGGCACGGGCGCCGTAGGGGCGCAGTTCGGCGCGCAGGGTGTCGCCGAGCGCCTCGACGGCCGCCTTGGACGCGCTGTAGGCGCCCAGCAGCGGGATGTGGACCGCCGCCGCGGCGGACGCGACGGCCAGCGCGTACCCGCGCGGATGGCTGATGTACGGTCCGGCCGCGCGCAGGGTGTTGTACGTGCCGAGCACGTTGACCGCGAGCGTGCGTTCCATGACCTCGGGGTCGCCGCCGACCACGGGCATCTGCGCCGCCACCCCGGCGTTCGCGACGACGGCGTCGAGGCGGCCGCCGAGGGCCGCCGCGGCGAGCGCGGTGGTCTCCTCGACCCGGTCCCGGTCGGTCACGTCGCACGGCCACCACGGGGCGTCCCCGCAGCGCGCGGCGGCGTCCGCCAGCAGTTCCGCTTCCAGGCCCGTGAGCGCGACCCGGGCGCCGCGGGCGTGCAGCCGCTCCGCGAGCGCCGCGCCGATGCCGCGCGCCGCCCCGGTGATCAGCACCCGCCGTCCCGCCAGGGAGGGCATTCGTCCGAATCTGTCCAGGATCACGCCCGGTACGGTACACCTTTCCAGCATTCAGTGGCAGGGTTCTGGGCACCCGCGCCGGGAAGGCGTTCCGGTCATCGGGAGTGGGGCGGTGGGCGGCGGGGGTGGGTTCGTAGCGTCGGCGGCATGCTGGCGAAGAAGGTGTTCTTCTCGTTTACCGAGGTCGATGCGGTGCGGCACCAGGAGTACAACGCGTGGCATCAGCTCGACCACATGCCGGAGAACCTGGCGCTGCCCGGCGTCCTCCACGGGCAGCGGTGGGTGCGTACGCCCGAATGCGCCGAGGCGGGGCCGCCTCCGGCGGAGTTCCTCGGCGGCGTGCATTACGCGACCATGTACTGGTTCCGCGATCCCGTGGAGGAGAGCTTCCGGGAATGGAAGGCGCTGGGGGAGCGGACGTACCAGCTCGGTCGGCGGCAGGAGCTGCCCTACACGCGGCGGCCTCTCATGGGGACGTTCACGCCGGTCAAGGGGTATGCGAACCCGCGCGTACGGGTGTCGGCCGACGTCGTCCCGTTCCGGCCGAACCGGGGGATCCGGCTGCGCGTCCTGCACCTGGCGGAGCCGCGGAGCGCGCAGGCCCACGAGTTCTACGCGTGGCAAGACCAGGTGCACATCCCCGAACTGCTGGCGTCCGACGGCGTCGCCGGGGTGTGGACGTTCTCCAGCGAACAGGCGGGCGGCTACGGGCCCGGCGAGTTGCGCGTTCTGGTCGCGTTCCTGGACGGCGAACCGCTGGCGGAGACGGAGCGGGAGACCGGCCCCGGGGAGGTCCTTCTCTCCAGCGAGTTCCGTTCCATCACTCCGTGGGAGTGGGACTGGTTCGACGCCGGACGAGGGTGAAGGACAGGACCACGCCGATGGCGGCCGAGAGGCAGTGGCCGACGGTGGAGTAGTCGGGGAGCAGGCCGTACCAGTCGGCGGCCGTCAGCGGGAACAGGACGGCGATGAGGGCCCAGGGGACGCGGAGCGGTTTCGGCAGGAAGGTGGTGACCGCGCCGATGGCTCCCAGGGCGCCGAAGCTGACGCCGTAGTCGAGGTCGTGCTCGACCTCGCCGGGGTAGCGGCCGGTGGAGACGGCCACGGCGACGACCGCCAGGACGATCAGGGTCACGGCGACGTGGGTGATGGCGAAGACCGAGGCGGCGCGGAGGAGGCCCAGCCGGTATTCGAGGTAGCCCAGGCAGACGGTGACGCCGAGGCCGATGATGAGGACGTTGTCGAGGACGGTGCCGGAGGTGTCGGCGACCAGGGCGCTGCCGACCAGGCGGAACGGGGCCGTCCACCCCATGTCCGCCAGGTTGGTGCTGATGGCGCGGAGGACGTCCTCCCTCGCCCCGGGGGACAGGACGTGGAAGACCGCGACGTGCGTCGCCAGGAGGAGCGCCAGATACGCGGCCGTACCGCCGACGCGCCTCACTGGACGGCCGCCGGGCCGGTGATCTCCATGGGGGCAGCCTACCGACCGGTTCGGCGGGCCGCGGCCGGGTAGCGCACCACCATGTCTGCACGTACGGTCGTGATCACAGGGGCCAGCGGCGGGATCGGGCGCGCGGCGGCGCGGGCCTTCGGGGAGCGGGGCGACCGCGTCGCGCTGCTGGCCCGGGGCGAGGTGGGGCTGAAGGCCGCGGCCGAGGAGGTGCGCGCCGCGGGCGGTACGGCGCTGGTGCTGCCCGTGGACGTCGCCGACTTCGAGGCGCTGGAGGCGGCCGGGCGCCGGGCGGAACGGGAGCTCGGGCCGGTCGACGTCTGGGTGAACGTGGCGTTCAGCGCGCTGTTCGCCGAGTTCGGCGACATCAGGCCGGCGGAGTTCAAGCGCGCCACCGAGGTCACCTATCTGGGCTTCGTGTACGGGACGAAGGTCGCGCTCGACCTGATGCGGCCGCGGGACCGGGGGACGATCGTCCAGACGGGGTCGGCGCTGGCCAAGCGGGGGATCCCGCTCCAGTCGGCGTACTGCGGGGCCAAGCACGCGATCCAGGGGTTCCACGAGTCGCTGCGCACGGAGCTGATGCACGACGGCAGCGGGATCAGGACGACGATCGTGCACATGCCCGCGGTCAACACGCCGCAGTTCGACTGGGTGGAGTCGAGGCTGCCGAAGAAGGCGCAGCCGGTGCCGCCCATCTACCAGCCGGAGGTGGCGGCGAAGGCGCTGGTGTACGCGGCCGACCATCCGGGGCGCCGGGAGTACTGGATCGGCGGCAGCACGGTCGGGACGCTGCTGGCCAACCGGCTCGCGCCGGGCCTGCTGGACCGCTACCTGGCCAGGACCGGGTTCAGGGCGCAGCAGACGGGCCGCCCGATCGACCCGGACCAGCCCGCCAACCTGTGGGAGCCCGCCGACGGCGAGGGCGGGCGCGACTACGGCGCGCACGGCGACTTCGACGGGCGGTCCCACGCCAGGAGCCACCAGATGTACGCGGCCCGCCATCGCGCCGCGGCGGCCGTGCTGGGCGGCGCCGCGGCGGCCGCCGGGGGCTGGCTGCTCGGACGGCGCGCCGGCCGCGCGCCGCGCGGGGCCGGGACGGGCAGGTTTCCGGGCCGCCGATGGTAGGTCCCCGAAACGGCGGGTAGGCGAGGTCACGCGGCGTCACACGGCCGCCCCGACGTGGGAGGGAGACGAGGGATGGCAGCGACCAACGTCGCCGACTACCTGCTGGGTCGTCTGCGCGAGTGGGGGGTCGAGCAGGTCTTCGGCTACCCGGGCGACGGGATCAACGGGATCCTGGCGGCCTGGAGCCGGGCGGGCGACCGCCCGCGCTTCGTGCAGGCCCGGCACGAGGAGATGGCGGCGTTCGAGGCCGTCGGGTACGCCAAGTTCACCGGCCGGCTGGGGGTCTGCGCCGCGACGTCCGGGCCGGGCGCGATCCACCTGCTGAACGGCCTGTACGACGCCAAGCTCGACCACGTCCCGGTGGTGGCGATCGTGGGCCAGACCAACCGCACCGCGATGGGCGGCTCGTACCAGCAGGAGGTGGACCTGCTGTCGCTGTACAAGGACGTGGCCGGCGACTTCGTCCAGGTCGTGAACGTCCCCGAGCAGCTGCCGAACGTGCTGGACCGCGCGATCCGGGTGGCGATCGCCGAGGGCGCCCCGACCGCGCTGATCATCCCGGCGGACGTGCAGGAGCTGGACTACACGCCGCCGCGGCACGCGTTCAAGATGGTGCCGTCGAGCCTGGGGATCGACTGGCCCGAGGTGAAAGCGGACGACCAGGCCATCCGCCGCGCGGCGGACGTGCTGAACGCCGGCGAGAAGGTCGCGATCCTGGCCGGGCAGGGCGCCCGCGGGGCGCGCGCCGAGCTGACCGAGGTCGCCGACCTGCTGGGCGCGGGGGTGGCCAAGGCGCTGCTGGGCAAGGACGTGCTGTCGGACGAGCTCCCGTTCGTGACCGGCTCGATCGGCCTGCTGGGGACGCGGCCGAGCTACGAGATGATGATGGGCTGCGACACGCTCCTCATGGTCGGCTCCAGCTTCCCGTACACGCAGTTCATGCCGGAGCTGGACCAGGCGCGCGGCGTGCAGATCGACAACAACGCGCGGCAGATCGGGATGCGGTACCCGTTCGAGGTGAACCTGGTCGGCGACGCGGCCGCGACGCTGCGCGCGCTGATCCCGCTGCTGGAGCGCAAGACCGACCGGAGCTGGCGGGACTCGCTGGAGTCCAAGGTCGAGCGGTGGTGGGAGACCGTCCGGATGGAGGCGCGGGTCGAGGCCGACCCGATCAACCCGATGCTGCTGTTCCACGAGCTGTCCGAGCGCCTGCCGGACGACGCGATCGTCACCGCGGACTCGGGGTCGGCGGCCAACTGGTACGCCCGCAACCTGCGGTTCCGCGGTGACATGCGCGGCTCGCTGTCGGGGACGCTGGCCACCATGGGCTGCGGCGTCCCGTACGCGATCGGCGCCAAGATCGGCAACCCGGACCGGCCGGTGGTCGCGATGGTCGGGGACGGCGCGATGCAGATGAACGGGCTGGCCGAGTTGCTCACGGTCAAGCACTACTGGGAGGACTGGCTCGATCCGCGGCTGGTCGTGGCCGTCCTGCACAACAACGACCTCAACCAGGTGACCTGGGAGATGCGCGCGATGTCGGGGTCGCCGAAGTTCCCGCAGTCGCAGACGCTGCCGGAGCTGGACTACGCGGCGTTCGCGGCGTCCCTCGGCCTCCAGGCGATCTCGGTGAACAAGCCCGAGGAGATCGGGCCCGCCTGGGACCGGGCGTTCGCGGCGGACCGGCCGACGGTGCTGGACGTGCGCTGCGACCCGGACATGCCGCCGATCCCGCCGCACGCGACGTTCGAGCAGGCCAAGGCCACCGCCGAGGCGCTCATCGGCGGCGACGAGGACCGCTGGGGCGTGATCAAGAAGGGCGTCAAGACGAAGATGCAGGAGTTCCTGCCGCACCGCGACCAGTCGTGACCGGTGCCGCCGGCGGCCGGCGCGGGCCGGCCGCGGATCCGGCCGTCGAGTCGGTGGAGGCGGCGGCGTACACGGTCCCGGCCGACGTGCCGGAGGCGGACGGGACGCTCGCCTGGGACTCCACCACGCTCGTGCTGGTGGAGGCGAGGGCGGCGGGGATCACCGGGCTCGGCTGGACGTACGGGCCGCCCGCCTGCGCCGCGGTCGTCCGCGACACGCTCGCCGGCGTGGTCTCGGGCCGGCCCGTGCTGGACGTCGGCGGCGCGTGGGAGGCGATGGTCCGGGCGGTCCGTGACGACGGCCGCCCCGGCGCGGTCGGGTACGCGATCTCCGCCGTGGACGTGGCGCTGTGGGACCTGAAGGCGCGGCTGCTCGGGCTGCCGCTGCACCGGCTGCTGGGCGCGGTGCGCGACCGGGTGCCGGTGTACGGCAGCGGCGGCTTCACCACCTACGACGAGGAGCGGACGGCGACCCGGCTGGGGGAGTGGACGTGCCGGCTCCGGATCCCCCGGGTGAAGATCAGGATCGGCGAGTCGCGGGGCACCGAGACCGGCCGCGACCTGGAGCGGATGCGGCTGGCCCGGGAGGTCGTCGGGCCGGCCGTCGAGTTGTACGTGGACGCGAGCGGGGCGTACTCCCGCAAGCAGGCGATCCGCGTCATGCGCGCGGCCGCCGACCTGGACGTGCGGTGGCTGGAGGAGCCCGTCCCGCCCGACGACCTCGCCGGGCTCCGCGAGGTCCGCGACGCGGTCCTGCCGGACGTCGCGGCCGGCGGGCACGGCCACGACCTCGCCTACTTCCGGCGGATGTGCCAGGCGGGCGCCGTCGACTGCCTCCAGGCCGACGTCTCGCGCTGCGGCGGCATCACCGAATGGTTCCGGGCGGCGGCGGTCGCCGCCGCGCACGGGCTGGAGATCTCCGGCCACCGCGCCCCGCACCTGCACGCGCACGCCGCCGCGGCGACACCGGGGCTCCGGCATCTGGAGTGGTTCCACGACCACGTGCGGATCGAGTCGATGTTCTTCGACGGCGTCCTCGACCCGGACGGCGGCGCGGTCGTCCCGGACGGCGGGGCGCCCGGGCACGGGCTCGCGTTCAGGCGCGCCGACGCCGAGCCGTACCGCGTCTTCTGAGTCCCGGGCCGCCCGCGGCGGCACTCCGGCGAGCGGCTCCGCCATGTACACGGGTCGCGTCCGGCCGCCATAGGCGCAATCGCCCGTCCTCCGGGTGGCCGCGGCGCCGGGCGGCGGCGCGTTTCCAGGTCAGCCCGCCATCGAATCGATCACGGAATGGGCTGTCGCCGTTCACAATTGACTTCCACCGGGCCTCCGGTCACCCTTTGGGCACTGCGGCCGAAACTCGAATCGGCCCCCCCGCCGGCATTGTCGCCGGGCCCGCCGGAAAGGCGCCCCCACCCGAAATGAAAGGAGTGGGATCACGGGTGCCCCGCCGGCCCCGAAAAAGGAGGAGACCGTGTCCTTCAGCCTGCCCTACAGGAGATTCTCGTTCGTCCTCGCCGCGGCCGCCGCGCTGGCCGCCGCCGCGCTCGCTCCCGCCTCCGCCGCCCACCTGGCCGGGCCGTCGCAGGTCAACGCCGCCCCGACCGCCGGGGCGGAACGCACCGCCACCCTGCGGTACGGCCCGTACACCATCCCCGCCGCCACCCAGGACGAGCACGGCGAGCTCCCCAACCAGGTGGCGTTCAACGTTCGGAAACCGTGCGACGACTGCTACATCACGGGATTCAAACCGAATCTCGTGTACGCGGACGGGACCACCGCCAACATCAACACCGGCCCAATGCTGCACCATGTCGTGTTCTTCAACTCGCGGCAGCGGGACGTCGTCTGTTCCGGGCCGCGCCGCATCATCTCGTCCGGGAACGAGCGAATGGAAAGCGTCTTCCCGGACGGCTACGGATTCCGCGTGAGTTCCGGTGACAGATGGACCCTGCTCTACGACCTGATGAACCACGGCCACGCCGAGAAGCAGGTCTACATCCAGTTCACCTTCACCTACGAACCGGTGGCCGGCTCCCGGATCACGCCGGTCACGCCGATCTGGATGGACGCCGGCGGCTGCGCCGACTCCACCTGGGACACGCCCGAGGGGCAGCCCAGCGAGCGGTCCAGGACGTGGCGCTCCACGATCTCCGGGAACCTCGTCCACATGCGCGGCCACCTGCACCACGGCGGCGTCTCGGTGAAGACCGAGAACGCCACCCGGGGGCGGCTCCTGTGCCAGAGCACCGCCACCGAGGGCGGGACACCGGAGTTCATCGACCACCACGGCAACACCGAGGTGTCCGACATGCCGACGTGCAGCGGGACGCCGCTCGGCCGGATCGGCCGCGGCGACACGCTGCGGATCACGGCGGCGTACCGGGCCACCGACCACGCCCACCACGGCGTCATGGGGATCATGACCGGCTGGGTCGACGAGGACTGACGATGCCCGACGCGGAGAAGTTCACCGAACCGGTGCTGGCGCTGTTCCGCATGGTCGTGGGGCTGCTGTTCGCGTTCCACGGCGTCGCCTCGCTGTTCGGCGTGCTGGGCGGCAGCCGCGGGACCGGGCGGGCGGTCGAGTTCGCGGCCTGGCCGGGCTGGTGGGCCGCGCTGATCCAGCTGGTCTGCGGGCTGCTCGTGCTCGCCGGGCTGCTCACCCGGGGCGCCGCCGTCCTGGCGTCCGGATCGATGGCCTACGCGTACTTCGTCGTCCACCAGCCGGACGGCCTGCTGCCGCTGCGCAACGGCGGCGAGCCCGCGGCGCTGTTCTGCTGGTCGTTCCTGCTGATCGCGGTGCTCGGCCCCGGCACCTGGGCGCTGGACGGGTTCCGCCCGCGGCGCCGCTGAGATGCACCGATCGCCAGGGGGCCCGCCGGCGCGGGCCCCCTGGACCATGTCAGTGCGCCGTTCGGTGGGCGCGGCCCCACAGGGCGTTCCAGCCGCCCGGCGGCAGCCAGGCCGCCGGGACGCGCAGGCCCTCCGTGTGGACGCCCTCCCAGAACGCGCCGGTGTCGGCGCCCAGCTCGCGCGCGTCCGGGAACGCGCGCTGCCACGGCCCGTCCTCGTCGCTCAGCGCGGTCGCCGGGAATCCCGGGACCGTGACGGTACCGGCCGGCGCGACCGGGACCTGCCCGTCTCCCGCCGGACCGCAGGTGACGGCCACGACCAGCGCGCACAGCAGCGGCTCGGTCGTCCGCCGGGACACGGCGCGCGCGACCGCCGGGTCGCCGCCGTCCACCAGCCGCCCGATCGCCGCGCGCAGGCGCAGCGCCATCAGGTTCATCGAGTACGCGGGCGCGACCGCCGGCGTCCGGGCGAGCCTGCGCAGCGACCCGGGCAGCGGCGCGGCGCCCAGGAGGAGCGGCAGGTTATCGAAGCGGTCGCGCAGCGCGGGGTCGAGGGCGTCCACCGCCGTCCGCAGCGGGCGGACCGAGGTCAGCGTCCACAGGCCGGCGAGGTCGAGGCCGCCGTCGCCGAGCGCGTTCCGGACGGCGCCGGTCAGCGCCGCCGGCCCCAGCCGCCGCAACCGGGTGAGGGCCGCCAGGGGATCGGCGCCGGTGGCCGGCGGGCCCGCCAGCACGGCCAGCGCGCCCGCGGCCGCGGCCGTGACCTCGTCCGCCCACGCCTTCTCCGCCAGGGTGCCGAGCACCGGGCCCGCGTCCTGGAGCAGGCGGGGCCGCGGGCGCCGCCGTACGGGGCGTCCCGGCGGGGGCTCCTCCTCGGCGGGCGGCTCGGGCTCCTCGACCCTCGCCGGGATGGTGGCGACCCAGGCGTTCAACCGCTCCTCCACCCGCCGGTCGACGGGGGCGTTGAACCGCGCCGCCAGCTCGGTGATCTGCCAGCCGCGGGCGGCGGGGCGGGCCCGGCCCAGCTCCAGGTTCGCGACGATCCGGCCGTCCTCGCCGTACAGCGCGGCCAGCCCGATCCGGCCCTTCTCGGCGTTCTCCAGGTAGTACTCGCCGGCGATGCAGTTGCCCATGTAGTTGGCCCACTCGGCGACCGTGCGGGCGCCGCGCGCCAGCCGGAACGTCCCGCCGGTGCCCGGTACGGCGGCGCCGTCCACGGCGGCGAGCGCGGCCGGTACGGGGAACTCGCCGCCCAGCGCCGCGGTGATCTCGGCCCCGGCCCGCAGGCTCGCCACGAAGTCCGGCCACGTCCGGGCGCCGCGAGCCGGCCTCCCGCCCAGCGCCACCAGCTGCGCCGCGCCCGCCACCGCGCCGGTGACCGAGTCGAGCGGCGGCTCCAGCGGGTCCTGCTCGGCCGGCGGGTCGGGGTCGAGCCAGGGCGGGTCCCGATCAAGGGAGATCTTCGCGGCCTCGTGCCCGTGCAGCCGGGCGAGCGCGTCCATGAGGTCGGCGCACCACAGCAGGTCGCCGACCTCCTCGGACGGGTCCTCCCGGCTCTCGATCGGCTCCCGCTCGCCCAGCGCGTGCTCCGCCCAGGCGGCGACGCGGTCCCACTCCTCGCCGTCCCGGCCCGGGACGAGCCCGGACCGCTCGCGCCAGCCGCTCGTGGGGTGGCGGGCCCAGGCCCGCAGAACGTCCGCGGGCGCCCCCGTCCTGCCGAGGATCACCTCCGCGAACTGCTCGGCGGCCAGCTCGGCGTAGTCGCGGGCGTGGGCGAGCCGCGACGCGACGTACACGGCGAACCCGGGCGCCCCCGTTCCCCTGCCCAGCCTGCGGCACAGGTCGCGCACCGCCGTGGCGGGCCGCGCGGACAGCCCGGTCAGGCCGGGGACCCGGCGTCCGGCGCGCCGGGCCTGGGCGGCGTCGACCTCGTGGTCGGCGGCGGCCAGCAGCGCCCCGGACCGGACCATCCCCTCCTCGGCGCCGTGGTCGGCGACCGCGACCGCGGTGTGCAGCAGCGCCGTGGCCGCGAACGCGTCCTCCAGGATCCGGTCGAGCACGCCGTGCCAGTAGCGATCGGTCGGTATCCAGCGCGCGGCGAGGGCCAGCGACGGGTTGCTCACGCCCAGGTTGCGGCGCAGCGCCTCCAGGGCCAGCTCGTCCTCGTGGTGCGAGCGGCGCGCGCGCAGATCGTCCAGCCGGCGGCGGTTGCTCTGGGTCGCGAGCAGCCGCTCCTGCCGGGCCTGCCGCCGCTGCCGTTCGGCGACCCGGTCCCACAGGTCGGCGAGCAGCTCCGGCCGCCGCCGCCGGGGTACGGGCCCCAGCGCGCCGCGCAGGTTCGCGGCCAGCACCGACGGCAGGCCGCCAGCGATCGGGTCGGCGCCCTCGGCCGCGGTCAGGGCGAGGACGTCCTCGATCTGCTCGGGGCCCAGCAGGTCGCTCGCCGCCGTCGCCAGGTGCAGCGCCGCCCACCGGCCCTCGGCGATCGCCGCCGCGGCGGCCGCGCCGACCGGCTTGGTGACCGCCGGCCCGAACAGCGCCACCAGGAAGCCCGCCCGCGCGCCCAGCCGGTCGGCCTCCGCCACGCCCAGGACCTTCAGGGCCGCGAGGACGGCGTCCCGCTGGTCGCCGCGCGCCCCTTCGAGCCGCGCCGAGCGGAACCCGCCGCCCAGCGCCACCCCGGCCCCGGCCGCCACCACCCCGCCGGCCCGGACGAGCCGCTCCAGCTCGGCCACCGCGTCCGCCACCGCGGCCTCGCCGGCCGTGGCGGGGCCCAGCGCCACGGCGGCGCCGGGAGCCGCGCCGCCGTCGTCCGCCAGCCGGACCGGGCCGGCCGGCCGGGGGAGCCAGGCGGCCTGCCCGGGCGCCGCGACCACCCCGCCCGCCAGCCGAAGTCTCATGAACCACATGATGACGGACCCGGCGAACCGCACCCAAAGGAATTTCTGGGGCCGGCCTTGCTCGTCGGCGCTCCGCACGGCCTCGGTGCCTCCATCGGCGCCCGCTGCCGTCGCCTGGCCGGGACTCGGGTCATGTCGGGCCCCGGGAACCGTGACACGTCCGCTTTCGCCAGGTGAGACCGGAATTCCGGGGGTGTTCGTACGGTGGCTGGGGTACGGTTTGCTGCCGTGGGGCGGGAGACCTGGTCGGCTCCTCCGCCGATCGTGTTCCTGGGGGTGCCGCAGCCGCGTGGTGTACCGGCCGTCGATGGGATCCGTACGGGCGCGGATCACCAGATCGTTCATGGGGCGCTTCCAGCACCCCGCCCAGGTCGTGGTCACCGGCTTCCTGCTGGCGATCCTGGTGGGCACCGCGTTCCTGTCGCTGCCGGCGTCCACCGACACGGGGGAGCCGCCGCGGTTCCTGGACGCCCTGTTCACCTCCACCTCCGCCGTCTGCGTCACCGGGCTGGTGGCGGTCGACACCGGGACGCACTGGTCCACGTTCGGGCATGTGGTGATCGGCGCGCTGATGCAGGTCGGCGGGCTCGGGATCATGACGCTGGCCACCCTGTTCGCCGTCGTCGTGTCGCGCCGGGTCGGGCTGCGCGCCAAGCTGGCGGTGCAGGCCGAGACCAAGCAGCTGCGGCTGACCGACGTGCGGCGGCTGGTCCGCAACGTGGTGATCTTCAGCCTGGTCTGCGAGGCGATCGCGACGGTCGTGCTGGGCGTGCGGTTCATGACCGAGTACGGGCAGCCGGCCGGCCGCGCCTTCTACTGGGGCGCGTTCCACGCCGTGTCCGCGTTCAACAACGCCGGGTTCGCGCTGTGGCCCGACAGCCTGACCCGGTACGCGGGCGACCCCTGGATCTGCCTGACCGCCGCGATCGCGGTGATCGTCGGCGGGCTCGGCTTCCCGGTGGTGTTCGAGCTGGCCCGCGGCTGGCGGCGCCCGGCGGCCTGGTCGATCCTGACCCGCGTCACCCTCGGCATGTCCGCCGTGCTGCTGTCGCTCGGCACGGTCGTCCTGACGCTCAGCGAGTGGAGCAACCCGCGCACGCTCGGCGCGCTGACGTCCGGCGACCGGCTGCTGGCCGGCTTCTTCGCCGCCGTGATGCCGCGCAGCGGCGGGTTCAACAGCGTCGACACCGGGCAGATGCGTCCGGAGAGCCTGCTGGTCACCGACGTGCTGATGTTCATCGGCGGCGGCAGCGCCGGGACGGCCGGCGGCATCAAGGTCACCACGTTCGGGCTGCTGGCGTTCGTCATCTGGGCCGAGCTGCGCGGCGAGAGCCGGGTGAACGTGGGGCACCGCCGGCTGCCGGAGGGGACCCAGCGGCAGGCCGTCGCGATCGCCCTGATGGCCGTCGGGTTCGTGGTCACGGCCACGTTCGCGCTGCTGGTCATGACCGAGCACACCCTGGACCGGGTGCTGTTCGAGGTGATCTCGGCGTTCGCGACCGTGGGGCTGTCGACGGGGATCACCGGCGATCTGCCGACCGCCGGGCATGCGCTGCTGGTGGCGCTGATGTTCGTCGGCCGGATCGGCCCCCTCACACTGGGGACGGCGCTCGCGCTGCGCGAGCGCACCCGCCGGTACGAACTACCTGAGGAGCGACCCATCGTTGGCTGAGATAGGAAACGACCCCGTCGTGGTGATCGGGCTCGGCAGGTTCGGGACCTCGCTGGCCCTGGAGCTGGCGCGGCGCGGCACCGAGGTGCTGGCCATCGACAACCGGCCGAAGATCGTCCAGAGCCTGTCCGGGCGGCTGACCCACATCGTCACCGCCGACGCGACCGACGTGGACACGCTGCGCGAGCTGGGCGTGGCCGACTTCTACCGGGCCGTGGTCGCGATCGGCGGCGATCTGGAGGCCAGCATCCTGTCGACCTCGCTGCTGGTCGAGCTGGACATCGACGACATCTGGGCCAAGGCGGTCAGCCGCCAGCACGCCCGCATCCTGGAGCGCGTCGGCGCCCACCACATCGTGCTGCCCGAGCAGGACATGGGCGAGCGCGTCGCCCACCTGGTCAGCGGCCGGATGCTCGACTACGTCGAGGTCGACGAGAACTTCGCGCTCGTGAAGACGCTGCCGCCCAAGGAGATCGTCGGCGTCCCGCTCGGCGAGACCCGGCTGCGCGGCAAGCACGGCGTCACCGTCGTCTCGGTCAAGCGGCCCGGCGAGGACTTCACCTACGCCTCCGTCGACACCGTCCTGGAGTACGGCGACGTCATCCTCATCGCGGGCCCGATCAACAAGGTCGAGCGCTTCGCGGAGCGCGCCTAGAGGGCGGCGGGGCGGATCTCGGCGCGCAGCCAGCCGGGGGTGCGGGCGGGCGACACGCCGAACAGCGCCCAGCCGGCGCCGCCGCCGTCGAAGGTGCGGACGCCGTCCAGGCGGGACGCCCCGAACGCCGGGGCGCCGGCGTTCAGCACGGCCGCGCCCTTGCCGGTCGCGGTCCGGAACTCCGAGAGCCACCGCTGAACGAGGGCCGCCTCCTTGGGGTCGCCGGAGCGGTACCCGGCCACGATCACCGAGTGCACGGACGGGTCGCGGCGGGCGCCGGCCAGGGCCTTCCGCAGCATCCGGAACTGGCGGAGCGAGGCGGCCTGGTACGTGCCGCCGGACGCGTCCAGCAGGACGAAGCGGGTGCCCTCGCGGTCGAACGTCCGCCACCGCCTCCCGACGTCGGCGTACGGGACGCGCCGCGCCTCCAGGACGCTCCGCGCCGCCGCCGTGCCTCCCGCGAGGAGGACGAGGCCGGGCCGCGCCGCCGCGATCTCGCCGAGCGTTCGGGGCGACGGCGCGGACGCCAGCGCGAAGCGCCGGCGGCCCGGAGCGAGGCCGCCCCTCTGGACGATCACGGGATCGGTCACGGGCGGTGGCGGCGGGGTGCGGCCGACCGGCAGGGTCGTCCGCGCCCCCGCGACGCCGATCGTCACGGCGGCGGACGCGGAGGGGGCGCGCGGGGTGACGGTGAGGGCCGTGGCGCCCCGCTCGACTCTGACCTTCGCGGGATCGTACGCCAGCCGCGCGTCGGACGGCACGATCGGGGCCGCGTAGCCCTCGCGGTCGTAGCCGGTGATCGTGTACGTGGCCGGTCCCCGGCGCGTGGCGGCGATCCTGACCGGCGGGCCGAGGACGGTCAGGCGGGCGCGGCCGCGCGCCGCGCCCCGGCGCGCGGTGATCCGCACGGGGCCGGGGCGGGCGCCGCCGGGAGCGCGGTACGTGCCGTTCCGGTCGATCCGGCCGCGGGAGGCCAGCCAGCGCGGCGCCCCGCGCGCCGGGCCGAGCGCCTCGTCGTGCCCGCGGGCGGCCAGCCGGCGGGTGAGGCCGGGGAAGACGCGGCGCGAGACGGTCTCGACCGAGAAGCCCGCCAGCCTGCCGCTGCCCGCCGCGAACAGGCCGATGCCGTTCGGGACGCGGCGTTCGGCACCCCCGGACGGCCGGTTCTCCAGCCGGGGGCGGGCGCGGCCGGGCTCGCGGGCCAGGAGGGTGGACGAGCCGCCGCCGTCGAGGTTCAGGGCGTCGTGCGCGCCGGCCTCCCTCATCAGTCGCGCCAGCTCGGCGAGCGTCGCGCCGCTGCTGTCGGCCTGCCGCCCGTCGACGGTCATCAGCAGCATGCGGCCCCGGTCCGCGGTGAAGCCCACGGCGGTACGGGGGTGCCGGGCCGGGTCGGGGAGCGCCGGGATCCGGCCGTCCTCGACGAGGATCTGGCGGCCGCCGATCGCGAACGCGGGCTTCGCGCCGGACGAGCGCGGGCGGTAGCGGAGCCGGACCGGGTCCCCGGGCTTCAGGCGGCGGAGGTCGCCGCCGCCGTTCTCCACCAGGACGAAGCCGTTCGCGGGGACGGGGCCGGAGCCCGGCCCGCGCGAGATCGACGCGACCCGGCCGTTCACGACGAGCACTTCGGTCGTGCCGGCGGCGCGCGTGCGGGCGCCCCACTCCGGCGTGTAGGCGCCGATGCCGCGCACCTTGGGCGTGTTGAGCCGGTCGAGCCCCACCACGCGCCCCCGGGGCAGCGCGACCTCGCCGTCCAGGGAGATCCGCGCGATCTGGCCGAGACCGTCGGCGCCGATCCCCGCCGTACCGGACGGCCGCCCCGGGTCGGCCGACTTGACCAGCCTGCCGTTCGCGACGGCCGGGCCGTTGGGGGCGCCGGTACGGCCGATGTCGAAGAAGTCGCCGTTCACGGCCGCGATCGCCCCGGCCCGCTCCGCCTGCCTCGACAGCGGCTCGACGGACGAGACCGTGCCGGGCGACAGGTACCCGGCGCGGACCCGGCCGGCCCGGGTGCCGGTGAGATCGACGGTGAGCAGGTCGGCGCGCAGCCAGCCCGCGGTGTCGAGCCGGTCGAACGAGGTCAGCGTCATGCCGGGGCCGACGCGGCGGGTATCGCGGTCGGTCTCCAGCGGGTCCGCGCCCGCGTGCGCGGGTACGGCCGTGGCGGTGACCGCCAGCAGTGCGATCAGGGTGGGCGCGAGCACAGCCCCAGGTAACTGGAGCCGGGCGGGCCGCGGCCGCCGCGCGGGCAACGGGTCCGGAAAGATCGGCTCAAGCGGGCGTGACCCGGGCGGGCGAGGGCGCTAGATCGCCGCG
This sequence comes from Spirillospora sp. NPDC029432, assembly GCF_040703975.1. Taxonomy (NCBI): domain Bacteria; kingdom Bacillati; phylum Actinomycetota; class Actinomycetes; order Streptosporangiales; family Thermomonosporaceae; genus Spirillospora; species Spirillospora sp. NPDC029432. The sequence continues at coordinate 26,264 of NZ_JBEZWH010000001.1, forward strand.
TCGGCCAGCTCGGTGAGCTGGGCCAGCACCTCCGACGCGGTCAGCGGGTCGAGTTCGCCGAACGTGCGGCCGGTGTCCGTGCCGTAGCGGTACTTTCCGGGCCGCTCGTGGATCCACACGCTGTTCAGAACCTGTTCCGGGATCCCGTCGATCATCCCGATCGAGATCCCGGGATCCAGGTCGATGATGACCGACAGCCCGCCCGGCACCGGGCGCGAGGTCCAGCCCTGGCCGCCGCCGTCGCCGGGCGCGCCGCGCTCCCAGCCGTGCCGTTCGAGCCGGACGACGGCGCCGCTCGGCACCGTGAGCCCCTCGAACCGCGCCAGGTGCCAGGCCGCCCGCTCCTCCTCCGTCAGGCGGTGGACGGTACGCGCGAGCTGCGGGAACGGCTGCAGGATCTCGTAGTCGGCGAACACCTCGCCCCACGCGGCCAGATCCGCGGCGTCCAGCTGGACCGGGTGCGCGATCCGCACCTCCGCGGTCTCGGGCAGCTCCAGCGGGTCGTCGTTCACGTCCGCGTACGTGCGGTCCTCGGCGATCCGGAACGCGGTGGTCGTCCCGGCGTGGTCGGCGAGCCACACCAGCCGCCGGGCGATGTGGACGACCAGCGGATGCCCGGCGAAGTACTTCCCGAACTCATCGGCCGTCCACCGCCGCTGCTCCACCATGGCGGCCTCAAGGCGCCCGACCTGGTCGGCGGCGACCGTGCGGACGTCCTTCTTGAGCGCGGTGAACCTCTTGTACGCGGGCTCCGCCAGCTCGGCGTCGTCCTTGGCGCCCGGCTTGGGCAGCGACTTGCGGCGCTTGCCGGAGTCGTCGGTGACGTACGGCTTGAGCGACTCGTCGAACCCGACGTGGAAGCGGCGCGGCCCGTAGTCGAGGGTCAGGCCGCCCGCCGCGTCCAGGCCGAGCGTCGGGACGAGCCGGTCGCCGAGCCGCTCGGGCGACAGGCCCAGGTCGGCGGCGATGCTCTCCACCTTCTCCTGGGCGCGCGCCTTCAGGCCCTTGAACTTCACCTTCGTGGCGATGCCGTGCAGATGCATCAGCGCGACCTCGGTGCCGATGGCGGCGAGCACGTCTAGGCCCTTCTCGGCGAGCTTGTGGCCGCCCTCGCCCGGCCACTCGCGGATCAGCGGGGCCAGCCGCCGCACGGTCTCGTCGTCGCCGAGCACACCCAGCTGCGCCAGCGCCCAGCCGTCCTTGGACGGCCCGCCGGCCAGCCGCCACCAGCGGAAGACCGCCCAGGAGAAGTCGGCGAGCGAGCCGGGGTCGCAGATCTCCCGCACCACGTCCAGGCCCGCGTAGACCCGGCTGTACTCGCACATCGCCATCATCGTGACGATGTGGCGGGTGGCGGCCGCCGGGAGGGCGCGCTCGCGGTCGCGCAGCAGGACGCGCGGCAGCCTGGCGGGGTCGGCCCACGGCCCCGGCACCGGGATCCGCGGCGGGAGCGTCTCCAGCGGATCCCGCGCCAGGAACGCCCCGGTCGCGGCGGTGGCCTCGGCCCCGTTCGCCGCGGCCGCCCCGATGACCGCCTCGGCGCCGTGCCGGTCGGCCAGCAGCCGCAGCGTGCCCCGCGCGGCGGCGCCGTCCGCGCCCTCGTCGCCGAGCGCGGCCGGGACCAGGTAGGGCACCGCGGCCGCGCCGTGCCGCCCGATCCACTCCTCCCCGGCGCGGCGGGCCGCCTTGGCGGTGGTGAGCCACTGCGCGGCCAAGCCCGCCGCCTCCGGGCCCAGGTACGGGACGAGCGCCGCGCCGTGATCGGCCGGCCGCTTGGCCGCGGCGCGCAGCACCACCGGCAGCGCGTCCAGCCCGAACCGCGCGGCGATCGCGCGCACCAGCGCCCGGTCCACGGGCGGTTCCATATCGGCCAGCAGCGGCCTGACCAGGTCGTCGGGCCCGTACAGGAGGAGGCGGCGCCGGTCGGGCCAGGTGATGAACGTCCCGGCCCGCACCGCCTCGGCGTCCAGCTCCCACTGCGCGCGGGACGGCTCCGGCCCGCGCGAGTACGGCGTGACCGCGAACTCGTCCCGCTCGCCGGGCGCCCAGTGCACCGACGTCTCGGCGGGGACGGGCACGTCCGCGATCGCGGCCGGTGCCGCGGCCTCGGCCTCGGCGGCGGGACGCTCCCACGGCGGGGTGACCAGCAGTTCCGGCAGGTCGGCGGGCGCGGCCTCCTTGACCTGGTGGACGGCCTCGTACCGGGACGCCACCGCGCCGCGCGCCTCGTCCGGCAGGCCGTCCAGGACGCCGGCGACGAGGTCGGGATGCGCGCCCACGTGGGCGCGGAGCAGCTCGCCCGCGAGCCCGGCGGCCTTCGAGGTGCCCGAGGCGGCGGCGCCGAGCAGCCGCAGCGCCCGCACCGGGAACCGGTCCGCCGCCTCCACCAGCAGCGGCGGCACGTACCGGTGCTCGATCCGGTCGAGCAGCATCCCGAACGCCTCGTCCGACGGCAGCAGCGCGAGCGCCTCAAGCGGCATCTTCCGGTCTTCGGCGCGCGGTTGCGCCCGGTCGCACGCGGCGTCCACGAGCGGCGCGGCGGCCGGGCCGAGGCCCTCCATGACGGTCGCGATCATCCCCCGGTCGGCGTGCACGACCCGGCGGGGGAGGCCGCCGAGCAGTTCGAGGTGGCGTTCGGAGCCGAGCGCGCACAGCAGCATCCACCACGAGTCCGCCTCCCCGCCCCGCGTCGCGGGGGGAGCGGCGCAGCACTCCTCGACCCAGTCGGACCGGCCGGGGACGAGGTACGAGACCGCGATCCGCTGGAGCGGCGTCCGCCGGTGCCCGGCGAGGCCCTCGACGGCGGCGGCGTACTCGTCCTCGCCGGCCGCGGCGAGCAGGCCGCGCAGGAAGCGACCGTGCCGCCGCGCGCCCCGCCACAGCACGGACCGGTCGGCGGGCGTCCGGTGGCGGACGGCCAGGACCCCGCCGCCGGACGAGCGGCCGCGGTCCACCGCCAGGAGGTTCAGCTCGGCGAAGACGCGGGCGGCGAAGGCGAGGCCGTGCTCGATCACGCACGCGTGGAGGAAGAGGTCGTCCGCCCCCGGGTGCTCGCCGATCAGGACGGCGCCCAGCACCGCCGCGCCGGCCGCGTCGGGCGGGCCTGCGAGGTGCGCGCGGGCCCGGCCGGCGAGCTCGCGGTCCTGTTCCGGGCTATCCAGGACCCGGTCCACGGTGCCGGTGCCGAGATACGCGGCGATCTTCGCGGGCGCCTCGCCCATCGGGGCGGGCGCGGGGACCGGCACGCCGCCGCGCCGGGCGTGCATGCCGGCCCGCCAGGACTCGGGCAGGACCAGGACCGTCTCGTCGATCATGGCCGCACCCTAGTGGCCGGGTGTGCCGAAATCCCTACCGATCGGGACGGAGGACGCCGCGATCCCCCAATTCGATCGTGACGCGGAACCTCCGGTACGTGATCCGCCACCCGTCACCGGTACGCGCCCAGTGGTCCTCGTACTCGCCGAAGCACTCGTACGTCAGCCCCTCGGCGGGACCGGCACCCACGTGCATCACGCGCCCGTAGGTGAACGAGCGGGCGGTGTCGCCGTCCACGTGCACCCGGTGGTTGCCGAGCAGGTGCTGGGACGGGCCGCATCCGCCCAGGTGCCTGCGCACCTGCGCGACGATCGCGTCCGGGCCGTCGGCGCCGTAGCCGTGCGCGTCCGGGGTGAACGCGGCGCCGAGCGCGGCCCAGTCGCGGGTGTCCAGGGCGGTGGCCACGTCGCACAGCGCGTGGACGATCGCCTCGCGGTCGCCGCTCACCGGGCGTCCCGCCGGAACCGGGTGGCGCCCGGGAAGTGGGAGGCGAGCAGGTCGGGGGACTCGTCGCGGCCGTCCAGCACCCGGTTGGTGCGGTTGACCGCGCGCCAGCCCGCCTCGGTGCGGCGCAGCGTCCAGTGGTTGGCGGTGGCGCGGCGGAGGGTGAAGCCGTCCGGGGTGTTGACGATCATGAGGGTGTAGGCGACGGCGGTGGCCTCGTCGCCGTCCAGCGTGATGTGCGGCGGGCCGGGGAAGTGGGCGCAGCCGCCCTGGATCCAGCCCTGGTGGTTGCTCGACCTGACCATCTTCCCGATCTGGTCCCGGCCGGCCATGTAGATCTCGTCGACGTCGTACACGCCGTCCGGCTCCCACAGCTCCGCGACCTGGTCGGCGCAGCCGCTGTCCACCAGCGGGCCGTACGACAGGATCAGCTTGGTGATCTCCTGCTCGTCCTCCACGGCGCGCAGCCGCCGCTCCAGGTCGGCCAGCCGCCGCTCGACCGCGTCGCTCATCGGTTCCCCTCCTGCTTCTCGCCGGACTTCTCGCCGAACGTGAGACCGTGCTCGCCCGCCAGCTCCCGGAGGGCGGCGAGCTGCTCGCAGTAGTGCGCGGGAGAGCCGGACCGGAGCCGTACGCCCGCGATCGTGGCGCCCGCGTCGCGGAGCCGGCCGAGCGCCCTGCCGGCCGCGTCCGCGTCGCCGATCGGGTCGAGCGGGCGGTCGGGGCCCAGCACGACGTCGAAGCCGTCCGGCAGGTCGGTCTCGGCGAGCATCCGCGCCATCGTGTCGAGCGGCAGGCCGAACGGGACCCAGCCGTCGGCGCTCGCGGCCCGGCGCAGCGAGCGCGCCGACCGGCCGCCGATCCAGATCGGGACGTGCTCCTGGACGGCGTGCGGCTCCACGACCAGGCCCTCGTAGTCGTAGTACTCGCCGTGGTGGCTCGGCAGCCGCTTGGACAGGGACCCCTGGAGCGCGGCCAGGGCCTCGTCCGCCCGCGCGCCGCGGTCCTTGAACGGGGCGTCCAGCAGCGCGAACTCCTCCTCCAGGCTGCCGACGCCCAGGCCGAGGACGAGCCGCCCGCCGCTGACGCGGTCGAGGGTGCCGTACCGCTTGGCGATGGCCAGCGGGTGGTGGTAGCCGAGGACGAGGACCTGGGTGGCGAGCCGGATCCGCTCGGTGCGGGCGGCGATGTAGCCGAACGTGGCGAGCGGGTCCCAGTAGACGCCGCCGCGCCGTTCCGCGGCCTCCACCGGGACCGCCACGTGCTCGCTGCAGGTGACGTGGTGGTAGCCGAGCCGGTCGGCGGTCTCGGCGATCAGGCCGATCTCCTCGATGCCGGCGGCGCGTTCCCACTCCGCGTGCCCCGGGGGCGGCTGGGCCACCACCGGGGTGACGATGCCGATCCGCATCCGTCGTCCCTCCCTGTCGTGCGTGCACGCTGCCGTGCAAGAAAACATTCTAACGATCTTCGACCGGGTGGCCGGTGGCCCGTGGTGCCGCTGGGGATCCTGACAAGACCAACTTCACCTGCTGGAACTCAACCTCTTCCAACCGGCGGCCCGGGTTGCTAGATTCCGATTAACAAGAATTCATTTCAGTCAGTGGGAGCTGTGATGAGCGAGCAGACGATGGACCCGGCGGTCGGCCGTGACACCCCTCCGTCGATGGTCGAGCGAATCTCCCTGATCCTGGACGCCTTCAGCGGCCGGTCGGCCCGGCTGACGCTGGAGGACGTCGCCAGGCACACCGGTCTGCCCCGTTCCACCGCGCACCGGATCCTGGACCAGCTGGTCCGGCAGCGCTGGCTGGAGCACAACTCCTACGGCTACGGGCTGGGCCAGCGGGCGCTCGGTCTCGGTGGCCGGGACGGCGGCCACGGCAAGATCCGCGAGGCGGCCGCGCCGCTGCTGCACGAGCTGCAGATCACCACCGGCCTGGTGGCGCATCTCGCCGTGCTGGACGGCGCCGAGATCTACTACCTGGACAAGATGGGCGGTCGGTACGCCTCGGTCGTGCCGTCCCGGGTCGGCGGCCGCGCCCCGGCCCACTCCACCGCGCTGGGCAAGGCGATGCTGGCCTGGATGGAGCCCGAGCAGGTCGAGGCGAGCCTCGGCGCCGGGCTCAGCCGGCTGACCAGCCGCACCATCGGCGAGTTCAGCACGCTGCACCAGGAGCTGCACCGCATCCGGCAGCGCCGCGGGCTGGCGTTCGAGCGCGGCGAGTCGTTCCCCGGCATCGCCTGCGTGGCCGCCGCGATCCGCGGCCACGAGGGCCCGGTCGCCGGCATCTCGCTGGTCGGCGACATCCGCACGCCGCTGGAGAACGTCGCGCCGCTGGTGGCGACCGCGGCGCGCGAGGCGTCCCAGGAGCTGTTCCTCGGCCCCGCCTCCGCTCGTCGGCCGCGCGCCCGGCGCGGCACCTGCGCCGCGCCGTCCACCGACGCCTCGTGGTCGCCGGAGACGCTCAACCGGCTGCTGGCGATGGACGGGCGCGGCGACTGGATGTGAGAGGACGCGCGGGCGGCTCAGCCCCACCGGTCGCCGCGCGACCACGGGTACGGGGCGATCGGGCCGTCCGGCTCCTCGATCCCGAACCGGCTGCGGAAGAAGATCATCGGCCGCTCGCGGTTCTCGCCGTCCTGGCGGCCGGTCTCCGCGAGCGGGGTCTCGATCGCCAGCACCCGGCCGATCACCACGTCGTGGTCGCCGGCGCGGTGCACGTTCTCGATCCCGGCGTGCACCCGCAGCAGCACCTCCGGCAGCGACGGGGTCCCCCAGGGCGACACCTCCCAGTCGAGGTCCTCGTACTTGCGGCCCTTGCTGGAGCCGAAGCGCGAGCACAGGTCGCGCTGGTCCTCGCCCAGCACGTTCACGCAGAACCGGCCCGCGGCCTGGATCCGCGGCCACGAGCGCCCCCGGTGGTCGGCGCAGAACAGCACCAGCGGGGGCTCCAGCGACACCGACGTGAACGACTGGCAGGCGAAGCCGACGGGCTCGCCGCCCTCCATGCCGGTGACCACCGTGACGCCGGTGGCGAACTCCGCCATCGCCTTGCGGAACCGGTCCGGCGTGGGAGGCGGACCCGGCGCCACGGCGCCGGGTTCTGCGGTGAGCGCGGGCTCGGCTGACATGTGTCACCTCGGTTGCTCTCTGCGGGCCGCGGTGTGCGAACGGGAGGCACGTGCGACGGTGCCACGACGGTAGGTCGCGGCCCGTACCGCCCGCGTGACGCGATCCCGATGAGTGGAACCCGCCGGGGGGCGGGCGCCGTGAGACGTTATCGCGGGCCGCGTCCCGCTGATCGGGATCCGGTCCGCCGACTTGGACGAGCGCTTGATTACCTTCGGGTACGCCACCCATAGTGCCCACAACGTGCCCATCTCGCACCCGTCACCCCGACGAGCGACCGCCCCATCCCCGAAGAGCTGAGGGACCATGACCACGGAGCTGACCTACGAGTCGACGTTGCGCGAACTCGCCACCGACAAGGGCGTGCTGCGTTACCACGAGGCCGGCGAGGGCCCGCCGCTGCTGCTGCTGCACGGTTCCGGCCCCGGCGTGACCGGCTGGCGGAACTTCCGCGGCAACCTGCCGGTGCTCGCCCAGCACTTCCGCTGCCTCATCCTGGAGTTCCCGGGGTTCGGCGTGAGCGACCCGACCGACGAGCACCCGATGCTGGCCGCCCCCGGCTCGGTGATCCGCTTCCTGGACGGCCTGGGCATCGACCAGGTCGACGTCATCGGCAACTCCATGGGCGGGATCGTCGGCACCAACGTGGCGATGGCGCACCCCGAGCGGGTCCGCCGGCTCGTCACCGTCGGCGGCATCGGCCGCAGCATCTTCGGCCCGGGGCCGGGCGAGGGCATCAAGCTGCTGATGGAGTTCACCGAGGAGCCCAGCCGCGAGCGGCTGATCCAGTGGCTGCACTCGATGGTGTACGACCCGAAGATGGTCACCGAGGAGCTCATCGAGGAGCGCTGGGAGCAGGCCACCGACCCGGCCACCCTCGCCAGCGCCCGGAAGATGTACAGCAAGGCCGCGATGGCCTTCAACTTCAAGATGCAGGCCGAGTCGGACACGCCGCCGTACTGGGCGATGCTGCACAAGCTCAAGGCGCGCACCCTCATCACGTGGGGCCGCGACGACCGGGTCAGCCCGATGGACATGGCCCTGGTGCCGATGCGCACCATCCCGGACGTGGAGCTGCACATCTTCCCGAACTGCGGCCACTGGGTGATGATCGAGCAGAAGGAGGCCTGGGAGCACGCCGTCCTGGCCTTCCTGACCCGTAAGGACGCCTCATGACGAAGGACTGGGACGCCGAGTACGACCTCGTCATCGTCGGGAGCGGCGGCGGCGGCATGACCGCCGCGCTGAGCGCCGCCGACGCCGGCCTCAAGCCCCTGATCGTCGAGAAGGGCTCCAAGTTCGGCGGCAGCACCGCGCTGTCGGGCGGCGGCATCTGGATCCCGAACAACCCCACGCTGCGCAAGCTCGGCCACAATGACAGCCGCGAGTCGATCCGCGCGTACCTGGACGAGCTGACCGAGGGCAAGGTCCCCGCGGCGCGGCTGGACGCCTACGTCGACCACGGCCCCGCCACGATGGAGCTGCTCGCCAAGAGCAAGTGGATGAAGTTCTTCTGGGTGAAGGGCTACTCCGACTACCACCCCGAGTACGAGGGCGGCCGGCCGCGCGGCCGGTCGATCGAGGCCAAGCCGTTCGACACCCGCAAGCTGCGCGAGGACGAGAAGTACCAGCGGCCCAACAACATGAAGGGCCCGATGGGCCTGTGGATCACCGCCAAGGACTACCACGACCTGGCGATGGCCAAGCGGACGTGGGCCGGCCGGCGGATGACGCTGGTCGCCGCCTGGCGGGTGGCGTCCAACATGGTGCTGCGCCGGCACATGGCCACCGGCGGGCGGGCGCTGATCGCGCGGCTGCGGATGGCGCTCAAGGACGCCGGGATCCCGCTCTGGCTCAAGACCGCCATGACCGAGCTGGTCATCGACGGCGACGGCGTCGTGACCGGGGTCGTCCTGGAGGACCGCGACGGCAACGTCAAGCGGGTCCGCGCCAAGCGCGGCGTGCTGCTGGCGACCGGCGGGTTCGACCACAACCAGGAGATGCGCGACAAGTACCTGCCCAAGGGCGGCCAGGACGACTTCGCGATGGGCGCCCGCGAGAACACCGGCGACGGCATCCGCATCGGCGAGCGGGCCGGGGCGGCGCTGGACCTGATGGACGACGCCTGGTGGATGCCCGCCGTGCGGCACCCGCTCGGCGCCGTCATCCCGCTGGTGTCCGAGCGCGCCATCCCGCGCCAGGTGATCGTGTCGGCGGAGGGCAAGCGGTTCACGAACGAGGCCGCGCCGTACGTCAACTTCGTCCACGACCAGCTCGCGGGCGGCCACGTCCCGGCCTGGTTCATCATGGACGCCAAGACCCGCGCGCGGTACCCGTTCGCGCAGATCCTCCCGGGCGCCCCGATCCCCGGGAAGTTCTACAAGGAGAAGATCGCCTTCCAGGCCGACACGCTGGCCGAGCTCGCCGGGAAGATCGACGTCCCGGCGGACGCGCTGGCCGCGACGGTCGAGAAGTTCAACGAGTACGCCCGCGCCGGCAAGGACCCCGAGTTCGGCCGCGGCGACAGCGCCTACGACCGCTACTACGGCGACCCGACGCTGCCCAACCCGAACCTCGACGTCCTCGACACCGGCCCGTACTACGCGTTCCGGCTGGAGGTCGGCGACCTCGGCACCAAGGGCGGGCTGGTCACCGACGAGCACGCCCGGGTGCTGCGCGCGGACGGCTCGGTGATCGAGGGCCTGTACGCCACCGGCAACACCTCGGCCGCGGTGATGGGCAACGAGTACGCCGGCCCCGGCGCCACCATCGGCCCGTCCATGGTGTTCGGGCACATCGCGGCGCGGCACGCCGCCGCACGCGACGGCAAGGCCGTGAACGGAGAGGCAGCAAACAGGAAATGACCGGTCCGGCATCGCTCAAGGCGCGCGTCGTCGATGTCGTGCGCGAGACCGAGGACGCGCACACGCTCGTCCTCGAACCCGCCGAGGGGGACGCGGACCGGTTCACGTACCGGCCCGGCCAGTTCCTCACGGTCCGGGTCCCGGCCGGCGACGGCTGGGCGGCGCGCTGCTACTCGCTGTGCAGCTCGCCGATCGTCGACGAGCGGCTCAAGGTCACCGTCAAGCGGGTCGCGGACGGGGTCGGGTCCAACTGGATCTGCGACAACGTCACCGAGGGCGACGTCCTGGAGGTGCTGAAGCCCGCCGGGACGTTCACCCCCCGCTCGCTGGACGAGGACTTCCTGCTGCTGGCGGCCGGCAGCGGCATCACCCCGGTGATGTCGATCCTGAAGTCGGCGCTCGCCGGCGGCTCCGGGAAGGTCGTGCTGGTCTACGCCAACCAGGACGAGCGGTCGGTCATCTTCGCCGCGGAGCTGCGCGCGCTGGCGGCCGAGCACGCCGACCGGCTGACGGTGATCCACTGGCTCCAGTCGGTGCAGGAGCTGCCGACCGGGCCGGCGCTCCAGGCGCTCGTCCGGCCGTACACCGGGTACGAGGCGTTCATCTGCGGGCCGCAGGCGTTCATGGACCTGTCGGTGACCGCGCTGAAGGGCCTGGGCATGCCGAACGCCCGGGTCCGGGTGGAGCGGTTCTTCTCGCTGGCCGGTGATCCGTTCGCCCCGGAGGTGGAGGACGAGGAGGCCGCGTCCGGCGGCGCGGACGGGGCGGGCGACGAGGACGCCGCCACCGTCGAGGTCGAGATGGACGGCGAGACCACCACGCTGAGCTGGCCGCGCAACCAGCACCTGCTCGACGTCATGCTGCGCGCCGGGATGGACGCGCCGTCCTCCTGCCGTGAGGGCTCCTGCGCCGCCTGCGCCTGCGTGCTGGTGGAGGGCGAGGCGACGATGGACGCCAACACGGTGCTCGACAAGCAGGACCTCGCCGACGGGCTCGTCCTCGCCTGCCAGGCGAAACCGGTCAGCGACCGGCTCAAGGTCAGTTATGACGGCTGACGCCTGATCACTGACGCTGAAACAGACTCCATTACCCCAGGGGAGACAGGCGATGACGGTGCCGAACAAGAACGCCGTGCTTGACAAGATCATGGAGCGGGCCGCGGAGCTGCGCGAGCTGGGCCCGGTCAACGAGTCGCTGGGCCGGCTCGACGACAAGGCCGCCAAGGTGCTGCGGGACGCGGGCATGATCCGGATGCTCCAGCCCAAGAACCACGGCGGCCTGGAGACGCACCCGCGCGAGTTCGCCGAGGCCGTCATGGGGATCGCCTCGCTGGACGGCTCCACCGGCTGGGTCGCCGGCATCGTCGGCATCCACCCGTGGGAGATGGCGATGGCCGACCCCAAGGTGCAGGAGGAGATCTGGGGCGAGGACCCCGACGTGTGGATCGCCTCGCCGTACGCGCCGATGGGCATCGCCCGGCCGGTGGACGGCGGCTACATCTTCAACGGCCGCTGGCAGTTCTCGTCCGGCACCGACCACTGCGACTGGATCTTCCTGGGCGCGTTCCTGGGCGACGAGGACGGCAAGATGGCCATGCCGCCGACCTCGCTGCACATGATCCTGCCGCGCTCGGACTACACGATCGTCGAGGACTCGTGGGACGTCGCCGGGCTGCGCGGCACCGGCAGCAAGGACATCATCGTCAAGGACGCGTTCGTCCCGACCTACCGGACGATCGAGTTCAACAAGGTCGTCGAGGGCATCCAGCCCAAGGAGGCCGGGCTCACGAACACGCTGTACCACGTGCCGTTCTCGTGCGCGTTCCCGCTGGGCATCACCTCCGCGGTGATCGGGATGGCCGAGGGCGCGCTGGCGCACCACCTGGCCTGGCAGCGCGAGCGGGTGCAGATCACCGGGACCAAGGTGAAGGACGACCCGTACGTGCTGTACGCGATCGGCGAGGCCACCGCCGAGATCCAGGCGTCCCGCGCGGCGCTGCTGGAGAACGTCGACCGCATGTACGACAAGGTCGCCGCCGGCCAGGAGATCAGCTTCGCCGAGCGCGCCGCCGGCCGCCGGATCCAGGTCCGCGCCGCCTGGCGCGCCGCGCACGCCACCACCGAGATCATGATGCGCTCGGGCGGCAACGCGCTGCGCAACTCCAACCCGATCCAGCGGTTCTGGCGGGACGCCCACATGGGCCTGGCGCACGCCATCCACGTGCCCGGCTCGGTCTACCACGCCTCCGCCCTCACCGACCTGGACGTCGAGGTCCCGCAGGGCCCGATGCGCTCCATGATCTGACCGCCCCGGCCATCGCACGACCCGACGACTGAAGGAGTCACAGTGACCCACCTGAAAGGGCTCGGCTATCTGAAGGTCCAGACGCAGCACATCGACCGCTGGCGCGAGTTCGCGGTCGAGGGGCTGGGGTTCGCCGAAGGCAAGGGCGCGAACCCCGACGGCCTGTACCTGCGCATGGACGAGCGCCGCTCCCGCCTCCAGTTGGTGCCCGGCGACACCGACAAGGTGCTGGCCATCGGCTGGGAGGTTCGCGACCAGTTCGCGCTCGCGGCCGTCCGCGAGGCCGTGGAGAAGGCCGGCGTCGAGGTGACGGCGCTGACGCCCGAGCAGGCCGACGAGCGCGACGCCGAAGAGGTCATCGCGTTCAAGGACCCGGGCGGCACGCCCGTCGAGGTGTTCTTCGGCCCGGTGCTCGACCACAGCCCGCTGCTGACCGGCAACGCCCAGAAGTTCGTCACCGGCGCGATGGGCATGGGCCACGTGGTGCTGCCGACGCCGAACTTCGCCGAGGTCACCACGTTCTACAACGAGGTGCTCGGGTTCCTGCCGCGCGGCGCGATGAAGGTCGGCCCCGGCGTGCGGATCCGCTTCATGGGCGTCAACCAGCGCCACCACAGCCTGGCCATCTGCCCCGCCCCGCACGACGGCGCCCCCGGCCTGGTCCACCTGATGGTCGAGGTCGACTCCCTGGACGCCGTCGGCATCGCGCTGGACAACGTCAAGAAGAAGGGCTTCTCGATCTCGTCCACGCTGGGCCGGCACACCAACGACAAGATGGTGTCGTTCTACGTGCGCGCCCCCGGAGGCTGGGACGTGGAGTACGGCTGCGAGGGCATGCTCGTCGACGAGACGTACTACACCGCCGAAGAGATCACCGCCGACAGCTACTGGGGCCACGACTGGTCCGGCTCCGAGCCGCTGGCCGCGTTCACCCCGCCCGGGAAGTGATCGGGTGACCCAGCGTCCTTCGGTCGAGCCCGTCTCCGTCGGCGACGTCGGCGGGTTCGACCACGAATGCGATGTGCTGGTCGTCGGATTCGGCTGCGCGGGCGCCGCGGCGGCGTACGAGGCGGCCGCGGCCGGCGCGGACGTCCTGGTGCTGGAGCGGGCGAGCGGTCCCGGCGGCTCGTCCGCGCAGTCCGGCGGCGAGCTGTACCTGGGCGGCGGCACCGAGATCCAGAAGGCGTGTGGCTTCGAGGACGACGCCGACAACATGTACGCCTACCTGGAGGCGGCGCTCGGCCCCAACGCCGACACCGAGAAGCTCCGGCTGTACTGCGACGGCAGCGTCGAGCACTTCGAGTGGTTCAAGGCGCGCGGCGTGCCGTTCGAGCCGTCGTTCTTCGACAAGCCGACGTGGATGCCGTTCACGAACGACGGGCTGATGTGGCTGGGGGAGAACTCCTGGCCGTACAACACCGTCGCGCGGGCCGTCCCGCGCGGCCACCGGCCGCCCGCGGCCGGATTCGGCGGCAACGTGCTGATGGAGAAGCTCGTCGCCGCCGCCACCGAGGCCGGCGCCACCACCCACACCGACGTTCAGGCAACCAACCTCGTCCTGGACGGCGACCGCCGGGTCGCCGGGGTGGTGGCGCGGAAATACGGCGAGACCGTGACGTACCGGGCGCGCAAGGCGGTCGTGCTGACCACCGGCGGGTTCGTCGACAACGAGGAGATGCTGGCCGACCACGCCCCGCTGCTGCTGGGGCACGGCAAGGTCAGCGACGGCCTCGACGACGGGTCCGGGATCCGGATGGCCACCGCGGCCGGCGCCGCCACCCGGCGCATGTCGGTCGTCGAGATCGCCCTCACCGCGCTGCCCGCCATGGTCTGCCGCGGCATGCTGGTGGACGCCCTGGGCCGCCGCTTCCTCAACGAGGACGTCTACCCGGGCCACTGGAGCGTGCACGCCGTCAAGCACCAGCCGGGCCCGTACTGGACGATCATCGACGAGGAGGGGTACGAGGACATCCCCGAGGCGGACCGCTGGCAGATGCGCCCCACGCACGTCTGCGAGACGCTCGCCGAGCTGGAGGAGTCGCTCGGAATGCCCCCGGGGTCCCTGGAGACCACGGTCGAGACGTACAACAAGTACGCCGAGAAGGGCGAGGACCCGTACTTCCACAAGGACCCGAAGTGGCTGCGGCCGCTGAAGTCCCCGTTCGCGGCGGTCGACCCGCGGATGGGCTTCTTCGGGTCCGGGCCGGGCGAGGGCAAGGGCACCGGCGCGGCCGGGTTCACCCTCGGCGGGCTGCACACCACCGTGGACGGCGAGGTCCTGAACAACTCGGGCGTTCCGCTGCCCGGCCTGTACGCCGCGGGGCGCGCCGCCTCCGGCATGCACGGTGAGGGCTACATCAGCGGGACGTCCCTGGGCGACGGCACGTTCTTCGGCCGCCGGGCCGGCCGCGCCGCCGCCGCACTGTAAGCGAACCCGAGAGGAAACGAATGAAGTACGCCGTCCTGCTCCCCGTCGCCGCGGGCGTCACCGCCGATCCCGAGTGGATCGGGGCGTACGTCCGGCACGCCGAGGCCTGCGGCTACGAGTCGGTCGGCGCGGTCGAGCACGCGGTGGTGGCCAGCGGCTACTCCAGCGTCTACCCGTACGACAAGTCCGGGAAGATGGAGCTGGCCGACGACCTCGACATCCCCGACCCGCTGGACCTGCTGGCCTACCTGGCCGGGCAGACCGAGCGGATCGGGCTGGCCACCGGCGTGCTCGTCCTTCCCAACCACCACCCGGTGGTGCTGGCCAAGCGGCTGGCCACCATCGACGCCCTGTCCGGCGGCCGGCTGCGGCTGGTGGTGGGCATGGGCTGGATGCGCGAGGAGGTCGAGGCGTGCGGCGGCGACTTCGACGCGCGCGGCCGGCGCGGTGACGAGCAGCTCCAGGTCCTGCGCAAGCTGTGGGCCGACACCGCGCCCGCCGGGGCCGACCACGACGGCGAGTTCTTCCGGTTCAAGGGCGCGATGAGCTACCCGAAGCCGGTCCAGAAGGGCGGCGTGCCGATCCACGTCGGCGGCCACTCCAAGGCGGCGGCGCGGCGCGCCGGCCGCTACGGCGACGGCATCCAGCCGCTCGGCGTGGCGGGCGACGAGCTGCGCTCCCTCGTCGCCCTCATGCGGGAGGAGGCCGAGAAGAGCGGCCGCGACCCGGAGGCCCTGGAGCTGACCCTCGGCCACGCGTTCTCCGCGATCACTCCGGAGAAGGCCGAGAAGCTCGCCGCCATGGGCGCCGACCGGCTCGTCCTCCGCGGGAACCCCACCAGGGACCTGAACGAGGCCAAGGACGAGCTGTCGGCCTGCGCCGAGCGCCTCGGACTGTCATGACGCTGGGAGTCGTGGACCGGGTCGTCCTCGGCGACCTGGTCGCCCGCTACGCCCTCTGCACCGACCGCCGCCGGATGGACGACCTCGCGGACCTCTTCACCGAGGACGCGACCCTCGTCCTGCCCGACCCGCCCAAGGAGCTGGCCCCGGTCCGCGCGTTCACCGGCCGCGAGGAGATCGCCGCCTCGTTCTCCTCGCTGAACGACGTGCCCGTCACGTTCCACGCGCTGGCGGGCCAGGTGTTCGACGCGGGCCCGCGGCCGGACACGGCGACCGGCGAGGTGGCCTGCGTCGCCCACCACCTCACCGAACGCGACGGCAAGCCGTCCGACCTCGTCTGGCACCTGCGCTACACCGACGCGTACCGCCTGGACGAGGGCACGTGGCGGATCACCCGCCGCGAGCTGGCCATCGACTGGATCGAGACCCGTCCCGTGAGGAGGTGGCGCGTTGGCTGACCGCCGCGTCAGTGTGGTCACCGGCGGCGCGCTCGGCATCGGCGGCGCGATCAGCCGCCGCCTCGCCGCCGCCGGCGACCTGGTGGTCCTGAACGACATCGACGCCGAGGCGGCCGCCCGTACCGCCGCCGCGATCACCGCGGACGGCGGTGAGGTGCGCACCGTCGCCGGCGACGTCGTCGAGGACGCCACGGTCACCGAGATCGCGGAATCCGTCCGCGCGCTCGGCCGGATCGACGTCCTGGTCAACAACGTCGGCGACTTCCGCCCGGCCGCCAAGAGCTTCCAGGACAGCACGCCCGAGCAGTGGCAGCGGCTCTACGAGCTCAACCTGCTGCACGTCTTCAAGCTGACCCACGCCCTGCTCCCCACCATGATCGAGCAGGGTTCCGGGAGCGTGGTCAACAACTCCACCGTCGAGGCGTTCCGCGGCATCCCGCAGCACCCGGTGTACTCGGCGTTCAACGCGGGCGTCTCGGCGTTCACCCGGAGCCTGGCGGTCGCGGTCGGCCGGCACGGCGTCCGCGTCAACGCGATCGCGCCCGACCTCGCCAACACCGAGCAGACCCCGGTCGCGTGGATGCGCCGCGGCTACGACGAGGGCCTGGAGCACACCTGGGTCCCCCTCGCCCGCTTCGGCGAACCGGACGACTACGCGGCCGTCGTCGCGTTCCTGGCGTCCGACGACGCCCGCTTCGTCACCGGCCACACGATCCCGGTCGACGGCGGCACCCTCGCCGCGTCCGGCTGGTTCGTCCGCGCCGACGACCAGGGCTGGACCAACCGCCCCCACCGCGCCTGACCGGCTCTGGGCGGCCGTGAGGCCGCTCAGAGGCGGCTCCGGACGAGGCGGGGCCAGCAGGAGGGGCGCCGCAGCGCCGTCAGCAGGACGGGGAGCGGGTCGGAGTAGGAGTGCCGTGCCCGGACGGTCCCGCCGCCGATGGTGAACCGGTCGCAGACGGTGAACGTGACGGGCTCGCGCCCGAGGGTCGCCGTGCAGGCCGACTCGATGTACACGGTGCCGGCCTGCCCGGTGCCGGCCTGCCCGGTGTTGTGCTGCACGGTGTTGGCGGTGACGGTGAGGGCCAGGTCGGGGAAGAGGGCGAACAGCCGCCGGAACATGTCCTCGATCTCCTCGAGTCCGCGGGCGTCCGGGAACAGCGGCTGGGTGAAGACGGCCTCGGGGTCGATGAGCGGGCGGAAGTGGGCGAGGAAGCCGTCCGGTTTGGGGAGCGCCCAGCCCGCGGCGAACAGCGACGGGAAGCTCTCGGGGGTCATCGGGCGTCCTGGCGGGCGTCCTGGCGGGCGAGGAGGCCGGCGAGCAGCTCGGTGAGGCGTTCCGGCCGGTCGTGCGGGACGAAGGTGCCGGAGCCGGTGACCACTTCGAGGCGGCCCTGGGGGAACGCGCCCGCCAGCCGGCGGCCGAGCTCCGCGGGGAACAGCCGGTCGCCGTCCGCCCAGACGACCAGGACCGGCCGGTCGTAGCCGGCGAACGTGCGGGCGGCGGCGAGGGTCTGGGAGCTGGACGAGCCGGTCATCAGCTTGGCGGCGTCCCGCCGCACGCTCCGCCGGGTGGCCAGCGGGACGACCCAGCGGCGCGCCGCGCCGGGGTCGTGCCGGATGACGGCGCCGAAGCCCAGCCGCGAACGGGCGATCGCAGGGACGCTCAGGGCGGCGGCGACGGCGCGTACCAGCCCGGGGACGGCGGCCAGGCGGAACAGCACCCGGTACGCGCCGGGAGGGAACACCTCGAACGCGTCGCAGGCCACGAGCGCCAGCGCGGCCACCCGGTCCGGATGCGCGGCCGTGACCAGCTGGGCGATGACGCCGCCGCTGTCGTTGCCGACCAGCACGGCACGTTCCTCGCCGAGCCGGTCGAGGACCTCGACGACCAGCTCGGCCAGGGCGGGCGGGGAGAGGTCGGCGTCGGCCCGCATCGGGCTGCGGTGCGCGCCGAACGGCCAGTCGACGGTGACGCACCTGTGCCGTCCGGAGAGTCCGGCGACCACCGGCGACCAGATGTCCGGTCCCGCGAGGAAGCCCTGGAGGAAGACCACGGCCGGGCCGGGGCCGTCGCCGTTGCGGCGGTAGCGGATCGTTCCCCAGGCGGTCTCCAGCGTTCGCTGACTGTCGGTCGAAAACTGACTCATGGTCGGAGACTGTACTCTGGTCGGCATGACCGTCAAGGGCCGCCGGGCCGAGTACCGGGAACTGACCAGGAGCGCGGTCCTGGAGGCGGCCGGGCGGCTGTTCACCGAGCGGGGGTTCGCGGCGACCACCATCGACGACGTCGCCCACGCCGCGCGCGTCGCCAAGGGGTCGGTCTACTACCACTTCACCGACAAGGCGCGGCTGTTCGAGGTCGTGTTCCGCGAGCGCCAGGAGCGGCTGGTGCGGGGCGTCGCGGCGGCGGCCGCGGAGCACGACCGGCCCTGGCCCCGGCTCACCGCCGCGCTGGACGCCTACCTCGACGGGACGATCGCCGACGCCGCGCACCGCGCACTGCTCCGGCAGGCGTCCGTGGCGCTGGGCGCCGAACGCTGCCGCGAGCTGGACGAGGAGCTGGGCCTCCCGGCCCTGCAGGCGCTCCTGGACGACCTCGCGGCCGCCGGCGAGCTGGCGGCCCCGCCCGGCCCGATGCTCACCCGCCTGCTCTTCAGCGCCCTCTGCGAGGCGGCCATGACCGCCGGCGCCGCCCCGGACCCGGCCGCGGCCCGGGCGGAGGCGTCCGCCGCGCTCACCGCCCTCCTGGCCGGGCTCCGGCGCCCGGGCCAGGGCTAGAGCGACCTAGAGCGACGCCCTCTCGGCGGCGGCCGCGGCGGTCCTCATCTTGTCCAGGTGGGATTGCAGGAGCCCGGCGTCGAACGGCACGAGCGTGGACCGGTACTCGCGTCCCAGCGAGCGGAGCAGGTCCATCCAGTCCCAGCTCGCGGAGATCTCCGCGTCGATCGGGGCGAGCTCGGCGCCCAGCGACGTGCTCGTCCGGGACCGGACCACCAGGTTCCGCCACTGGCCGAGGAAGCGGCGGAACGTCTCCAGCAGCTCGCCCGCCTCCGCGACCAGGTCGGCGGACTCGCGCAGGTCCTCGTTCACGCGGCGGACCTGGGCCGACATCTCCACGAATCCCGACTCCGCGGCGTCGCACAGCAGCGGCACGGCGCGCAGCGAGTCGGGCGGCGCCGCACCGTCGATGACCTCGGCGGCGAACGCGGCGACCATGTCGTCGCAGACCTTGGTCAGCGAGATCCGGAACCGCAGCTCCGCCACGTCGGTGCGCAGCCGGCCGAGGCCGTCGCGCAGCCGGGTGAGCACGCCGATCGCCTCGCCCATCGGCTCGGCCATCACGCGCGCGACGTTCGCCAGGACCGGCGCGGAGTCGGCGACCCGTTCCGACGCGCGCTCCGCGGCGGCCACGGAGTCGGCGAGCCGCCGCGCGATGTCGAGGACGGTCGAGGAGGTCGCCGCGAGCCGGTCGCACAGGTCCTGGTACGCGGCCAGCCCGTCGACGAGCTCGGCGAGCAGGCCGTCCAGGGCCCCGGCGCAGGCCAGCACGTCGCCGATGGCCCCGTGCGCGCCGGGCCTGGCGAACGCCCCCGCGACCAGCCGCCCGCGGGCGGAGACCTCGGCGGGCAGCGCGTCGAGCATGAACTCGCGGAACGACGCGAACCCGTGCCGCCGCAGCGTCGCCTCGATGGCGGTCACTCCCGCCCTGGCCGTCTCGCGGCGGCCCGCCCCGCCGTCCCGTACCGCCACTCGCTCCGCGCGGACCGCGTCCGCGTACACCTGCTTGATCATGTCGAACCCGGGGCCGCGCGGCGCCATGCGCACCGAGAGGTAGCCGTCGCGGACCGGGCACATCACCGCGAACACCCAGTAGTGCGCGCCGTCCTTCGCCCGGTTCCTGACGTAGGCGCCGACGGCGTTCCCGGCCGCCAGCCCGTCCCAGATGAGGCGGAACGCGCCGCCGGGCATGTCGGGATGGCGGACGATGTTGTGCGGCGACCCCGCCAGCTCGTCGCGCGCGTGGCCGGAGATCCGGACGAACACGGAGTTGCACTGCCCGATCACGCCGCGCCGATCGGTGGTCGAGAAGAACAGCTCCTCCGCCCCCATCGCCTTCTCACGGCCGTCGCGGGGCGACGCAGAGGCTTCCATCAGTCGGCTCCGATCGGCCGCGGCGAAGTGATCAAGCTGAAAAACTAGATCACCGGACCATCGGAATCCAGCCGACACCATGTGACATGGACCAAGCCTCCGCGCCGTCCCGCGCCGCTTCGCGAGGACCGGGCGGTCGCCTAGACGTCCGCGTGGTGGCAGGCGACGTGGTGGCCGCCGGCGGCCCGGCGGAGCTTCGGCTCCTCCTTCGCGCACCGGTCGGTGGCCAGGGGGCAGCGGGTGCGGAACCGGCAGCCGGACGGCGGGTTCAGCGGGGACGGCGGTTCGGCGTTCTCCCGCGCCGCCGTGCCCTCCTCCGCGCCGGCCTCCGGAACGGACTCCAGCAGGAGCTTCGTGTACGGGTGCAGGGCCTCCTCGGCCAAGGTGGCGGAGGGGACGACCTCGCAGACCTTCCCGAGGTACATGACCATGATCCGGTCGCTGATGTTCTTCACCACGGCCAGGTCGTGGGCGATGAAGACCATGCTGAGGCCGTACCGGGCCTTGGTCTCCTCCAGCAGGTTGAGGATCTGCGCCTGGACGGACACGTCCAGGCTGGACACGGGCTCGTCGCAGATGAGGACGCGGGGGTCCAGCATCAGGGCGCGGGCGATGCAGACGCGCTGGCACTGGCCGCCGGACAGCTCGTGCGGGCGGCGGTCCCAGACGGTGGCCGGGTCGAGGCCGACGGCCTCCAGGACCTCCTCGATCCGCTTCCGGTCGGGCTTGCCGCCCCACACGGACGGGCCCTCGGCGACCAGGTCCTTGACCTTGCGGCGCGGGTTCAGCGCGGCGACCGGGTTCTGCAGGATGATCTGCAGCTTGCGGCGCTGCTCGCGGAGGGCCGCGGGGGACAGGCCGGTGAGCTCGGTGCCCGCGAACGTGACGCCGCCGCTGGTCGGCGGGGGCAGCTGCATGACGGCGCGGCCGGCGCTGGTCTTGCCGCAGCCGGACTCGCCGAGGATGCCGAGCGTTTCGCCGTCCAGCAGGTCGAAGCTGATCCCCGAGACCGCGTGGACCTTCTGGCCGCCGCCGGCCGGGAACTCCACGACCAGGTCGGTGACGGTGAGGACGCGGTCGCCGTCCGGGCGCATGTGCGCGGTGCCGGTACCGGCCATCAGGCACCTCCAGTGGTGACGGGGTGGTGGCAGGCGAACGTGTGGCCGCCGGCGCCGGTCAGTACGGGCAGCTCCGCGCGGCAGTCGTCCCGGGCGTACCGGCAGCGCGGCGCGAACCGGCAGCCGGGCGGCAGCGCGGCGATGTCGGGCGGGGTGCCGTCGATCGCCTGGAGCGTGGTGTGCGGCGGGTCGCCCAGCTGCGGCACCGAGGCGAGCAGGGCCTCGGTGTACGGGTGGCGCGGGCCCGCGAACAGCGCGCCGGCGGGCGCCAGCTCGGCCATCCGGCCCGCGTACATGACCGCGACCCGGTCGGCGCGGCCCGCGACCACCGCCAGGTTGTGGCTGATCAGGATGATCGCGGTGCCGAGTTCGGACTGGAGCCGCGCGAGCAGGTCGAGGATCTGCTTCTGCACGGTCACGTCCAGCGCCGTGGTGGGCTCGTCGGCGATGAGCAGCGACGGCTCGCCGGCCAGCGCCATCGCGATCACGACGCGCTGGCGCATGCCGCCCGACAGCTCGTGCGGGTACTGGTCGAGGCGGCGGCGCGGTTCGGGGATGCCGACGAGGGCGAGGAGCTCCTCGGCCTTCGCGCGGGCGGCGGCGCGGGACAGCCCGCCGTGCTTGCGCAGGCTCTCGGTGAGGTGCCGGCCGACCTTCTTGACCGGGTTGAGGGCGGTCGTCGGGTCCTGGAAGACCATCCCGACGCCCGTCCCCCACAGCTTGCGGCGCTCGGCGGCGGGGAGCGCGTGCACGTCCCTGCCGTCCAGCACGGCCTTGCCCGTCACGGTCATCGTGGGGCCGGTGGAGTACAGGCCCATGATCGTGCGGCCGAGGACGGACTTGCCCGACCCGGACTCGCCGACGATGCCGAACATCTCGCCGCGCCCGACGGTGAACGAGACGCCGTCGACCGCGCGCACGGTGCCGCGCTCGGTGCGGATCTCGGTGCGCAGGTCCTCGACGGACAGGACGGGCCCCTGCTCTCGGGTGCTCTGTTCCATGGATGCGCTCCTAGAGCTTCGCCTGACGGGGGTCCCAGCGCTTCCGGGCCTTCTCGCCGATCAGGTTGAACGCGAAGACGGTCAGGAAGAGCGTGACGCCGGGGACGAGCACGATGTGCGGGTGCTCGGAGAACGCGTTGTTGTCCTGGCCCTCGGCGATCATGTTGCCCCAGGACGGGGCGGGCGGCTGGATGCCCAGGCCGAGGAAGCTCAGCGACGCCTCGGCGACGATCAGCACCGACACCATGACCATGCCGTACGAGGCCAGCGGCAGCGCCACGTTCGGGGCCAGCTCGCGCAGCATGATCCGCCACTTGGACGCGCCGAGCGCCTGGGCGGCCAGCACGAACTCGCGCTGCACGAACGCGAGGGTGTTCGCGCGGGCCATCCGGATCATGCTGGGCAGCGCCAGCAGCGACAGCGCGATCGAGATGTTGCGGAGGTTGGGCTCCAGCACGGTGCCCAGCGCGATCAGCAGGATCAGCGGCGGCACGGCCAGCAGCGCGTTGGTGAGCACGCCGACGGTCGCGTCGGTGGCGCGCCGGAAGTAGCCGGCCGCGATCCCGATCGCGCCGCCGACGATCATGCCGATCAGCACCGCGGCCAGCGACACCACCAGGGACGAGCGGGCGCCGTACACGATGCGTCCCAGCAGGTCGAGGCCGAAGTTGTTGGTGCCGAGCGGGTGCGCGGTGGACAGGTCGGGGACGGCCATGCCGGGCGAGTTCAGCGTCTGGACGATGTCCTGGTGCTCGCTCATCGGCAGCAGCGGCGCCGCGATCGCGGCCGCCACCAGCGCGACCAGCCAGACCACGCACAGCCAGAACATCAGGTCGAACGAGGCGCCGAACCGGGCGCGGCCGAGGGCGTTCAGCCCCCAGTACGAGGCGCCGAGCCCGGCGGCCACGGCGACGATCTGCGGCCAGCCGGAGCCGGCCAGCACGGTGACCGACAGCCCGAAGACCACCAGGCCGGGGACGGCCGCGGCGAGGCCGGGCCAGGGCGACCGGCGGGCGGGGGCCGCGGGCGCGGCCGGGGAGGGCTTCGGATCGGAGACGGTGAGGGTGTCAGACATGGGCCCGCCTGATTCGTGGGTCGAGACGGCCGTAGGACAGGTCGATCAGCGCGTTCACCAGGACGTACAGGAGCGCGATCACCAGCACCGCCCCCTGCACCATCGGGACGTCGCCCTGGTCGGCCGAGCCGATGATCAGCGATCCCATCCCGGGCAGCGCGAACAGGAACTCCACGATCACCGTGCTGCCGACCAGCCGCCCCATGCTGATGCCGAGCAGCGTGATCAGCGAGAAGGAGGACGGCCGCAGCGCGTCCCGGAACAGCACGTGCAGCGGCGACATGCCCTTGGCCCGGGCGGCCAGGATGAAGTCCTCGCGCAGCGTCGTGATCAGGTCGCCGCGCAGCACACGGGCGAACGTCGCGGTCTCGGCCAGCGCGATCGTCAGCGCGGGCAGGAACGCGTGGTGGAGGTTGGCGCCGAGGCCGTCGCTGATCCGGGCCCATTCCAGCCGGGGGAACCAGCCGAGCCCGTTCGCGAAGACGGCGATCAGCAGCATCCCGCACAGGAAACTGGGCACCGACAGCACGCCGAACGTGCCCGCGCTGATGATCCGGTCGACCCGGCCGCCGGAGTTGTACGCCGACCACATCGCCAGCGGGATGGCCGCGATCAGCGCCATCACCAGCGCCATCAGCGCCAGCTGGACGCTCACCGGAAGCGCCGCCCCGATGCGCTCGGCGACGTCGCTGTAGGGGGGCAGGAACGAGTCGCCCAGGTCGCCGGTGAGGGCCGAGCCCACCCAGTCCCCGTACCGGACCGGGAACGGGTCGTTCAGCCCCATCTTCTCCCGCTGCGCCTCGTACTCGGCCGGGGCGTGCCCCTCGCCGAGCACGACCACGGCGGGATCGCCCGGCATCAGGTCCACCAGCGCGAACGTGCCGATGCTGACGATGAACAGCACGAGGACCAGCTCGCCCAGCCGCTTCGCCAGGGTCCGCGCCGTGCTTGCCGCGGAGTTCGCCACGGACGTCACCTCCCTTCTCTCTTCGCGGGCCCGGTCATCGGGCGATCCAGGCGTCGTCCAGCAGGACCATGGAGTTGACGGAGCCGATCACGCCGCGCACTTCCTTCTGCCAGGCGAGCAGCTCCGGCTGCGGGCCGAAGACCAGCGCGGGGACGTCCTCGTTCCAGCGCTGCTGGATGCGGCCCATCACCGCGCGCTCGGCCTCGGGCGTCTCGGCGCTCTGCAGCTCCTCGATCAGTCCCGACATCTCGGGGGAGGCGGGCATCCCGAAGCGGGCGTTGCCCTTCGTGTGCAGGGTGGCGTACATCCGGCCGAACGGCCCCGCCTCGCGCCAGCTCATGCCCCAGCCGGAGATGTCGTAGCTCTTGCGGACGGCGACCTTGGCGGTCTGGTCGGCGATCGAGCGGACCAGGTCCAGCTCGACGTCGAAGCCGACGTTCTCCAGCATCGCCTTGACCGCCAGCGCGGTGGTGCGGGACGCCGGGTCCTGGCCGTCCAGCCAGCTGACCTTGCCGTCGTACCCGTCGGCCTTGGCCTCCTTGAGGAGCCGGCGCGCCTTCTCGGGGTCGTAGGCGAGCGCCGGGGCGCCGGTGTGCCAGGTGGAGAACTTCGGGAAGACCTCGTTGGACGCGAGGCTGCTCGTCCCCGGGTAGGCGCGCTGGTAGATCACCTCGGGCTTGATCGCGTGGAACATCGCCTTGCGCACCCGGGCGTCCGCGCCCGGCCGTCCCGGCGCGGAGTTGATGACCCCGACGTTGCCGAGCGCGACCAGGTTGTAGAAGCCGTGGTACCCGGCGTCCAGCGCCTCCTGGGTGATGACGGGGTCGCGGAAGAACGCGGCCTGCGTCCGCTTGCTCTTGAGGGCGTCCAGCGCGGCGTTCGGGTCGTTGACGTACACGACGCGGACCTTGTCGAGGTTGGGCCGGCCGTCCCAGTAGTCCTCGCGCGCCTCCAGGACGGTCTCCTCCTGCGGCTTGTACGAGCCGAACTTGAACGCGCCCGCGCCGACCGGCGTGAACTTGCCGCCCTTCTCGGCCGACTTCGCCACGATCATCCCGGCGCCGCCGGCGAGCACGTACCCGAACGTCGGCCACTTCTTCGTCAGCCGGAACACGACGGTGGTGTCGTCGGGCGTCTCGGTGGCGGTGACGTTCGCCTTCCAGAGGGCCGCCTCGTCGCCGCCGTTCTTGACGTACCGGTCGATGCTCCACTTGACGGCCTCGGCGTCCAGCGGCTTCCCGTCGCTGAACTTGACGCCGTCGCGGAGGGTGAGCGTCCAGGACTTTCCGTCCTCGCTCACCTCGAGGTCCCGGGCGAGCTGGGGTTCGAGCTTCCCGGACGCGATGTCGTACCGCATCAGCACGTCGTACACCGCGGCCAGCTCGATGCCGCCGGTGGAGCCGGCGACGATCGCGTCGGCGGGGTCGAGCAGCCCCTCCTCGGAGTAGGCGCTCATCGTGAGCGTGCCGCCCTTGACCGGGCCGCCGCCGCCGTCCTTGCCGATCATCCCGACCTTGTACTCGGTCCGGGGGCCGTCCGGGGCCGCTGTGCCGCCGGCCCCCTTCCCCTGGCCCTGCCAGGCGCACGAGGTCGCCAGCAGAGCGGTGACGAGAAGGCCGCCGATGATTCGTGGCCGTCTGCTGCCGAAGGTGTTCACAATCCTCCCGAGAACCGGCGCCAACCGCGCTTCGGTAAGGCCGGAACGACATAAACAGCGCAGACCGCATCTCGGAGCGGCAGTCCCACTGAATGAGACCTGCGCCACTCCACCAGGCAACTTGCGGCCATGTTCGCTGGTGGAGCACTGGGTCCGAGGAAGGGAACGCGATGGCCGGCGGTTCGGGGAACACGGCGACGGGCACACTGCCCGCGGACGAGCGTGCGGGCGCGTCCCCGGTCACGTTCGCGGAACTGGTCGCGGCGCGCGCCGCCGACGACCGGACCGGGCTGTGCTTCGAGGACGAGAGCTGGACGTGGCGCGAGGTCGTCGCCGAGGCCCGCCGGCGGGCCGGGCTCGCCCGCGAGCTGAGCGCCCCCGCCGGCGGGCCCTGGCACCTCGGCCTCTTCCTGGAGAACGGCCCCGAGCACCTCTTCTGGCTCCTCGGCGCCGCCCTCGCCGGCATCCCGGTCGTCGAGCTGAACCCGACCCGGCGCGGCGCCGAGCTGGCCCGCGACATCGGCTTCACCGACTGCGGCGTCGTGGTCACCGAGACCGCGCGGTTCCCGCTGGTCGACGGCCTCGTCCCGGACGTCCCGCTGCTGACCACCGACGCGGACGGCTACGCCGAGCGGCTCGCCGCCGCCGCGCCGCTGCCCGAGGACGCCCCCGCCGTCAGCCCGGACACGTACTTCTCGCTGGTCTTCACCTCCGGCACCACGTCCGCGCCCAAGGCGGTGATCTGCAGCCAGGAGCGGCTCGGCCGGATCTCCCTCCAGCAGCGCGACCGGCGCGGCCTCACCCGCGACGACGTGTTCTACGTCGTGATGCCGATGTTCCACTCCAACGCGATCATGGCCGGGATCGCGCCCGCCGTCGCCACCGGCGGCCGGCTCGTCCTGCGCCGCAAGTTCTCCGCCTCGGGCTTCCTGCCGGACGTGCGGCGGTACGGCGTGACGTTCTTCAACTACGTCGGCAAGCCGCTCAGCTACATCCTCGCCGTCCCCGAGCGGGACGACGACGCCGACAACCCGCTGAAGATCGCGTTCGGGAACGAGGCCGCCGAGCGCGACATCGCCGCGTTCGCCCGCCGGTTCGGCTGCCAGGTGATCGACTCGTACGGGTCGAGCGAGGGCGAGATCCGGCTCAACCGCGTCCCCGGCACCCCGCCCGGCTCGCTCGGCGTCGCGCCCGAGGGCACCGCCGTCGTCGACCCGGACACCCTGGAGGAGTGCCCGCCCGCGCGCTTCGACGAGCACGGCTCGCTGCTGAACGGCGACGAGGCCATCGGCGAGATCGTCGACAAGACCGGCGCCGCCCGCTTCGAGGGCTACTACAACAACCCCGAGGCCACCGCCAAGCGCGTCCGCAACGGCTGGGTGTGGTCGGGCGACCTCGCGTACCGGGACGAGGCCGGCTACTGGTACTTCGCCGGCCGCGACAGCGACTGGCTCCGGGTGGACGGCGAGAACTTCGCCGCCGCGCCCGTCGAGCGGCTGCTGGCCCGGTTCGAGGCGTTCGACGACGTCGCCGTGTACGCCGTGCCGGACGAGCACGTCGGCGACCAGGTGATGGCCGCGGTGTCGCTGGCGCCCGGCGCGTCCTTCGACCCCGCCGCGTTCGCCGCGTTCCTGGACGCGCAGCCCGACCTCGGCACCAAGTGGGCGCCGCGGTACGTCCGCGTGGTCGCCGAGCTGCCGCGCACCGCCACCAACAAGGTGATCAAGCGGCCGCTGCGCACCGAGGCCTGGAAAACGGCCGACCCCGTCTACAAGCGAGACGGGGCCGGCTACACGCTCCTGGGCTGAACGGGCCCGCGCGGCGCCCGCCGGGCGCCGCGCGGACCGCCGGGTCAGCTGCTCGGCGGGAGCATCTTCTTCATCGCCGCGTGGGCGCCCGCGACCTTCTTCGCGCGGGGGAAGCCGCCGCGCTTCTCCGCCGCCTCCAGGTTGCCGCCCGCGACCCACACCGGGCCGTCCGCGATGTGCTCCAGGCCCTCGCGCGCGACGTCGTCCGGCTCGGCCACGTTCAGGCCGGGGAGGTCCATGTTGAGGCCGGCACGTTCCATCGCCGGGGTGCGGGTCACGCCCAGCACCAGCTCCAGCACGTCCACGCCGTGCTCGCCCAGCTCCAGCCACAGCCCCTCGGCGAAGATCCGGCCGAACGCCTTGACCGCCGCGTAGACGCTGATCTGCGCCTGCCCCATGTACCCGGCCATCGAGCCGACCAGGATGATCCCGCCGCGGCCGCGCTCCTTCATCAGTGCGCCGAAATGCTGCGTGATCGCCAGCTGGGCGGTGATGTTCAGATCGATCACGCCCTGGAAGCGCTCCAGATCGCCGGTCACGAACTCGTGCCCGTAGCTGTTGGCCCCCGCGTTGTAGATCAGCAGGCCGACGTCCAGGCCGTCGGTCACCGCCCGGATCGCCTTCAGCGGCTCCGGCGCGATCAGGTCCAGCTCGATCGTGCGGACCTCGACGCCCGTCGCGGCCCGCACCCGCTCGGCGGTCTCGTTCAGCGGACCGGGCTTGCGGGCGATCAGCACCAGGTTCAGGCCCGCCTCGGCCAGCCGCATCGCGAACGACGAGCCGACCCCCTCCGAGCCGCCGGCGATGACCGCCCACGGCCCGTACCGGTCCTTGTCGAAGTCGCTCGGGTCGATCATTCTTCTCCGTCCAGATCGGGCGTCCACGCGACGCCGTTGATGTGCGAGCCGCCGTCCGCGAACAGCGTGTTCCCGGTCAGGTACCGGGCGCCCTCGCTCGCCAGGAAGAGCACCACCGGCGCGATGTCGTCCTCGGGATCGCCCAGCCGGCCCATCGGGTTCGCCGCGTCGGCGGCCGCCTCGATCTCCGGATGCGCCGCCGCCATCCGCCGGAACGCCGCGCTCTTCGCGCCCGGGCACACCGCGTTCACGACCACGCCCGTGGGCGCCCACTCGCGCGCCGCGGTACGGGTGAGCGTCCGCAGCGCCTCCTTGGCGGAGTTGTACTCCAGCGTCCCCATGTGGGCGTTGACCCCGTTCAGCGAGCACATGTTGACCACACGGCCCCAGCCCCGCGCCTTCATGTGCGGGAACGCGGCCTGCATCGCCCACAGCGGGCCGTAGTAGCCCATCGCGAACCCGCGTTCCAGCTGCGCGTCGGTCTTGGTCTCCACCCGGCCGACGGTGCCCGCCCCCCAGGCGTTGTTGACCAGGACGTCCACCCGGCCCCACGCCTCGACGGCCGCCGCCACCATGGCCTCGACCTGCGCCTTCACGGTCACGTCGGTCGCCACGAACAGCGCCTCCGCGCCGAACCCGGTCTCCAGCTCCTTGGCGACGCGCCGCCCGCTCTCCTCGTTCAGCTCCGCGACCAGCACCTTCGCGCCGGCGGCCGCGAACCGGCGGGCCACGCCGCGCCCGATGCCGTCCCCGGCACCGGTGACGACCGCGACCCGCCCCTCGAATTCAGCGCTCATGGCCTCGCTTCCGCTCCGCGCCTCGCGGGCCCTCAGTGGTCATGAGCGGGACGGTCCGCGACCTCGGCGCCGTAGGACGGCGCCACCTCGTCGAGCACGGGGAGCCGGCCCTCCGCGGCCGCCCTGGCGATCGACTCCCGCAGCGCCGGGCAGGTGCTGTGGCCGTCGGCCGGCGGGGTGGAGCAGACCGCCATCGCCCGCGCGCTCCACTGGATGCTCGTCTGCTCCCAGCTGGACTTGCGCGCGAGCACGGTCGCGCCGCACCGCGCGCAGTCCACCTCTGTCATCGGGACGCCGGGGGCTGCCGGGGCGAGCCGCTCGTCCTGCCGAACGCTCATGCCGAACCGGCCGCTTCCCTCCGGGCCAGGTTCTCCTCGACCTCGGCCTGCCACGCCTCGACCGGGCGGGTGGTGTCGAGCTCGTGCTCGAACCGCGCCGTCATCTCCGGGTCGATGTCCGCGACGTCCACGTAGAACTGCTCGTACCAGCGGCGCAGCTGGTAGACCGGGCCGTCCTCCTCGCACAGCAGCGGGTTGTCGATCCGCGCCTTGTGCTTCCAGATCTCCACGTCCTGGTCGAAGCCGGCCAGGATGAACTTCGACATCGTCTTGGCCATCTGGTCGGCCGCGTCGCCCGGCAGCACGTCCGAGCGCTGCGCGATGATGCCCGACATCAGCACGAACGAGTTCTCGTCGATCGGGTAGTGGCAGTTGAGCAGCACCGACTCCAGGTCGAAGCCCTCGTAGTGGTACGTCAGCTCGTCGATCATGAACGACGGGCCGAAGTACGACGCCACCGAGCTGTTGCCCAGCAGCTTGGGCCCCTTCCCGCCCCTCTGGCCGCTGTCGGGGCGGGACTTGCCCTTCATGACCTGGGTGGCCACGTGCCCCTCGAAGACGTTCTTGAAGTACGTCGGGAACGACTGGTGGATGTAGAAGAAGTGCGCCATGTCGACGACGTTGTCGATCACCTCGCGCACGTTGGTGTGCACGATCGTCTCGTTCCAGACCCAGTCGGTCCAGTCGTCGCGGGTGGCGCCCGGGATCACCGGGATCGCCTGCTCCGGCGGGGGCGGGTTGCCCTCGGGGTCGTTCCAGACGAACAGCATCCCGTCCTGGTCGAGCGTCGGCCACGCGCTCGTCCGGGCGCGCAGCGGGACCCGGCGCGAGTACGGGATCTTCTTGCAGCGGCCGTCGCCGCCCCAGCGCCAGTCGTGGAACGGGCAGGCGATCTCGTTGCCCTTGACCGTGCCCTGCGACAGGTCCCCGCCCATGTGCCGGCAGTAGGCGTCCAGGACGTTGAGCTTGCCGTCCTCGCCCTGGAACACCACCAGCTTCGTGCCGAACGCGTTGATCGTGTGCGGCTTGCCGTCCTTGAAACCACCGGACAGGCCGAGGCAGTGCCACCCGCGGGCGAACCGGGTGGGGACCTCCTCCGCCTCGATGAGGCGGATCTCGTCGGTCTCGGTCACGTGGATCATCCCTTCCAGGGGAGGGTCTTCTCAGACCAGTGCATCAGAACGAACGCTAGGTCGTGTGCGGCCGAATAGGCCTTCTCGTCCCATTGGCCGGGACGATCTCCCCGTTCGGACGCCATGGGTGATCTGCTGCAATGGTAAGGAGAGCACCATCGGAAATCGGAGCGGCCGGATGAGCAACCAGGTCCAGGCAGCGGTGCGCGAGCTGCTTCCGCAGCTGGCCGAGCGGGCCAAGTCCGTCGACGAGAAGGGGCGGATCCCCGACGACAGCATCCGCGATCTCATCGGATCGGGCCTGTTCCGGATGCTCCAGCCGCGCCGTTTCGGCGGCACCGAGACCGACCCGGCCCGGTTCTACGAGGCCGTCCGCGCCATCTCCGGCGCCTGCGCGTCCACCGGCTGGGTCGCCGGCATCCTCGGCGTCCACTCCTGGCATCTCGGCCTGTTCCCCGAGTCCGCGCAGCGCGAGGTGTACGGCCGCGACCCGGACACGCTCGTCTGCTCCTCGTACGCCCCGGTCGGCCGGATCACGCCCGTCGAGGGCGGCTACGAGGTCTCTGGCCGGTGGGGGTTCTCCTCCGGCTGCGAGTTCGCGTCCTGGGCCCTGCTCGGCGGCCTGGTCGTCGGCGCCGAGGGCAAGCCCGTCGACTTCATGACGCTGCTCGTCCCGCGGCAGGACTACGAGATCCGCCAGGTGTGGGACTCGATGGGCCTGCGCGGCACCGCCAGCGACGACGTCGTGATCGAGCGGGCGTTCGTGCCCGAGCACCGCACCGTCCGCAACTTCGACCAGGCCCAGCTCCGCACCCCCGGCCGCAAGGTCAACCCGGGCCCGCTCTACCGGATGCCGTTCGGGACGGTCTTCACCTCGGCCGTCACCGCCTGCGTGATCGGCGTCGTCGAGGGCTGCTACGAGTCGTACGTCAACCAGATGCGCGACCGGATCCGGCTCAGCCTCGGCGGCGGCCGCTTCGTCGAGGACCAGTTCGCCCAGGTCTCGGTCGCCCGCGCCGCGTCCGAGATCGACGCGGCCGCGCTGCAGACCGACCGCAACATCCGCGAGATGTACGACTACGCCGTCAAGAACGAGACGATCCCGATGGAGCTGCGGCTGCGCGCCCGCCGCGACCAGGTCCGCGGCACCGAGCGCGCCATCGAGGCGATCGACATCCTGTTCAAGACCGCCGGCGGCAACTCGCTGCACCGCGGCCACGCCCTCGAACGCGCCTGGCGCGACGCCCACGCCGGCAGCCTGCACGTGGCCAACGACGTCGAGCGCGGCCTGTCCATGTACGGCCGCGGCGTCTTCGGCCTCACCGTCGAGGACAACCTCGTCTGACGGCCTTCGGCGGCCCGTGACACCGGCCGGTCGCGGGAGCAGAATGGGGTGATGGCGCCGCAGGGGTCCCCGCACCGGCTGGGCACGGGCACCGGTGCGACCGTCCAGCGCACCGGCCTCCTCTGGAACGACGTCCTGCTGCCCATCTTCCCGGCCGTCCTTCTCGTGGCCTGCGTGGGCACCACGATCGGCCTGGAGCCCGGCGCGCTGCTGCTGTGGCCGGTGTGCGCGGTCCTGTCCGCCTACACCGTGGCGCGCCGGCGCGACCAGTCGCTGGTGGAAGCCCATCTGGACGGGACCGTGCTGAGCGTCCGGCGCGGCGACCGGACCCACCACTGCGACCTCTCGGCGACCGGCGACGTACGGCTCGGAACCAACATCACCGCAGGCGGAGACCCCGGTTTCTACGCGCTGTCGCTGCGGGACACCGGGACGGGCAAGCGGTTCCGGTACGTCCTCAGAACCGACGACGCCCACGCTCTGAGCAGCGAGGACCTCGGCCTCCTGGCCGCGGCCCTGGAGGCGTCCCCGCCGTCCCACGCCAAGGCGCACCAGGTCGCCGCGCGGCTCCGGCGGATCGAGCGCGACGGCCACGAGAAATCGTCCTCGGAGACGGTCGACTGGAGCCACCGCATCTCGAGCCCATGAAACAAATCAGATGAGGCGCCGACCGCACTAGCGGGGCTACCCCTCTGATGCGCTGGAACGTTCATGACACCTGTGAGCCGGGTACCCGACCTCACAGGGCTGCGACTTCCATGCCATTGCAGCTATATTCCGTACCGGCTATATTGCCGCTGTGGCATCAACGTTCGAAGTGCTGGCCGAGCCGCGCCGCCGGGAGATCCTCGATCTGCTGCGTGACGGTGAACGGCTGGTCGGCGACCTGGTGGAGCGGCTGGAGCTGACCCAGCCGACCGTGTCGAAGCATCTGAAGGTGCTGCGCGGGGCCGGGCTCGTCGAGGTCCGGCAGGACGCGCAGCGCCGCTGGTACCGGCTGCGGCCGGCGCCGCTGGCCGAGATCGACGCCTGGCTCGCGCCCTACCGGCGCATGTGGGCCGCCAGTCTCGACGCACTCGAAGAACACCTGGACGCCATGCCCGACGACCACGACGGGGAGACCGATGAATAAGGACGCGACCCTGCAGACCATCAACGGGGAGCCGACGCTGCGCTTCGAGCGGCGGCTCGCCCACCCGCCCGCGAAGGTATGGCGGGCGGTGAGCGACCCGGCGGAGATGGCGCACTGGTTTCCCGCCGCGGTCGAGGCCGAGCTGCGCCCCGGCGCCCCGATGCGGTTCGTCTTCCCCGGTGATCTGGAGGTGGAGGGCGCGTCGGACGGCGAGGTGCTCGAGGTCGACCCGCCGAAGGTGTTCATGTTCCGCTGGAACGACGACGTCCTGCGGTTCGAGCTGCTTCCGGACGGCGACGGCTGCCTGCTGGTGTTCACGCAGACCATCGGCGGCGGCCGCACGGGCCTGCTGGGGGCGGGCCGAACGGCCGCCGGCTGGGACACGTGCCTGGCCGAGCTGGCCGGCCGGCTCGACGGCACGACCGTGCCGGCCCGGACCGACTGGCTGGGGCCCATGGAGCACTACATCGAGAAGTTCGGCCTGGCCGAAGGCACGGTCCGCGAAACCGGCGACGGCCATGAGCTGACCTTCGCCCGCGACCTGGTATGGAAACCGGCCGACGAGGTGTGGCGGCTGCTCGTCGGGGGCACCGAGCCGTCCATCGGCGGCGAACCGCCCACACCCGCCACCAACGGGTACGTCCGACCCGGCAAGGTCACGAAGGCCGACGCGCCACGGCTCCTGGAGTACGAGTGGCTGCACGAAGGGACACCGGCCGGCACCGTGCGATGGGAGATCGTCTCCGATCCCCGGCTGGGCGTCCGCGTCGAGCTGACCCAGACACTGCCCCGCCGGCTGGCCGCCCTGCGCGCGACTGCGCTCGCCGCCTGGCACGTTCATCTGGAACTGTTCTTCGCGGCCACCCACGGCGACCAGCGCTGCCCATGGCCGGCCGATCGCACCGACCAGCTGACCAGGAAGTACGAGACACAACTGACCTGAAGCCCTGCGGCGAAGCCGCCCGATCCGGCCGGCCTACTCGCCACCGCAACCGCAGCCGCCACCGCAGGAGCCGCCGTCGCCGCCGCCTCCCGTCAGCCGGTCGCCGTGCACCAGCGTGTCGATGATCGCGCCGAGGAAGAACGCGCCGAAGGCGCAGACGATGGTGAGCCAGCCCGGAAACCCCAGGAGGGCGCCCGCCACGATCGCGCCGAAGAAGGAGAAGAAGACGATCAATGCCCGACCTCCTGGATCACCGCCCTCGCGTCCAGCCTGACCCGCACACCACGAGCCGTCCATAGCCGCCGAGAGTCCGGCCCGCGACCACAAGGTGAACCAGAACCCGCCCGCAGCGGCGAGCGTCAGCGCAGGTCGTGCCCGCCACCCTTAACGCGCTCTGCGAACGTTCGCCAGGCGCTAGGGCTGAACGTGAGCGCCCCACCTTGAGGGTCTTTGCTGTCACGTACGGCCACCGCCGGCCCGACGGCCGCGATCTCGACACAGTTGGCGCCGCCGTTGTCGCTGCGTCGGCTCTTGCGCCAGTTGATGTGAGAGTCCCTCACTGAGAACACCGCCTTGCCTTCTGCGGGGGTTAGGTCATCCGGTGGGTGAGTCTCTTGGCCTTGGTCGTCTGTCTGCTGGGCAGCGGTCTGCCTCGTTGGGGCGGGCGTTAGTGGAGGTCGTGCTCGCCGTTCTGGATGCGCCCGGCGAGCGTTCGCCAGGTGCTGGGGCTGAATGTGAGCGCGCCGCCTTGGGGGTTCTTGCTGTCGCGTACGGCGATCGCCTGTCCGATGGCCGCGATCTCGACGCAGTTGTCACCCGTGCCGCTACGGCTGGACTTGCGCCACATGGCGTGTGGTGAATGCGTCATGCTGCAAGCGCTCCCTCGGTCATGTCACTCCTGTGCCAGTTTGTGGATCAAGTCCAACGACTCCTCGGGCGGCATGGCCCTACTGCAGATGGCGTCCAGAGCCACCCTAATACGCACCACTTCTTCCGTACTTTCGAGGTATATATCGCCCATCAGGGTTTCTGTGTAGGCAACGTCCAGTTCGGCGTCGTCTGCGAAGCTGAACAGCTCCAGTGGGCCCATCAGACCCAGGTGTGCTCCGCTGTCGTGCGGCATGACCTGGATGGAGACGTTGGGGCGTTCGGCCGCTTCGATGAGTGCCTGCAACTGCTTGCGCATGACGTCTGGCCCTCCGACGCCCCGGCGGAGCGCTGATTCGTCGAGTACGGCGTTCAGTGTTGGGGCGTCCGGGCGTCGCAGCAGCATGCCACGGTTCAACCTGGCGACCACTCGCCGGTGAACGGCTGTAGCATCCTCCTGTCTCAGGCTCAGGACCTCGCGAGCGTACGCCTCGGTCTGCAGCAGTCCTGGAACGAGTTGCGGCTCCCAAGCGCGGATCACGGTGGCCTCATCCTCGAGCGCGACGATGCTCCCGCTGAAGACGTCGGCGTAGGAAGTCCACCAGCCTCTTCTCCATGAGTCCTTGGCGAGTCTCACCAGGCCTGCATGGGTGGCGTCGTCCACCCCGTACAGCGCCAGGGCACGTTCAAGGTCGGCGGTCTTGGGCTGGGTCTGCGCCTTTTCGATGCGTGTGAGCTTGCTCAGCGACCACCCGAGTTGCCGGGCTGCCTGGGTGGGTGTGAGGTCGGCGCGTTCGCGCATTCTCCGGAGCTCGAAGGCGAGACGCCGACCTCTCGTTGTTGGACTGGAGACGACAGCCATACGCTCCCTCGTGAGACTTGCAAGGTTGCCATGCTACTTGCACGGCGCTCGTGACGTAAATTACTGTGCTCAGCGTAGTCATGTGACTCTTTAGAGGAGTCACTTTTCGCCGTGAGGGGACGGGGGTCTGATGGCGCAGACGCTGCTCGGGACGGTGGTGGTTCCGGGGGAGGAATGTCAGGTCCGAGTAGTGCGGCGGTGGCTGCGTGGGGTGCTGGGGGACGGGCATCCCGCGTGCCATGACGCTGAGCTGCTGGGGAGTGAGCTGGTCACCAACGCGATCCTGCATGCGGACGCTGGTCCTGTGTCCGTTGCCGTGCTGGCGGTGGACGGGGTGATCCGGGTGGAGGTCACGGACGCGGGGGCGGGCGTGAGTGCGCCCCAGGTCGTTGAGGCCGGTGGATGCGCTACCAGTGGGCGCGGGCTGCGGATGGTGCATGTGCTCAGCGGCGGGCGCTGGGGGAGCCGGAACGGGGACGGCCGCCGTACGGTCTGGTTCGAGCTGCCGGTCTCGCGGAACGGGGGCGGGCGTGGGGCTGAGTGAGCCTGAGCGGCAGGCCGTCATTCTCGGGCACGACGTGCGCGATCAGCTGGCGTACTGGCTGGCGCGGCAAGGCGTCGCGAGTACGGGGCTGGTGGTGTCGCCGTTCGTGGACGCCGGGGGCTCGCCGAGTGTGCTGGTGCGGTTGGACGGGCCAGCTGCGCGGAGGATCCTGCGGGAGCTTTGCGCGTAAGGGTGAGGCCCGTGCCCCGGGGTGGGTGGGCACGGGCCTCGGGTCTCGGGGGGTCAGCAGGTGGGTTGCGGGGTGCCGCCCTTGCGGAGGGTTTCGACGTAGGCGAAGGCGTCGTTGTACGAGGCCTCGATCACGGCGCGGTGGTCGGCGCCCTCGTAGTGGTTGTACGTGATGCCCTTGTAGCGGGAGCAGAGGTCCTTCACGACGGCGTTGGTGGCCGGGGTGGTGACCTGGGTGTCGGCGGCGCCCTGGACGACCAGGGTGGGGACCTGCAGGGTCAGGCCCATCGGCTCCTGGGAGCGCAGGTACGCGGTGAGGGGGCCGAGGTCGGCGTCCGGCTTGAAGACCTTCTCGGGGGCGAGGGTCTTGCTCAGCTCGGCGAGCTGGGCGTTGCAGGCGGTGGTGCGGCCCGCGCGGAGGATGGCGGCGGCCTCGTCGGTCAGGAGGCCGTCGATGTCGAGGGACGGGTCCGCGGCCTTCGCGCCGTTCAGGATGACGAACAGGAACGACATGGCGCCCTGGGCGCCGGGCTGCCCGCTGCGGACGTACTCGGGGGTCTGGCTCGTCATGGAGCCGGGCGCCAGGGCGACGGAGCCCTTCAGGGCGACGTCCTTGGGGCGCTGGCGGGCGGCGGCGGTGAACAGGGCCGCGTGGCCGCCCTGGCTGTGGCCGATGACGAAGTAGTCACGGCCGACGCGGTGGTCCACCCGGCGGGCGGCGCGGACCATGTCGATCGCGGTGTTGGCGGCGCTGGTGCCGTTCATGTACGGGTGGCCGCCCGGCGTGCCGAGGCCCTCGTAGTCGGTCTGGACGACGGCATAGCCCTTGGCGACCCACTTGTCCAGGTAGCCCTGGCCGATGGAGAGGTAGCCGTGG
Organism: Spirillospora sp. NPDC029432; assembly: GCF_040703975.1. Lineage (NCBI taxonomy): Bacteria > Bacillati > Actinomycetota > Actinomycetes > Streptosporangiales > Thermomonosporaceae > Spirillospora > Spirillospora sp. NPDC029432. The sequence continues at coordinate 63,771 of NZ_JBEZWH010000001.1, forward strand.
GCGGGGCCGTCGGGGGTGTCCTTGGACGGGGCGCAGATGTCGGCGTTGCCGGTGGTGCCGTGCGTCCAGGTGATCACGGGGTGGCCGCCGGGCGGGGGCGGGGTCTTCGGGAGGGCGACCGTGCCGGTGACCTTGATCGGCCTGCCGGCGGCGCTCTCCGAGACGTAGGTGACCAGGTGGTTCGCGCGGGCCGAGGGGAGTGCCGAGGAGTTGGTGAGGGGCTGGACGTCCAGGACCTTGCCGCGCTGGCCGGGGGCGGCCTGGGCGGGGGTGGCGAGCGCGGTCACGGCGGCGGCCGCGGCGGTGACCGCCAGGAGCTTCTTCATGCGCCTTCCTTCATGTCCTGGACGGCGCGGTACGCGAACGCCATGCCGGAGCCGATCGGGATGCCGGGGCCCGGGTAGAACGGGCCGGTGAACGAGGCCGCCGTGTTGCCCGCCGCGTACAGGCTGGGGATGGCGGCGCCGGAGGCGTCCAGGACGCGGCTCTCGGTGTCGGTGCGGAGGCCGCCCTTGGTGCCGAGGTCGCTCAGGACCATCCGGGCCGCGTAGTACGGGGGCCGGTCGACGGGGACGAGGCAGGGGTTGGGGCCGTCGTTGCCGGCGGCGAAGAACAGGTCGTACGGGTCCTCGCCGCGGTGGAAGTCCTCGTCGACGCCCTTCTCCGCGAAGCCGTTGAAGCGCTCGACGGTGGCGGTGAGGGCGTCGGCGGGCAGGCCGAGCCTCTCGGCGAGTTCGGGGAGGGTGTCGGCCTTGACCCAGGTGCCGGCCTCGAGGTGCTCGGCCGCGGTCGCGCCGGGGATGGCGATGGCGGGCAGCCGGCCCTTGGTGCGGGAGTCGAAGATCAGGTGCGCGGGGACGTGGCCGTTCATCGCCCGGCCCGCCTGGTCGTACGGGAGGGACTCGTTGAAGAAGCGGCGGCCCGTGCCGTCCACCATGAGGCCGCCGTGGAAGCCGAGGGTGAACGAGGCGCGCCCGTCGGGGCCGACGGAGCCGGGGCACCACCATGCCTGGTCGAACTGGCCGGAGGCGGCGCCGATCCGGACGGCGGCGCCGATCGCGTCGCCGGTGTTGCCGCCGGGCGCCATCGTCCAGGCGGCGGCGCCGGGCAGGTCGCCGCGCATGGCGTCGTCGTTCTCGTAGCCGCCGGCGGCCAGCAGGACGCCGCGCTCGGCGCGGATCCGGGTGCCCGCGGCCTCGACGCCGGTGACGCGGCCGTCCTCGACGATCAGGTCGGTGAGGGCCGTCCCGGTGCGGACGGTGCCGTTGCCGGTGTTGAGGAAGGCCAGCAGGAGGCGGCCGATCAGGGCGCGGCCGCCGCCGAGCGGCTGGGCCGGGTCGTGGCCGAGGCCGGGGCGGTCGCGCTCGACCGGCGGGCGGACGAGGGCGGCGGACTCGCCGAGTTCGGCGAGGGGGAGGTCCAGCGGCATGAACGAGCGGCCGAGGTCGAGGCGGCCGGGGGCGGCGTAGTAGTCGGGGAAGGGGCTCCACTTGAACTCGATGGCGGGGTCGCGTTCCAGGAACTCCACGACCCGGGGCGCGGCCTCCAGGAACGCTTCGCGGTGCGCCTCGTTCTCGTCCCCGATGAGGGCCCGCAGGTACGTGCGGGCGTTCTCGGTCGAGTCGTCGAGCTTCGCGCGCTCCTGCACCTGCGTGCCGGGCAGCCAGACGGAGGCCCCGGAGTAGGCGGAGGTGCCGCCGAGCAGGTCGGTCTTCTCCAGGATGAGGGTGCGCAGCCCGCTCGCGGCCGCCACCAGGGCCCCGGTCATCGCTCCCGCGCCCGAACCCGCCACCACCACGTCGAACGTGTCGTCCCAACCCATGCGCTGTCCTTTCAGGTCTCGGCTGGTCCAGGCAAGCGCAACGGTCGCCGGAACGGAACTTTCCATCCCACTCACCGGTATCGGGAGGACGCCGGGTGACCCGGGGATCTATGTATTGTCATGACGTTGGTGGAAGTGAACGGGGGACATCGTGCCGAGGATCGCATCGGCCCGGCCGGCGGCCGAGCCCAGCTCTCCCGAGCAGCACGATCGGCGTCAGCGGATCCTCCGGGCGGCGGCGCGGATCGGCAGCGACAAGGCGTTCGAGCGCGTCCAGATGCACGAGGTGGCCAAGGCCGCCGGGGTGGCGATCGGGACGCTGTACCGCTACTTCCCGTCCAAGACGCATCTGTTCACGGCGGTCATGGCGGCGCAGGTGGACCGGTTCCGGGAGAGCGTGCGCCCGGCCGGGCCGGACGTGTCGCCCGAGGACGCCGTCGGGGAGATCCTGGTGCGCGCCAGCCGGGAGCTGCTGGCCCGGCCGATGCTGGCCAACGCGATGCTCCAGTCGTCGAACACGGCCGGGTACGCGACCGTGGCCGACGCCATCAAGATCGACACCTCGTTCCGGGAGATCGTGCTCGAGGCGCTCGGGATCGAGAACGCCACCGTCCAGGACGTCACGCTGGTCCGGCTGATGATGCAGTGCTGGTACGGGGTGCTCCAGTCGAGCCTCAACGGGCGGGCGTCGCTGGCCGACCTGGAGGACGACATCCGGCTGGCCTGCCGGCTGCTGCTGGCCCGGCGGTCCAACGCCCCGTCCTGATCAACGGGACGGCCCGGCCGGCGCCGCGCGGGCGGACTGTACCGTTCCGCCATGAATCGCTTCGATGGTGCCAAAGTGCTGCTCACCGGTGCCGCGTCCGGCATCGGGCGGGCCACCGCGATCCGGCTCGCGGCCGAGGGCGCGCACGTCTTCGGCGTGGACCTCTCCGAGGAGGGGCTGAAGGAGACCGCGGCGGCGGTGACCGGGCCCGGCACGTTCGCCTCCCGTACGGCCGACGTCAGTGACGAGCCCGCGGTGATCGAGACCGTGCGCGCGGCGGCGGCCGAACTGGGCGGCATCGACGTCCTGGCGAACGTGGCGGGCATGCACCGCACGACCCCGATCGCGACGCTGTCGGTCGAGGACCTGCAGAAGCTGTTCTCGGTGAACCTCGTCGGCACCGCGCTGTTCTGCCGCGAGGCGCTGCCGCACCTGCCCGACCGGACCGGCGTGATCGTGAACGTGTCGTCGCTGTCGGCGACGCAGGGGAACCCGTTCATGAGCGCGTACGCGGCGTCCAAGGCCGCCGTGCTGGGCTTCTCGGTCACGCTGGCCGCCGAGGTCAGCGGGCGCGGCATCCGGGTGGTGACGGTGTCGCCGGGGTCGACGGACACCGCGCTGACGCAGGCCGTCACGTTCCCGGAGGGCGAGGACGCCAGCTACTACGCGCGGCTCCTGGCCCCGCTGGGCATCGCGACGCCGGAGCAGATCGCGGGCACCATCGCGTACGCGGCCTCGGCCGACGCCGGGTACCTCACCGGCGCCGACATCCGGGTCGACGGCGGCGCGCACATGTGAGGCCCGCGGCCGCCTCCCCGCGCCGGGAGGCGGCCGCCCGCCGGCCTACTTGGACCGGACGTTGGTGGTGCCGGTGTCGTCCAGGGCGGCGACGCTGTACGCGGCGTACGTGCGGTGCGGCTCGCGGCCCTCGAAGTACGGCGACAGCTGGGCGCCGAACTCCTCGACCGTGAACACGCCCTCCTTGGCGGTGAACTTCTGCTCGACGGTCGGCGCGGCCATCAGCGCGACCATGTCGCCGTAGACGACGAAGACCTGCCCGCTGATGTTCTCGGCGGCGGGGGAGGCCAGGTAGCTCACGAACGTCCCGACGCGCTCGGGGGCCATGGCGTCCAGCCCGCCGGGCGCGGTGCCCTCGGCGAACGAGGCCTCGGTCATGGCGGTGCGGGCGCGCGGGCAGATGGCGTTGGCGCGGACGCCGTACCGGGACAGGCCCTGGTTGGTGGACAGGGTGAGCGCGACGATGCCGGCCTTGGCGGCGGAGTAGTTGGGCTGGCCGGCGCTGCCGAACAGGAACGCCTCGGACGAGGTGTTGATCACCCGGCCGTAGACGGGGCCGCCGGCGGCCTTGCTGGCGGCGCGCCAGTGCACGGCGGCGGCGCGCGAGACCGACGCGTGCCCCTTGAGGTGGACGCGGATGACGTCGTCCCAGTCGGACTCGGCCAGGTTGAACAGCATCTTGTCGCGCAGCACGCCGGCGTTGTTGACCAGGATGTCGAGCGACCCGAAGGTGTCGACGGCGGCCTGCACCAGCGTGTCGCCGAGCGACCAGTCGCCCACGTCGCCGGTGACCGCGACGGCCTTGCGGCCGAGCGCGCGGATCTCGGCGGCGACGTCCTCGGCCGCCGGGCCCACGTCGTTGACGACCACGTCGGCGCCCTGCGCGGCCAGGGCGAGCGCCTCGGCGCGGCCGAGCCCGGCGCCCGCGCCGGTGACGACGGCGGAGCGGCCCGCCAGGGTGAGGTCAGCGTTCATCGAAGGCTCCCGGTAGTGATCACGATGGGCATCGCAAACTAGTATGTATTCTAGTTTTCTGCTGGCCAGGGTCCCGCCCAGTGGTCAGGAAGGCTCGGGTCAGTGGTGTTGACCCACTCAGCGGGACGGCCCCGAGCGTGGGTGAGAATGAATTCTAGTCTTCGCTTCCGGAGTCCCCGCCGGCCGCCCGGCCGGCCACCATCGAGCGATCTGAGGCGGACATGACCATCGGACTGACCCAGGAGCACCGCGACCTGCGCGACGCGGTGCGCGCCTTCGCCGCCCGGCACGTGACGGTGCAGGCCGTCCGCGCGGCCGCGGACGCCGGCCGGGACGCGGTGCCCCCGTTCTGGAAGGGGCTCGCCGAGCAGGGCCTGCTCGGGCTGCACCTGCCGGAGAAGGCGGGCGGCGCCGGCTTCGGCCTGGTCGAGCTGGCGGTGGTGACCGAGGAGCTCGGCCGCGTCCTGGCCCCCGGGCCGTTCCTGCCGACCACGCTCGCGGGGGCCGTGCTCGCCAAGGCGGGCCACGAGGCGCACCTGGAGGCGCTCGCCGAGGGGACCGCGATCGGCGCCGTCGGCCTGCGGCCCGGCGGGCTCGCACTCGTCCGCGACGGCGGCCGGACCGTCGTGCGCGGCGCGTACGAGCCGGTGCTCGGCGGCCAGATCGCCGACCTGTTCGTCCTGCCCGCCCAGGACGGCGACGCCACCGCCTGGATCGTGCTGCCGCGCGAGGCGCTCCAGGTCGTCGACATGCTCAGCCACGACCCGACCCGCCGCCCGGCGCAGGTCACGGCCGACGACGTGCCCGTACCGGACGGCGCCGTGCTGACCGGCCTGGGCTCGCGGGACGTGCTGGACCTGGCCGCCGTCCTGTTCGCCGCCGAGGCGTCCGGGATGGCCGACTGGTGCACCACGACCGCCGCCGAGTACGCGAAGGTCCGCGAGCAGTTCGGCCGCCCCATCGGCCAGTTCCAGGGCGTCAAGCACCGCTGCGCGCGGATGCTCGCCCGCGCCGAGCAGGCCCGCGCCTGCGCCTGGGACGCCGCCCGCGCCCAGGACCCCGGCACCGACCCGGGCGAGGCGTCGCTCGCCGCCGCCGTCGCCGGGGCGATCAGCGTCGAGGCCGCGTTCGCGGTCGCCAAGGACTGCATCAACACCCTCGGCGGCATCGGCTTCACCTGGGAGCACGAGGCCGGGTTCTACCTGCGCCGCGCCCAGACCCTGCGGATCCTGCTCGGCTCCACCTCCCGCTGGCGGCAGCGCGTCGCCCGGCTGACCCTGGACGGCGTGCGCCGCGAGCTGGGCGTCGACCTGCCGCCCGAGGCCGCCGCGATCCGCGCGGACGTCCGCGCCGAGCTGGCGCCCGCCCGGGAGCTGGCCGGCGCCGAGCGGACCGCGTACCTCGCCGAGCACGGCTACACCTCCCCGCACCTGCCCGCCCCGTGGGGCAAGGGCGCCGACGCCGTCACCCAGCTGGTGATCGCCGAGGAGCTGAAGGAGGCCGGCCTGCGCCCGCACGACATGGTCATCGGGAACTGGGTGGTGCCGACGATCATCGCGCACGGCTCGGCCGAGCAGCAGGAGCGGTTCCTGCCGCGCTCGCTGCGCGGCGACCTGGTCTGGTGCCAGCTGTTCAGCGAGCCCGGCGCGGGCTCCGACCTGGCCGGGCTGTCCACCCGCGCCGAGAAGGTCGAGGGCGGCTGGAAGGTCACCGGCCAGAAGGTGTGGACGTCCATGGCCCGCCAGGCCGACTACGGCATCCTGCTGGCCCGGACGGACCAGGAGGCCCCCAAGCACAAGGGCCTGTCGTACTTCCTGCTGGACATGTCCGCGCCCGGCATCGACATCCGGCCGCTGAAGGAGCTGACCGGCGAGGCGCTGTTCAACGAGGTGTTCCTGGACGGCGTCTTCATTCCCGACGACATGCTCGTCGGCAGGCCCGGCGAGGGCTGGAAGCTGGCCCGCACGACCCTGTCGAACGAGCGGGTGAACCTCGGCAGCGGCTCCTCGCTCGGCAGCGGCGGCGAGGCGCTGCTGGAGATCCTCGCCGCCGACCCGGACGGCGTGGACGCCGCGCGCCTCGCCGAGCTGGGCGACCTGCTGTGCGAGGCGCAGTCGAACAGCCTGTTCGGGCTGCGCACCACGCTGCGCTCGCTGTCCGGCGGGCAGCCGGGCGCCGAGGCCAGCATCGGCAAGCTGCTCGGCGGCGACCACATGCAGCGCGTGTGGGAGACCGCGATGGACTGGACCGGGTACCCCGCCGTCTGCACCGACAACACCGTCGGGGAGGGTGGGGGCGTCGAGGGCCGCGACATCACCTGGCGCTTCCTCAGCTCGCGCAGCATGACGATCGCCGGCGGCACCACCGACGTCCAGCTCAACATCATCGGCGAGCGGTTGCTGGGCCTGCCCCGCGACCCCGAGCCCGCGAAGGGGAACTGAACGACATGACGACGTCGGTCGAGCTCAACGCCGCCGCCACCGACTCCGGCGTGGACGCGGCGGTCGCCGCCGCCCGCCGGGTGATCGCCGGGCTGGTGCGCGCCGGGAACATGTCGGGCGCCGACATGGACGACATCGCCGGCCGGCTGAACGCCGTGGCCGACGAGCTCGACCGGCACGCCCCCGACCTGGAGGAGCGCCTGGTCGACATGTGGCGGGGCGACGGGATCACCCGGCACGAGGCCGTCACCGGCCCGGAGAACCCGATCGCCCCGCCGCTGGTGTACGAGGGCAAGGACGACGGCTCGATCGAGAGCGAGGTCGTCCTCGACCTGCCGTACCAGGGCCCGCCGACCAGCGTGCACGGCGGCGTCTCCGCGCTGCTCCTGGACCACACGCTCGGCGTGGCCAACTCCTGGGCGGGCACCTCCGGGATGACGGCCGAGCTGACGCTGCGCTACCGCCGCCGCGTCCCGCTGTTCCGGCCGCTGACCGTGACCGGGCGGCAGGTCGCGGTGGACGGCCGCAAGATCCGTACCGTGGGCTCGATCTGGGCGGACGGCGAGGAGTGCGTGACCGCCGAGGGCCTGTTCATCGCCAAGGACATGGGCCGCCCCCGCTGAGCCCCGGCCGCCCCGGGTGAGACGATCCCGCATGCGAACGAGACGTACGACCATGTGATCGTCTCGCCCGGCGCGGTGTGATGGTCACCATGACCGACACGAGCGAGACCCACACCTCCGAGAAGCACACCTCCGAGAACCACACCTCCGAGAACCACACGACCGAGACCGGCGCGCCGATCCTCGTCCTCGGCGGCCGCGGCAAGACGGGCCGCCGCGTGGCGGCCCGGCTCCGCGACCGCGGCCTGCCCGTCCGCGCCGCCTCCCGTTCCACCGGCACCCGCTTCGACTACGGCGACCCCGCGACCTGGGGCCCCGCGCTCGACGGGGTCCGGGCCGTCTACCTCGTCCCGATGCTGGAGTTCGTGGACACGGCGACGATCGCCGCGTTCACCCGGCGTGCGGCCGAGGCGGGCGTGCGGCGGATCGTCCTGCTGTCGGCCCGCGGCGAGGGCGGCGCGGCGCATCCCCACCAGGAACCGGCCGAACGGGTCGTGCGCGAGTCGGTCCGGGAGTGGACGATCCTGCGCGCCGCCTGGTTCGCGCAGAACTTCAGCGAGGACTTCCTCCTGGAACCGGTCCTGAACGGGGAGCTGGCCCTGCCCGCCGGCGAGGGGCGCGAGGCGTTCGTCGACGCCGGCGACATCGCGGACGTCGCCGTCGAGGCCCTCACCGACGCCGCGCACGCCGGCCGCGTGTACGAGCTGACCGGGCCGGAGGCGATCTCCTTCCGTACCGCCGCGGAGCTCATCTCCCGGGCGTCCGGCCGCGAGGTCCGCTACACCCCGGTCGACCGCGCGACCTACGCCCGGGCCCTGGCCGGGCAGGGCTTCCCCGGCGACGTCGTCGACACGGTCGCGGACCTGATGGAGACGATCGCCCGCGGCGCCGGCGAGCCGGTGGACGGCGCCGTTCCGCGGGTCCTGGGACGCCCGGCGCGCCCGTTCGCCGAGTACGCCGAGGAGGCGGCCGCCGCGGGCGCCTGGAAGCCCGCCGCGGATCAGGGCTGACGGGCCTCGGCGAGCACGGCGCTGGGGGAGCGGCCCCGGACGCGCTTGAAGGCGCTGCTGAACGCGAAGCCGTCGGAGTAGCCGACCCGGCGGGCCACCGCCGCCACGCTCGCGCCGCGCTCCCGCAGCATGTCGGTGGCCAGCGTCATGCGCCACTCGGTCACGTAGGCCATCGGCGCCATGCCCACCAGCTCGGTGAACGTGCGCGCGAACGCCGCCCGCGACATCCCGGCCTCCGCCGCCAGCGCCGCGACCGTCCACGGCCGGCCGGGCTCGTCGTGGACGGCGCGCAGCGCGCGCCCGACGCGCGGGTCGGCGAGCGCGCGGTACCCGGCCGGGGGCTCGGCCTCCGGCCGGGCGAACCACGCCCGCAGCGCCTTGACCAGCAGCATGTCCAGCAGCCGGTCCAGGACGATCTGCTGGCCGGGCTCCACCCGGCTGGTCTCGACCGCCAGCAGCGCCGTCAGCGGCGCCAGCTCCGGGCCGGCGGGGACGACCGCCAGGTCCGGCAGGGAGTCGAGCAGCCGGTCGCCGACGTCGCCGCGCAGCGGGTACTCGGCGAACAGGAACGTGTCGGCCCCGTCCGCCGCGTCGCCGATCCCCCAGGTCCGCGGGCCGAGGATCAGGCCGTCGGCGTCCAGCGCGGGACCGTCGCCGACCGTGTAGCAGGTGCTCTCGTCCTCGATCACGATCCCGACCGGGGTGGCCGGATCGTCGGCGACGGTGAACGGCCGGGTGCCGCGGACCAGCGCGATGTCGCCCTTGCGCACCGGCACCGGGGCCGAGCCGTCCAGGGTGATCCAGGCGTCGCCGGTGAGCGCGATGGCCAGCGCGAGCGGCACCGGCCCGATGAACCGGAGGCTCCAGGGCGGCTCGACCAGCGAGCGGCAGAACACCGCGCCGCGCGTCCGGACGCCGCCGAGGTGGTCGTCGAGGAGATCCATGGCGGGACGGCCGGCCTAGTCGCGCATGCGCAGGGCGGCGACGGACTCGACCAGGCCGGCGCGCTCCAGGGCGTCCAGGACGTCCTCCAGCGTCTCCGGCGGGTTGCTCCGCGAGTCGACGATCTGCTGCACGCAGGCCCAGATCACCCGGTCGTCGAAGTCGATCTGGTCGAGGACGAAGTCGTCGGGGCTCTTGGCCTCCACGTTCCACGGCGCGAGCATGTCGGCGGGGAAGTCGCGCAGGTTCGAGGTGACGATCAGCTGCGCGTGCGCCTTGATCGCGGCGGCCAGGACGTGCCGGTCGGCCGGGTCGGGCAGCTTCAGCGCCTCGATCAGCGGCTCGTGGCCCTCGACCAGCACGTCCGGGACGGCGCGGTTCATCAGGGCGCGCAGCCTCCGCAGCTTCTCCACCGGGATGTCCGGGCGGTTGGCGGCGAGGTTGTGCTGCATCTCGTCCAGGATGGCGTTGGACCACTTGGCCTGGACGAGGCCGGACTGCGCGATGCGGATCAGCATGTCGCGCTGCGTGTTGCCGTACAGCACGCAGGCGTCGTACACCACCACGAACGTCACGGCTAGATGCCCAGTTCCTGGCCGAGGTCGGCGAGCTCGTCGGCGGCGGCCCGGCCCTGCGCCTCGGTCTCGCGCTTGTAGTCCATGAGGTCGTCCCACCGGACGCGGCGGTGCCGGCCGACCAGCTTGAACGGGATCGTGCCCGCCTCCAGCAGCCCGATCAGGTACGGGCGGGAGACGTTCAGCAGGTCGGCGGCCTGCTGGGTGGTCAGCTCGGCGTGCGACGGCATCACCGACACCCCGCGCCCGGCGGCGGCCTGGGACAGGATGTAGGCGAGCAGGCTGACCGCCTGCCGCGGCAGCACCAGCGCCTCCTCGCCGCCGACCTCGGCCTGCACCCGGATCGTCTGCTCGTCGGGGTTGCGCTGGAGGTAGGCCTTGATCCGCTGGACGGCCCGCGCGGCCTGCTCGGAGTCGATCGCCCCGGGCTCGATGCGCCTGACCTGGATGTCCGCCATGCCTCCCCCTCGCTCCGTCAAGCCACCCGTCTATTCGCAGTATGCGAAACAAACGAAGCGAACGCAAGACACCGCGAGACCCTCATGGGGAAGCGCCCGAGGCAAACATCGAACAAACTTTCGAATGGCCGGACCCCGGCGGTACAGGCCGGGGCCTCGGCGCGCCCGGGATCAGAGGATCGACTCGACCTCTTTCCGGATGACCTTGCCGGTCGCGTTGCGCGGCAGCGGAGCCGTGGTGATCTTCCAGCGGGACGGGACCTTGAAGTAGGCCAGCCGCTCGCCCGCGAAGTCCGCCAGCTCCTTCTCCGGGACGGCCTCGTCCATGACCACCACCGCCGTGACCTCCTGGCCGAGGTCCCGGTGCGGGGTGCCGATGACGATGCACTCGCGCACGCCCGGGTACTCCGCCAGCACGTTCTCGATCTCGGCCGGGTAGACGTTCTCGCCGCCGCGCAGGATCAGGTCCGAGCGGCGGGTGGTCAGCCGCAGCCGGCCCTGCTCGACCGTGCCGATGTCGCCGGTGTGCAGCCAGCGGTCCGCGCGGATCGACTGCTCGGTGGCGGCCTCGTTGCGCCAGTAGCCGAGCATGACGTACGCGCTGCGCACGCAGACCTCGCCCTCCTCGCCGTCCGGGACCGGCCTGCCCTCGGCGTCCCGGATCTGCACCTCGACGCCGGCGATCGGGCGGCCCAGCGTCCCGGGCGACTCCGCCAGGTCGAGCGGGGACGCGGCCGTCACCGCGGTGCAGGTCTCGGTCAGGCCGTAGCTGTCCACCAGCGCGTCCCGCGCGGGCGGGAACGCCTTCCGCAGCCTCTCCTTGAACGCGGGCGACGACGGCGCCGAGGCCAGCGCGAACGCCCGCAGCGACGACAGGTCGTACTTGGAGACGTCGCCGTGCTCCATGATCCGGTTGGCCATGGTCGGCACCGCGCCCCAGTGGGTGACCCGCTCCCGCTCGACCAGCCGCAGCACCTTGTCGACGTCGAACGCGCCCTCGTGCAGGATCACCGCGCTGCCGGTCGCCAGCCGCGGCACGGCCAGGTTGTGCAGGCTCGCGATGTGGAACAGCGGCAGCGCCAGCAGGTAGCGGTTGTCGGCGGGGGAGCCGGGCATCCCGAACGCGGCGGCCATCGCGTCGTTCAGCCGGTGGTACTCGATCACCGAGGCCAGGTTGCGGTGGGTGTGCACGGCGCCCTTGGGCCGGCCGGACGTGCCGCTGGTGTAGAGGATCACCGCCGGGTCGTCCTCGGCCGCCTCCGGTACGGCCAGCTCGGCGTCCGGGTAGCGGGTGCGGGCGGTCGCGGCGATCTCGCCGACCGGCAGCACCGGCGGCCCGGACGCCGGCATCAGCGCGGCCCGCTTGGCATCGGCGAAGACGACCTTCGGCTCGGTGTGGCCGAGCGCGTACTCGATCTCGTGCCGGGTCCACCAGGCGTTGTAGCCGACGGCGACCGCGCCGGTGGCGACCGTCGCCCAGAACGCGACGATCCAGCCGGCCGAGTTGGCGGCGTTGATCGCGACCCGGTCGCCGGGGCCGACGCCGTGCTCCTCGCGCAGCAGCGCGGCCAGCGACGCGACCAGGGCCGCGTGCTCGGTGAAGCTCAGCCGGTCCTCGGCGGTGACGATGTAGTCGGCGTCGCCGTACCGAACCGAACGCGCCAGCACCTCGCCCAGGCTCCGGAAGCGCCCGGCGAACACCGGGATCCGGGTGCCCAGCACCTCCTCCTCGCGCAGCTCGAACTCACCGCCGGGGCCCGTCAGCCCCTGGATGATCTCCATCGCCGTCATGGCCATGAGCTCCTCCGCTCCGCCTCGCCGGGTGTCTCCGGGCGCGTGCCCGGGCGCTCATTGTCGTTCCCGAATCCCGCTCTGATCAGGACTTCCCGCTGAGTGAGACCGCCTCAAGCGGGCTCGAAACCGCGCCTTACTCCCGGTGAGCGGGACTGACTCTATTGGGTGTGGCACGTCACATCACCATGGGCGTTCACCGGGACGGATCCACGGAAGCCCACCCATCCACGCACGTCATCCGCGTATTCGCACGCGTACCCACCGGGAGAAGCATGGGAATCCTCGACGACAAGGTCGCGATCGTCACCGGCGCCGGGCAGGGCGTCGGGCAGGGCATCGCTCTCGCGCTCGCCGACGAGGGCGCGACCGTGGCCGTCCTCGGCCGCACCGAGGCCAAGCTGACCGCCACCTGCGAGCTGATCGCCGGACGGGGCGGCACGGCCGAGCCGTTCACCTGCGACGTCTCGGACCTGGAGGCGATCCCCGGCCAGGTCGAGGAGATCGCCGGCCGGCTCGGCGGGATCGACATCCTGGTGAACAACGCCTACTACGGGAAGTACGGCCCGCTGCTGTCCATGAGCGACTCCGACTTCCAGAAGGGGTTCCAGACCGGCCCGTTCGCCGCGTTCGCGTTCATGCGGGCCTGCCACCCGCACATGAAGGAGCGCGGCGGCGGCAACATCGTCAACCTGGTCACCTCGGCCATGGTCCGCTGGGACCCGGCGACGTACGGGGCGTACGCGGCGGCCAAGCAGGCGCTGCGCTCGCTGACCCGTACCGCCGCGGCCGAGTGGGGGCCCGACGGGATCCGCGCCAACTCCATCGCCCCGCACGCCCTCTCACCAGGGCTGAAGTGGTGGGCCGAGACCAACCCGGAGGCGGCCGAGGAGTTCCGCAAGACGATCCCGCTCGGCTACATCGGCGACTGCGAGCAGGACATCGGCAAGGCCGTCGTCGCGCTCGTCTCGCCGGCCATGCGCTACCTCACCGGCGCCACCGTGCCGCTCGACGGCGGGCAGGCGTTCTTCGGATGACCCGGGCCGCGGAGGCATCCCGGCCCGCGCCCCCCGCCAACTCGATTCCACCCCCACCTCGCCGCCGGGCGGCGGCCGGTGAAAGGAGTACGACCGGATGAAGGTCGACAAGATGGGGCGCCTGGCAGCAGGCGCCCTGGCCCTCGCGCTGTTCTCGACGGCGTGCGCGGCCGAGCGTTCCGGGTCCGTCGGGATCCCCGACCAGGAGGCAGGCGGGAACGCGGCCGCGGGCGGGAGCAAGACGTTCGGGACGCTGCCCTCGCCGTGCGGCAAGGGCGACGCCAAGGGCGCCACCGACCAGGGGATCACCGACAAGGAGATCACCATCGGCTTCGGCGACGACCGGGGCTTCCCGCAGGCCCCGGGCCTGTCCAAGGAGATGGGCGACGCCGTCAAGGCGATGATCGACTGGTGCAACGAGCAGGGCGGCATCAACGGCCGCAAGATCAAGGGCAACCAGTACGACGCGGCGATGACGCAGTCGGTCAAGGTCATGCAGCAGTCCTGCAAGCAGGACTTCATGATGGTGGGCCAGGGCTTCGCGATGGACGAGGCCGCCGAGCAGTACCGGGTCGGCTGCAAGCTGCCCACGGTCGCGGGCTTCGCCATCGGCCCGAACGTGACGATGGGCCCGATGAAGTACGAGGCCCTCCCGTACCCGGTGGACATGCTGAACATCGGCGGGATCAAAATCGGCAAGGACCGGATCCCGGCCTTCAAGGACAAGACCGACCTGCTGCTGTCCACCTCGCCCGCGGTCACCACCGGCACCAACAAGATCGCCGCCGCGATGAAGAAGAGTGGTGTCGAGCCGCTGAACTGCGGCGTCCGGCTGAACGACAAGGGCGAGAGCAACTACATGCCGTTCGCCCAGAAGATCAAGGAGTGCGGCGCCGAGGTGCTGTGGACCTCCGACTCGCCCGACCCCGGCCAGTTCAGCCTGCTGGAGTCGATCGAGCGGGCCGGCCTCAAGCCGAACTACGTGTTCGAGGCGACCTGGTACAGCAGCGCCGTCGCGGGCTGGAACAAGGCCGGCGCCGGCAACAACATCCACATCGGGATGATGTTCCAGCCGTTCGAGAACGCGGGCAAGGTGCCGGCGGTCAAGCAGTACATGGACCTGGTGAACGCCCAGAAGGGCAAGGTCGCGCTGCTCGGCATGCAGGCCACCTCCTCGTTCCTCCTCTGGGCGCAGTCGGCCCAGAAGTGCGGCTCGGACCTCACCCGGCAGTGCGTGATCAACGAGCTGTCCAAGGTGCACGAGTGGACCGGCGGCGGGCTGCACGCGCCGTCCGACCCGGGCAACAACAAGCCGGCGTCGTGCGCGCTGATGGTGAAGCTCAACGGCAGTAAGTACGAGCAGGTCCACCCGAAGAACGTCGGCGAGTTCGAGTGCGGCGCGGACTTCGTGATCGAGACCGACCCGAAGACCTGGGGCACCAAGCTGAACGGCGACCGGATCGCCACGACGTTCCTGACCGACGACATCATCAAGCCCCAGTCCTGACCGCCGCGGCGGCGACCTAAGGCGCGATATGACGACATTCCTGACGTACACGATCCTCGGGCTCGTCCTGGGCGCGGTGTACTCCATCGCGGCGTCCGGGCTGGTCCTGACCTACAACACCTCGGGCATCTTCAACTTCGCGCACGGCGCGCAGGCCATGTTCGGAACGTTCCTTTTCTGGCAGTTCACCAAGGGCTGGGGCTGGCCGGTATGGCTCGCCGCCGTCGTGGTGATCGGCCTGGTGGGACCGGCCATGGGCGCGGCGCTGCACGCGGTGATCATGAAGGGGCTGCGCGACACCGCCGACGTCACGAAGATCATCGTGACCGTCGCGGTGATGCTCGGCGCGGTCTACCTGGCGCACTGGGCCTGGAACCCCGACGAGACCCGCACCGTCGACATGTTCTTCGGCGCGGACGCCAAGCTGACCGTGGCCGGGGTCGTGATCCGGTACCACGAGATCGTCTGCCTGGTCGCCGCCGTGGCCATCGCCATCGGGCTGCGGGTGCTGTTCACCCGCAGCCGGATGGGCGTGGTGATGCGCGGCTCCGTGGACGACCCCGACCTGCTCCGGCTGAACGGCCACGACCCCGAGCGGGCGGCCATGCTGTCCTGGGCGCTCGGCTCCACCCTCGCGGTGGTCGCCGGCGTGCTGGTGGTCCCGATCAGCGGCGGCGCGCTGGAGGCCAACGCGCTGACGCTGCTGGTGATCGACGCCTTCGCGGCGGCGATGTTCGGGCGGCTGCGCAGCATCCCCCGCACGTTCGTCGGCGCGATGGTGCTGGGCCTGGCCGCCACGTACGTGCTGGCCTACCTGCCCTCCGCGGGCACGCTGACCGGCAACCTGCGGGTCTCGCTGCCCATGATCATCCTGTTCGTGGTGCTGGTGGTGCTGCCGCAGGACCGGCTGCGCGGGGCCGCGATCCGGACCCGCGAGCGCTACCGGGCCCCGACCGTACGGTCGGCGGCGGTCTGGGGCGCGGTGCTGGTCGGCGTCGTGTTCCTCTACAGCCTGCTGCTGGAGGACACCGGCGTCACCACGCTGGCCCTCGGCATGACCTTCGCGATCATCGCGCTCTCGCTCACCGTCCTCACCGGGTACGCGGGCGAGCTGAACCTGGCCCCGCTGTCGTTCGGCGCGATCGCCACGATCGTGGCGTTCCACTTCGGCATCCAGGGCACCGGCCTGGACGCGCGGCTGAACGTCCAGGGCGTGCTGCTCGCGGTCGCGTTCACCGCCCTGGTCGGCGGGCTGGTGGCGCTCCCGGCGCTGCGCCTGCGCGGGCTCTACCTGGCGCTGGCGACCATGGCGTTCGGCGTCTTCCTGTCGAACATGGTGCTGCGCGACACCACCGAGCACGAGCTGTTCGGAACGAAGTTCACGATCTTCCCGGACGGCGCGCTGGTCGTGCCGCCGCTGAAGATCGGCCCGCTCGACCTGCGGAACGGCACCACGGCCCTCATGACGGCGACCGTGCTGTTCGCGGTGCTGGCCATCGGCATCGCGGCGCTGCGCAACAGCGGGTACGGGCGCCGGCTGGCCGCCATGAAGGACAGCCCGGCCGCCTCGGCGATGCTCGGCCAGAACCTGGTCCGGCTGAAGCTCAGCGTGTTCATGATCTCCGCGGCGATCGCCGGGCTGGGCGGCGTGCTGATGTCGTCGGCCACCGGCTCGGTCGCCCAGGAGACCTTCATCATCACCGCCAGCCTCGGCCTGGTGATGATGACCGTGGTCGCCGGCATCGGCTACATCAGCGGCGCCCTGATCGGCGGCCTGATGATCGGCGTCGGCGCGACCGTGCTGGTCGGCACGTTCACCGATCTGGCGCTGGACAACGAGGGGATGGCCTCGATCTACACCGCGCTCGGCAACCTCGTGCTGGTCGCGACCGCGCTGGTCGGGATGGGCGTCGGGAAGAACCCCAGCGGCTTCGTCCACGACATCGTCGAGTCCTACCGCGGGCTGCGCGCGGCCAGGCCCGTCCTGTACGGCGGCGCCGCCTTCGGCGTGCTGCTGTACGCGCTGGCGCTGGCGGACGTGATCGGCGTCTGGACGTTCGCGATCGCCGCCCTCTGCGTGATCATGCTGCTGCCCGTCGTCGGGAAGATGGTCCTGGAGGAGGGCCGCCGCCGGGAGACGCCGCTCGCGCTGGTGGGCGTGGACGAGCCGTACACCGACGAGCTGCGCGCCCGCCTCGACCGCGAGCTCGGCCTGCCCGTCACGCACCGGCCGCTCCGGCGGCCCGCGCCGATCCCGATGGAGAAGGGGGAGGCCAGTGTCAACGCCTGAGAAGCGCGATCACGAGAAGCCCATTCTCGAGACGCGGGGGATCGTCGTCCGCTTCGGCGGCAACACCGCCGTGAACGACGTGAGCCTCACCATGGCCGAGGGGCGGATCACCGGCCTGATCGGCCCGAACGGGGCCGGCAAGACCACGATGTTCAACACGATCACCGGCCTGCAGAAGCCCGACTCCGGGCGGGTGCTGCTGGACGGGGCGGACATCACCAGGCTGTCCCCGGCCAAGCGCGCCCGGAAGGGCATGGCGCGCACGTTCCAGCGGCTGGAGCTGTTCCTGTCGCTGTCCGTGCGCGACAACGTCCGGGTGGCCGGCGACATCCTGAAGACGACCACCCGCAAGCGCTTCGACCTCGACGCCAGGACCGACGAGATCCTCGAACGGACCGGGCTGTCCGACATCGCCGGCCGCGACGTGTCGGACATCCCGATCGGCCGCGCCCGCGTCGTCGAGGTGGCCCGCGCGCTGATGACCTCGCCGCGCCTGCTGCTGCTGGACGAGCCCGCCTCCGGCCAGACCGAGGCCGAGACCGAGGCGTTCGCGGAGATGCTCACCGGCCTGGCGGCGGAGGGCCTGGCGATCTGCCTGGTCGAGCACGACCTGCCGCTGGTGATGAGGCTCTGCGCGACGATCCACGTCCTCGACTACGGAGCCCTGATCGCCTCCGGCACCCCCCAGGAGGTCAAGGACTCCCCGGAGGTCATCGCCGCCTACATCGGCACGGAGGAGGCGGTATGAGCGACGCGCTGACGGAACAGGAGCCCCTGCTGGAACTGGCCGGGATCCGGGCCGGGTACGGCGCCATCGAGGTGCTGCACGGCGTGGACCTCGCCCTCCGGCCGGGCTCGCTGCTGGCGCTGCTCGGCCCCAACGGCGGCGGCAAGTCCACCACGATGAGGGTCTGCGCCGGCCTGCACCCCGCGACCGGCGGGGAGCTGCGGTACGCGGGCCGCAAGATGAACGGCGTCTCGGCGCAGGAGGCCGCCCGGCTGGGCGTGTGCTCCATCCCCGAGGGCCGCGGGATCTTCCCGAACCTGACCGTACGGGAGAACCTGTGGGCCGCCACCGGCACCGGTGCGCGGCTGGAGGACCTGGAGGAGAAGGCGTACGCGCGCTTCCCGGTCCTGGGCGAGCGGCGCACCCAGCTCGCCGGCTCGATGTCCGGCGGCGAGCAGCAGATGCTCGCGCTGGCGCGGGCGCTCGGCACCGACCCGGCGGTGCTGCTGCTCGACGAGCTGTCCATGGGGCTGGCGCCGATGATCGTCAGCCGGATGTACGAGACGGTCGCCGAACTCGTGGCGGGCGGCCTGTCGGTGCTGGTCGCCGAGCAGTTCGCCCGGGCGGTGCTGCCGATCGCCGACACCGCCGCGCTGATGCTGCACGGCCGCGTGGTGGCGGCCGGCGACCCGGACGCGATCGAGGACCGGCTGTCCAGCGACTATCTAGGAGGTTGACGGGATGCTCACCGAGGAACGGCGCACGCAGTTCAAGGACGACGTGGCACGGCAGAAGCTGAAGACCGACCAGGGCAGGCACGACGGCGCGCTGCGCATCGTGGGCGTCCTGCTCATGATCACCGGTGTGGTGGGCGCGTTCGTCTGCTACAACAACTCCCTCGCGCAGGACGACCTGCGCAACGTCGGCTCGTTCCAGGTGATGGCCACCGCGTGGGCGGCCGTCACCGTGATGGGCGCCGCGCTCTACCTGGCGGCCGCGCTGGCCCGCGTGCTGCGCCTGTGGCTGCTGCGGCAGCTGGTGGAGTCCCAGCAGCAGGCCGACCAGCTGACCGCCGCCCTGGAGGGCAAGGCGTAGCCCCGCCGGGGGCTGTCAGCCCGTGAAACTCCCGATCAGCGGGATGGCCGGCATTCCGGCCATCCCGCTGATTTAGCGTCGAGGCCGCCACCCGTTCGGGTGTGTCAACGGAAGGACCCCATACGTGACCGAGTCGACCCGTACCCGAAACGCCCCCGATGCGTCCGCTCCAGCGACGCCCGGGACGGTGGCGCCGCGCGATCGCGCCGTCGGGGCCGCCAGGGACGAGGGGTTCGTGCTCGTTCCGCAGCAGTCCTGACGAGAGGCCGGGAAGCAGAGGGGGAGGGCGAGAGTGCGCGACGAGACGATCGCGGATCTGCTGCTCGCGAGGGTCGGCGACGACCATCCGGGGCTGCGCGACCGCGAGCGGACCTGGACCTGGGACGAGGTCGTCCGGGAGAGCGCCGCGCGCGCCGACCTGGCGCGCGAGCTGCGGCGGGACGGGCCGTTCCACATCGGGGTGCTGCTGGACAACGTGCCGGAGTACGTCCTGTGGCTGGGCGCGGCGGCGCTGTGCGGCGCGACGATCGTGGGGATCAACTCCACCCGGCGCGGGTCGTACCTGGAGCAGGAGGTCCGGCACACCGACCTCCAGCTGCTGATCACCGACGAGGCCGGGGCGAAGCTGCTGGACGGCCTGGACATCGGCGTCCCGCGCGACCGCTTCCTGCTGATCGACGACGGGTCGTACCCCGGGCTGGTCGGCCGCCACGAACTCGCCCCCGAGCGGGTCCCGGAGCGCGACCCGGAGATCACGCCGGAGACGCAGCTGCTCCTGCTGTTCACCTCCGGGACGACCGGCGCGTCCAAGGCGGCGCGCTGCTCGCAGGGGCGGCTGGCGGAGCTGGCCCGCAACAACAGCGCCAAGTACGGCCACTCGCGCGAGGACGTCGCGTACTGCCCGATGCCGCTGTTCCACGGGAACGCGCTGATGGCGCTGTGGGCGCCGATGATGTCGCTGGGCGCGACGATCTGCCTGACGCCCAAGTTCTCGGCGTCCGGCTTCATGGACGACGTCCGCTTCTACGGCGCGACGTTCTTCACCTACGTGGGCAAGGCGATCGCGTACGTGCTGGCCCAGCCGGAGAAGCCGGGCGAGGGCGACAACACGCTCACGCACGCCTTCGGGACGGAGGCGTCGCCGGGCGACAAGAAGGAGTTCCTGCGCCGCTTCGGCTGCCCGCTGGTCGAGGGGTACGGCTCCAGCGAGGGCGCCGGCATGATCAGGCTGTCGAAGGACACCCCGCCCAGCGCGTTCGGCGTGCCCGCCCACGACGGGGTGCGGATCGTCAACCCGGAGACCCGGGAGACCTGCGCGCCCGCCGTCCTGGACGAGCACGGCCGGGTCGCCAACCCCGAGCAGGCGATCGGCGAGATCGTCGACGTGAACGGGGCGGCCAAGTTCGAGGGCTACTACAAGAACCCCGAGGCGAACGCCGAGCGCGTCCGGCACGGCTGGTACTGGACGGGCGACCTCGGCTACCTCGACGAGGCCGGCTTCCTGTACTTCGCGGGCCGGTCCGGCGACTGGATCCGGGTCGACTCGGAGAACATCTCCGCGCTGCTCACCCAGGAGGTCCTGCGCCGGCACGGCAAGGTCCTGGACGCGGTCGCGTTCGGCGTCCCGGACCCGCGCTCGGGCGACCAGGTGATGGCCGCCATGGAGATCCCCGAGGGGGTCGGCTTCGACGACCTCGGCCTGCCCGCGTTCCTGGCGGAGCAGGCGGACCTCGGCACCAAGGGCGCGCCGCGCTTCGTCCGCGTCTCGCACGGCCTCCCGACGACCGGGTCCGGCAAGCTCAGCAAGAAGCAGCTGCAGCTCGAAGGCTGGCGGTGCGACGACCCCGTGTACCGGTGGGCGGGCCGGGGCGCCCCCGCGTACACCCTGATGACCGAGGAGGACAAGGCGGCGCTGCGCGAGGAGTTCGCGGCCAACGGCCGCCTTCGCTTCCTGCCGTGACCCTCCCGCCCCGCTGAACAGAGAAAGGGTCCCCATGGATCTGCGAGAGTCCGCGGCGCATCAGGAGTTGCGCGCGGAACTTCGGGCCTACTTCGCCGAACTGCTGCCGCCCGACGTCCGCCGCCGCGCCGGCGAGGAGGGCGTCGGCGGCGACCACTTCCGCGAGATCGTGAAGATGCTCGGCAAGGACGGCTGGCTCGGCTACGGCTGGCCGGTCGAGTACGGCGGCCAGGGCAAGTCCATCGCCGACCAGTACGTCTTCTTCGACGAGGTGCAGCGGGCCGGGCTGCCGTTCCCGTTCGTCACGGTGAACACCGTCGGCCCGACGCTGATGAGGTACGGGACCGAGGAGCAGAAGAAGCGGTTCCTGCCCGGCATCCTGGCCGGCGACATCGTCTTCGCGATCGGCTACACCGAGCCGGACGCCGGCACCGACCTGGCCTCGCTGCGCACCCGCGCGGTCCGCGACGGCGACCACTACGTCATCGACGGCAGCAAGATCTTCACCAGCGGCGCCAACACCGCCGACCACATCTGGCTGGCCGCGCGCACCGACCCGGACGCCCCCAAGCACAAGGGCATCTCGATCATCACGGTGCCGACCGACGCCGAGGGCTTCTCCTGGAGCCCGATCCAGTGCGTCGGCGGCATGGTGGTCACCGCCACGTACTACAGCGGCGTGCGCGTCCCGGCCGGCAACGTGATCGGCGAGGTCGACGGCGGCTGGCGGCTGATCACCACCCAGCTCAACCACGAGCGGATCGGGCTGGCCGCGCTCGGCGGCCGCATGATCAAGCTGTGGGAGGACGTCGTGGACTGGGCCCGCGAGAACGGCGTCATCGACCTCCCGTGGGTGCGCCAGGACCTCGCCCGCACGCACGCCAAGCTGGAGGCGATGCGGCTGATGAACTGGAAGATGACCGCCACCGTCCAGGCGACCGGCGAGCTGTCCGGCGCGCAGGCGGGCGCGACCAAGACCTACGGGACCGAGACCCACATCGAGGTGCAGCGGACGCTCACCGGGATCCTCGGCGCGGCCGGGCGGATCCGGCCGGAGTCGCCGGGCGCGGCGCTGTACGGGCAGATCGAGCAGCTGTCCCGGCAGGGCATCGTCAACACCTTCGGCGGCGGCGTCAACGAGGTGCTGCGCGACATGGTCGCCACCCAGGGCCTGGGCATGCCCCGATCGAGGCGCTCATGACCGCGGCGGCGCCCGGATCGGACCAGGGCATGGACCAGGACATGGAGTACGAGAGCAGGCTGAAGGCGTTCGAGGGCCGCGAGCTGGTCGCCCCGCGCCCCGGCCAGGACCCGGTGAACGTGCCGATGATCCGGCACTGGGTCGAGGCGATGGAGGACGGCAACCCGGCGTACCTGGACGCGGACGCGGCCCGCGCCACCGGCCGGGACGGCGTCGTCGCGCCCGCGTCGATGGTGCAGGCGTGGACGATGCGCGGGTACGCGGCGTCCGTCCGGCCGGACGAGGGCAGCCGGACGGTCGGCGACGAGCTGACCGACGTGCTCGCCGAGGGCGGCTACACCTCGGTCGTGGCGACGGACTCCGACTTCGAGTTCCACCGCGAGCTGGTGCCCGGCGACCACATCACCGTCCAGGAGGTCGTCGAGTCGATCTCCCCGGAGAAGAAGACCGGGCTGGGCCTGGGCCGCTTCGTCACGACGGTCCGCACGTACCGCGACCAGGACGGCGAGGTCGTCGCCACCCAGCACTGGCGGCTGCTGCGCTTCAAGCCGAAGCCGCCGGCGGAGGCCGCGGCGGCGGAGCCGGAGCAGCCGAAGGCGCTGCGGCCGCGGCCGGCGATCAACCCGGACAACGCGTTCTGGTTCGAGGCGGCCAAGGAGCACCGGCTGGTGATCCAGCGCTGCTCGGCCTGCGAGACGCCCCGGCATCCACCGGGCCCGGCGTGCCCGCACTGCGGCTCGTTCGAGTGGGAGGCCGTCGAGGCGGGCGGCCGCGGCCACGTCTACACGTACGTGGTGAACCACCACCCGCGCCACCCGGCGTTCGACTTCCCGCACGTGGTCGCGGTGGTCGAGCTGGCCGAGGGCACCCGGCTCATCACCAACCTGATCGGCATCGAGCCCGCGGACGTCGAGATCGGCATGCCGGTCGTCCTGGACTGGCTCGACGCCGACCCCGAACTCACGCTTCCGGTGTTCCGGCCGGACACCGCTCAGGAGGAGCGCTGATGGACTTCACGCTTGGCGAGGAACTGGAGGCGGTCCGCGACCTGGCGCGGCAGATCTTCACCGACCGCACCGCGCACGAGCGGCTGCGCGAGGTGGAGGCGAGCGCGGACCGGATCGACGAGACGCTGTGGCGGGAGCTGGCCCAGGCCGGCCTGCTCGGCGTCGCGCTGCCGGAGGAGGCCGGCGGCGCGGGGCTCGGCGTCCCGGCGCTGGGCGTCCTGCTGGAGGAGCAGGGCCGGCACGTCGCGCCCGTTCCGCTGTGGCCGACGCTGGTGGGCGCGCTCGCGCTGGTCTCGTACGGGACCGCCGCGCAGCGGGACGAGCTGCTGCCCGCGCTGGTGGACGGCTCGGGCCGCATCACCGTGGCGCTGGAGGAGTTCGGCCCGCACGACCCGGCCGACCCCCGCACCACGGCGGTGCCCGACGGCGGCGACGCCTGGCGGCTGACCGGCGCCAAGGCCGCCGTCCCGTCCCCGGCCGGGGCCGGGCACGTGCTGGTGTCGGCGCGCCGCGAGGACGGCCGCACCGGCCTGTTCCTGGTGGAGTCCGGCGCGTCCGGCGCGAGCTGGGAGCGCACCGAGACGACCAGCCGCGACATGGCCGGCAACCTGACGCTCGACGGCGCGCCCGCGCGGGAGGTCCCCGGCGAGGGCGCCGCGGCCGGGACGGTCGACCTGGCCAGGATCGCGCTGGCCGCCGTGCAGGTGGGCGTCGCGGACGGCGCGCTCGGGCTGTCGGCGTCGTACCTGCGCGAGCGCGAGCAGTTCGGGCGCCCGCTGGGGTCGTTCCAGGCGGTGCTGCACCAGCTGGCCGACTGCTACATCGAGATCGAGGCGATGCGGGTCTGCGTGTGGCAGGCGATCTCGTCGGCCGGCGCGGACGGGCGGGCCGACTCCTCGGCCGTGCTCGTCGCCAAGTGGTGGGCCGGCGAGGGCGGGCTGAACGTCGTCCACCGCGCCCAGCACCTGCACGGCGGCATCGGCGTGGACGTCGACTACCCGGTGCACCGCTTCTTCCTGTGGGGCAAGCAGATCTCGGGCACGCTCGGCGGCGCCTCGTCCGACCTGGCCCGCCTCGGCGACCGGATCGCGGAAGGGGCGGCCTCGTGACCGTCGTTCCCGCGACCCGGCGGTACGAGGACGTGGCGGTCGGGGACGCGCTCCCCGAGCTGGAGATCCCGCTGACCCGTACCCTCATCGTGGCCACGGCCCTGGCCAGCCGCGACTACCAGGACGTCCACCACGATCCGGGGCTCGCCCAGGAGCGCGGCTCCAAGGACGTCTTCATGAACATCCTGACCAGCAACGGGCTGGTCGAGCGCTACGTCACCGGCTGGGCCGGGCCCGCCGCCGTGGTGAAGCGCATCAAGATCAGGCTGGGCGCGCCCAACTACCCGGGTGACACGATGGTGCTGACCGGCACCGTGACGGCCAAGGACGACGCCGCCCGCCGGGTCGAGATCGAGATCCGCGGCGTCAACGGGATCGGCCCGCACGTGACCGGAACCGTGGCCATCGTCCTCCCGGACGCCCGGCCCGAAGGAGGCGATCAGTGAGCGGCGTGCTCCCGGGCGCGGCGGCCATCGCCGGCATCGGCGCCACCGAGTTCAGCAAGGAGTCCGGCCGCAGCGAGCTGCGGCTGGCCTGCGAGGCGGTGCTGGCCGCCATCACCGACGCCGGGCTCGAACCGTCCGACGTGGACGGGATGGTGACGTTCACCGCCGACACCAGCTCCGAGATCCACATCGCCCGCAACCTGGGCATCGGCGAGCTGAAGTTCTTCTCCCGGATCGGGCACGGCGGCGGCGCCGCCTGCGGCACCGTCCAGCAGGCCGCGATGGCCGTCGCGACCGGGATCGCCGACGTGGTCGTGTGCTACCGGGCGTTCAACGAGCGCTCCGGGACGCGGTACGGGCTGGGCCAGGCCGACCGGCCGATGGATGTCAGCGCCGACCGCGCCGCGTACTCCTGGATGACCCCGTACGGGCTGTCGACGCCCGCGCAGTGGGTCGGGATGTTCGCCCAGCGGTACCTGCACGAGTACAAGGCCACGACCGAGGACTTCGGCCGCGTCGCCGTCGTGGACCGCAAGCACGCGGCGACCAACCCGAAGGCGTGGTTCTACGAGCGGCCGATCACCCTGGAGGAGCACCAGGCGTCCCGCTGGATCGCCGAGCCGCTGCGGCTGCTGGACTGCTGCCAGGAGAGCGACGGCGGGCAGGCGATCGTCGTGGTGTCCGCCGAGCGGGCCCGCGACCTGCCGCACCCGCCCGCGCTGATCTGGGGCGCCGCGCAGGGCTCCGGCAACGACCAGCACATGATGACCAGCTACTACCGGCCGGAGATCAGCGGGATCCCGGAGATGGGGCTGGTCGGGCGGCAGCTGTACGCGCAGAGCGGCCTCACCCCGGCCGACATCGGCGCCGCGATCCTGTACGACCACTTCACCCCGCTCGTCCTGCCGCAGCTGGAGGAACTGGGCTTCTGCGCCCGCGGCGAGGCGAAGGACTTCATCGCCGACGGGCATCTGGAGATCGGCGGGCGGCTGCCGTTCAACACCCACGGCGGCCAGCTCGGCGAGGCGTACATCCACGGGATGAACGGCATCGCCGAGGGCGTCCGGCTGGTCCGCGGCACCTCGGTGAACCAGCCCGGCGAGATCGGGAGCGTGCTGGTCACCGCCGGCACCGGCGTCCCGACCAGCGGCCTGATCCTGGGGGTCGACCGATGAGCGGCGCCGGCGACTGGAAGGGGCGGGACCTCGGCACCCGCACGGTCGCGTACGAGGACCGCGACGCGATCCTGTACGCGCTTGCGGTCGGCGCGAAGGCGACCGACCTGGACCTGGTGTTCGAGGAGCGGATGCGGGTCCTGCCGACGTTCGCGCTGACGCTGGCGCAGTGGGCGCCGGACGCGCTCGGCTCGGCCGGGGCGTTCGACGTCACGACCGCCGTGCACGGCTCGCAGCGGCTCCGCGTCCGCGAGCCGCTGCCGGTCTCCGGTGAGCTGGAGCTGTCGGCGCGGGTGTCGGAGGTCTGGGACAAGGGCCGTGCCGCGATCTTCGAGGTCGCGGTCGAGTGCGCGTACTTCGAGGCCGTCTGGTCGCTGTTCGCCCCCGGGTGCGGCGGCTTCGGCGGCGACCGCGGCCCGTCGTCCGGGAAGCGGCCGGAGAGCGCGCCCGATCTCAAGCTCGCGGTGCCGACATCACCCGACCAGGCGGCCCTCTACCGGCTGCTCGGCGACCGGCACCACATGCACATCGACCCGGAGGCGGCGAAGGCGGCCGGGATGCCCCGCCCGTTCATGCACGGGCTGTGCACGCTGGCCGCGGTCACGCTGCCGCTGGCCCGCGAGCTGGGCGCCGACCCGGCCGCCCTGGCGGAGCTGGACGGCCGGTTCGCGTCCCCGGTCTTCCCCGGCGACGAGCTCGACGTCGCCGCCTGGAAGGACGGCGACGCCCTGCTGTTCGAGGCCGCCGTGGGCGGCACGACGGTCCTCTCGGGCGGCCGGGCCCGGTTCAGCCCTTCTGCTTGACGACGTAGCGGGCGGGGACCTCGCCGCCGCCGTGGACGGCGAGGTCCGCGCCCGTGACGTACGACGACAGGTCCCCGGCCAGGTACAGGCAGGCGTTCGCCACGTCCTGCGGGTCGGCCATCCGCTCCATCGGGATCAGCGCGCTGGTCGCCGCGCCGCCGTCCGCGCCGTAGTTGTGCGCGGCCGCCTCGGTCAGCACCAGGCCGGTGGTGATGTGGTTGATCCGCACCTTCGGCGCCCACTCCAGCGCCAGCGCCTTCGTGAACGCCAGCAGGCCCGCCTTGGCCGCGGTGTACGCGGCGGTGCCCGGCTGCGGGTCGACGGCCGACACGCTGCCGATGTTGATGATCGACCCGCCGGTCTCCTGCGCCTGCATGATCTTGTTGGCGGGCTGCGCCACGTAGAACGGCGCCAGCAGGTTGAGCTGCACGATCCGTTCCACGAACCGCGGCGAGACGGTCGCCGAGTCGGCGTCGGGGGAGCCGCCGGCGTTGTTGACCAGCACGTCCAGCCGGCCGCCCAGCAGCCCGGCCGCCTTCTCCACCATCTCGGCCGCCGCGGTCGCGTCCCGGATGTCGGCGGCCAGGAAGCGCGCCTCGCGGCCGCCGGCGGCCGGCGGCGCCGCGGGCTCGTTCCGGGCGGACACCGCGACCTCGGCGCCCGCCGCCAGGAACGCCCGCGCGATCACCGCGCCGATGCCCTTCGTGCCGCCGGTGACGAGCACCGCCCGTCCGCTCAGGTCCACCACCGTGTTCAACGCTTCTCCTCCGAGGTACGACGACCAGCGCCGCGACCCTAGGCGGGATCGCGGCCCGCCGGGCGGCGAGTACCGGTCACCGGGACGGTCTACCCAGCGGGGGGCGGCGCGGTCCACCATGGGCGGTTATGAGCGAGCAGGAGCTGACGATCCCGCGGGTGCTGGCCCGCGCCGCCGACGCCGACCCGGGCGCGGAGGCGGTCGTGGACGGCGCCGTCCGGGTGACGTACGCGGAGCTGCGCGAGCGCGTGCGCGAGGTGGTGGCGGCGTTCACCGCCGCCGGGGTGCGGCCGGGGGATCGCATCGCGATCTGGGCGCCCAACGGCCTGCGCTGGATCGTGACCGCCATCGGCGCGGCGAGCGCCGGCGTGGCCATGGTCCCGCTCAACACGCGCTACAAGGGCGAGGAGGCCCGGCGGCCGCTCGCCAAGTCCGGCGCCCGGATGCTGTTCGTGGTGGACGGCTTCCTCGGCATCGACTACCCGGCCCTGCTCGGCCTGGACCCGGCGACCGGCACGGTCCCGGAACTGCCGGACCTGGAGGCCGTGGTCACGTTCAACGGCGGTGAGCGGCCGGGGGTGACGTCCTGGGAGGCCTTCACCGGCCGGGGCGCCGAGGTCCCCGTGGAGGACGTGGCCGCGCGGATGGCCGCGGTCCGGCCGGACGACATCGCCGACATCCTGTTCACGTCGGGCAGCACGGGCGTCCCCAAGGGCGTGCTGTCCACGCACGAGCAGAACCTCCGCACGTTCGAGGCGTGGGCCGGGCGCACCGGGCTGCGGCGCGGCGACCGCTACCTGATCGTCAACCCGATGTTCCACACCTTCGGCTACAAGGCCGGCGTGCTGGCCTGCCTGCTCAGGGGCGCCACGATGGTGCTCCAGGACGTGTTCCAGCCCGAGGAGACGCTGCGGCTGATCGAGGCGGAGCGGATCAACGTGCTGCCCGGGCCGCCGACGATCTACACCTCGCTGCTGGAGTCGCCGGACCGCGCCGAGCGCGACCTGTCGTCGCTGCGGCTGGCGGTCACCGGCGCCGCCGACGTGCCCATCGCGCTGGTGCGGCGGATGCGCGCCGAGCTGTTCCCGCAGGTCGTCACCGCGTACGGGCTGACCGAGTCGACCGGCACGGTCACCGTCTGCTCGGTGGACGACGATGACGAGATCATCGCGAACACCTCGGGCCACGCCATCGAGAACGTCGAGGTCGTCGTGGTGGACGGCAAGGGCGAGCCGGTCCCGGCGGGCACCGACGGCGAGATCCACGTGCGCGGCTACAACGTGATGCGGGGCTACCTGGATGACCCGGACGCCACCGCCGAGGCCATCAGGGACGGCTGGCTGGTCACCGGCGACCGCGGCCGGCTGGACGAGCACGGCAACCTCACGATCACCGGCCGGTCCAAGGAGATGTTCACGGTCGGCGGCTTCAACGTGTACCCGGCCGAGATCGAGAACGTCCTCCTCCGGCACGACGCCGTGGTGGAGTCGGGCGTCACCGGCATCCCGGACGAGCGGCTGGGCGAGGTCGCGCGCGCGTACGTCCGCGTCCGCGCGGGCCGTTCCGTGACCGCCGACGAGCTGATCGCCCACTGCCGCGAGCGGCTGGCCAACTTCAAGGTGCCCCGGGAGGTCGTCTTCGTGGAGGACCTGCCGAAGAGCGCGGCCGGCAAGGTCCAGCGCGCCGCCCTGAAGGACCTGTAGAGACTTGTAGAGACCTGTTGAACGCGCGGAAGCGCCCCCGCGTCGCCTCTGGGCGGCCCGCAGGGGCGCTTCGCCGTCCGGTCAGATGGCGGCGGCCACCCTCGCCCGGTGCTCGGCGGGGGAGCCCCAGGCCGAGTGCAGGGCGCGGGCCTTGCGGATCCACAGCGACGGGTCGTACTCGTCGGTGTAGCCGATCGCGCCGTGCACCTGGAGCGCGACCTTCGCCGCCTTGTACGAGGCGTCCGACGCGGCGACCTTGGCCGCCGACACGTCCCGCGCGAACTCCGGCGTCCCGTACGCCAGCGCCGCGCCGAACAGCAGCGGCCGGGCGAACTCCAGCTCCACCAGCGCGCCCGCGAGATGGTGCTTGATCGCCTGGAACTCGCCGATCGGGCGGCCGAACTGCTTGCGCGTCTTGGCGTACTCGACCGACACGTCCAGCAGGGCGCGGCCGAGGCCGACCTGCTGCGCCGCGCACATCAGGACGCCGAAGTCGTACGCCGCCCCGGTGGCCGCGCGCGCCGCGTCCCCTTCGGCCAGCGCCTCGCCGGGCGTGACGCGGAACAGCCGCCGCGCCGGGTCCAGCGGCTCGGCGACCGGGCGCTTCTCGGCCGTCCCCGCGCGCACGGCGCCGTCCGCGACCAGGACGAGGCCGGCGGCGCCGGCGTCCAGCGCGTACGGGACGGCCGGCGGCAGCGCCAGCGAGACCAGCGCCTCGCCCTCGGCGATCCTCGGCAGCCACTCCGCGGCCGCGCCCGCACCGGACCTGGCCAGCAGCTCGGCGGCGGCCAGCGTCTCCACGACCGGCCCGGGGACGGCGTGCCTCCCGAGCACCTCCATCGCGGTGACCAGCTCGACGGGGAGCGGCCCGGCGCCGCCGTGCTCCTCCGGTACGGCCAGCGCGAACACCCCGGCCTCGGCGACCGACGCCCACAGCGCCCGGCCGGGGCCGGTCTCGCCGCCGCCCCAGACGCGGATCGCCTCGGCGGTGCCGGCCTCGGCCAGCAGCTTGTGCAGGGTCTCGCCGAACATCTTCTGCTCGGCGTCCAGGACGAACCTCACCGCGCCCCCCTCGGCAGGCCGAGCAGCCGCTCGGCGATCACGTTCAGCTGGATCTCGTTGGTGCCGGCGTAGATCGGGCCGGCCAGCGAGAACACGTAGCCCTCCAGCCAGGCCGAGTCGAGCTCGCCGTCCGCGCCGAGCAGGTCGAGCGCGGTCTCGTGCAGCGCCACGTCCAGCTCCGACCAGAACACCTTGTTCAGGCTGGCCTCGGCGCCGATGTCGTCGGTGCGGGAGATCGTCTCGAAGCCCTTGAGCCGGTACGCGCGGGACCGGATCCAGGCGTCCGCGACCCGGTCGCGCAGCGCGGTGTCGGACGGCTCGGCCCGCTCCCGCCACAGCGCGGCCAGCCGCTCGGCCGCCGCCGTGAACCGGCCCGGGCTGCGCAGCGTGAGGCCGCGCTCGTTGCCGGCCGTGGCCATCGCGACCCGCCAGCCCTGCCCGGCCTCGCCGATCACGTCCGCGTCGGGGACGAACACGTCGTCCAGGAACAGCTCGGCGAACGCCGGCTTGCCGTCCAGCCGGCCGATGGGGCGTACGGTGACGCCCTTCGCGTCCAGCGGGAACATCAGGTACGTGAGGCCCTTGTGGCGCTCGGAGTCGGGGTCGGAGCGGAACAGCCCGAAGCCCCGGTCGGCGAACGCGGCGCGCGAGCTCCACGTCTTCTGCCCGTTGAGGAGCCAGCCGCCGTCGGTGCGCGTCGCGGTGGCCCGCAGCGCGGCCAGGTCGCTGCCCGCGCCCGGCTCCGACCACGCCTGCGCCCAGATGACCTCGCCCGCCGCCATCGGGGGGAGGATGCGTTCGAGCTGCTCGGGCGTGCCGTGCTCGAACAGCGTCGGCGCCAGCAGGTTGATGCCGTTCTGGCTCACCCGGCCGGGCGCCTCGGCGGCGTAGTACTCCTCCTCGAACACCAGCCACTGCAGCGGGGTCGCGCCCCGCCCGCCGTACCGCTCCGGCCACGAGACCACCGACAGCCGGGCCTCGCCCAGCGCCCGCTCCCACTCCCGGTGCGCCGCGAAGCCCTCTTCGGTCTCCAGCGACGGCAGCGGCTCGGCGGGGACGTGCTCGCGCAGCCATGCCCGAACCTCGGCCCGCAGCTCCCGCTCGGCCGGCCCGAACTCAAGATCCATTCTGTGCCGCCTTCTCTGACGCAGCTCTCTCTGATGCGGCCCTCATCGGCCTGGCACTCTCCGGCACCCTATCTTTCTAACAACTGTTTGGTAGAGTAACGGTCCCGCTCCCGGCCAGTGGGATCGGGGGCGGCGTCCGGCGCGCGGGGTCCGTAGCGTCGCGGTCATGCTGACCGAGGAACGGCGCCGCGAAGCCGCCGACCGCCTGTGGGCCGCGGAGCTGGAACGGCGGCCGATCGACCCGCTCATCGAGACCTACCCGGGCATCGACGTCGTCGACGCCTACGAGATCCAGCTGCTCAACATCCGCCGCAGGCTCGCGGCCGGGGGCGCTGTCAAGGGGCACAAGGTCGGGCTGTCGTCCAAGGCGATGCAGCAGATGATGGGCGTGGACGAGCCCGACTACGGGCACCTGCTGGCCGACATGGAGCTGCGCGAGGACGAGCCGGTGCTCGCGAGCGCGTACTGCCGCCCCCGGGTCGAGGTCGAGGTCGGCTTCGTGCTGGGCGCGGACCTGCCCGGCGAGGACTGCACCGAGGCCGACGTGCTGGCCGCCACCGAGCGCGTCGTGCCGTCCCTGGAGCTGATCGACAGCCGGATCGCGGACTGGCGGATCAAGCTGGCCGACACCATCGCCGACAACGCCTCCTCGGCCGGCTACGTGATCGGCGAGGGGCGCTCGCCCGAGGGGCTGGACCTCAAGGCGATCGACGCGACCCTGTACCGGGCGGGCGAGACGATCGTGTCCGGCCGCTCCGACGCGGTGCTGGGCGACCCCGTCATCGCCGTCGCCTGGCTGGCCCGCAAGGTCGCCTCGTTCGGCGTCCGGCTCCAGGCGGGGCACGTCGTGCTGCCTGGCTCCTGCACCCGTGCGATCGACGTCGCCGCCGGCGAGACGTACACCGCCGACTTCACCGGGCTCGGCTCGGTCTCCCTGACCTTCAAGTGATCCCAGCCCCCTAAGGAGTGACCATGGCGGTGACCGCCGCGATCGTCGGGCCGGGCAACATCGGCACCGACCTGCTGTACAAGCTGATGCGCAGCGAGCGCATCGAACCCCGCTACATGGTGGGCGTCGACCCCGAGAGCGAGGGCCTGGCCCGCGCGTCCCGGCTCGGCCTGGAGGCCAGCCACGAGGGCATCGACTGGCTGCTGTCGCGTCCCGAGAAGCCGGACCTGGTGTTCGAGGCGACCTCGGCGTACGTGCACCGCGCCGCCGCGCCGCGCTACAAGGAGGCCGGCATCCGGGCGATCGACCTGACCCCGGCCGCCGTCGGCCCCGCCGTCGTGCCGCCCGCCAACCTGCGCGAGCACCTGGACGCCGACAACGTCAACCTGATCACCTGCGGCGGCCAGGCGACGATCCCGATGGTGTACGCGGTGTCGCGGGTCGTCCCGGTCGAGTACGCCGAGATCGTCGCCTCGGTGGCGTCGGACTCCGCCGGCCCCGGCACCCGCGCCAACATCGACGAGTTCACCCGGACGACCGCCAAGGGCATCGAGACCATCGGCGGCGCCAAGCGCGGCAAGGCGATCATCATCCTCAACCCGGCCGAACCGCCCGTGATCATGAAGGACACGGTGTTCTGCTCGATCCCCGAGGACGCCGACCAGGACAAGATCGTTCAGTCGATCAAGGACGTGGCCGCCGACGTGGCCGGGTACGTGCCGGGCTACCGGCTGCGCGCCGAGCCGCAGTTCGAGGAGGCCTCCGCCGTCAACGGCGGGATGGCCCGGGTCGCCATCTTCCTGGAGGTCGAGGGCGCGGGCGACTTCCTGCCGCCGTACTCCGGGAACCTGGACATCATGACCGCCGCCGCCACCCGCGTCGGCGAGGTCCTCGCCGAAGAGATCGAGAAGGGGGAGAGCTGAGATGGCGTACACGGACAAGCCCTACTCGGACACGCTGGACATCCGCGTCACCGACTCCTCGCTGCGGGACGGCTCGCACGCCAAGCGCCACCAGTTCACGCTCGACCACGTCACCTCGGTCGTGGCGGCGCTGGACGAGGCCGGCGTCCCGGTCATCGAGGTCACCCACGGCGACGGGCTGGGCGGCTCGTCGTTCACCTACGGGTTCTCGCACACCGACGAGCAGGAGCTGATCAAGGCCGCGGTCAAGACCGCCACCCAGGCCAAGATCGCGTTCCTGATGCTGCCCGGCGTCGGCGTCAAGGACGACATCCGCGAGGCCGCCGACAACGGCGCGTCCGTCTGCCGCATCGCCACCCACTGCACCGAGGCGGACGTCTCCATCCAGCACTTCGGCCTGGCGCGCGAGCTGGGGCTGGAGACCGTGGGCTTCCTGATGATGTCCCACTCGCAGCCGCCGGAGGTGCTGGCCAAGCAGGCGCGGATCATGGCCGACGCGGGCTGCCAGTGCGTCTACGTGGTCGACTCGGCCGGCGCGCTGATCCTGGAGGACACCTCCGACCGCATCTCCGCGCTGGTCGCCGAGCTGGGCGACGACGCGCAGGTCGGCTTCCACGGCCACGAGAACCTCGGCCTCGGCGTCGCCAACAGCGTCGCCGCCGTCCGCGCGGGCGCGCTCCAGATCGACGGCTCGGTCCGCCGGCTGGGCGCCGGCGCCGGCAACACGCCGGTCGAGGCGTTCGTCGCCGTCTGCGAGAAGCTCGGCATCCGCACCGGCGTGGACGTCTTCAAGATCGTGGACGCGGCCGAGGACGTGGTCCGCCCGGTCATGGACTCCGAGTGCCTGCTCGGCCGGATGGAGATCATGATGGGCTACGCGGGGGTCTACTCCAGCTTCCTCAAGCACGCCGCCCGGCACGCCGAGCGCTACGGCGTCTCCGGCGCCGAGATCCTGGTGCGCGCCGGCGAGCGCAACCTCATCGGCGGCCAGGAGGACCAGCTCATCGACATCGCGCTGGAGCTCGCCGCCGAGAAGTAGCCGAAGGGGCCGAAGGAGCCGAGGAGAGCCGCTTACCTGCGGAAAACCTGGAATCCATGCGTTCTGTCGGGCGGGTGGTGAATGATCACCTGCACACGACTTCCGTTCTCTAGGGGTTTCAGGCATGTCTTCGTGGGCCGGACGGCTCGAATCGGCGAACGCGGCGCGGCAGCGGCAG
The DNA here is from genome assembly GCF_040703975.1 of Spirillospora sp. NPDC029432. Classification (NCBI taxonomy): domain Bacteria; kingdom Bacillati; phylum Actinomycetota; class Actinomycetes; order Streptosporangiales; family Thermomonosporaceae; genus Spirillospora; species Spirillospora sp. NPDC029432. Next base: position 98,067 of record NZ_JBEZWH010000001.1, read on the forward strand.
GACGAAGGGGAGCAGCGGGCGGCCGCCGCCATGGAACGCCTCCGCGAGGGCGACACCGGCGGGGCCCGCAGGCTGCTCCGCCGGGTGGTCGACGAGGCGGGCGGCGGGGCGGCCAACCGCGCCGCCGCCATGCTGGCCACGCTGGAGCTGGCCGAGGGCGACCCGGAGCAGGCGGACGAGCTGCTGGAGTACGTCGCGGCCGGCCCCGACCTCGCCGACGGCTTCGTCGCCGCCCTGCAGCGGCACCTGATGGCCGAGGGCGAGCCGTACCATCCGGTGCTCGGCTGCCTGATCGACCACCTGCGGCTGGGCGCGGAGACCGGCGTCGCCCGGTACGAGGAGGCCGCCCGCCATCCCGACCCGGCGGTGTCCGCGCTCGCCAAGGTCATGCTGGCGCACGCGCACCTGCTGCGCGGCGAGCCGCACTCGCGGACCGCCGCGCTGCTCGGCGAGGCCGCGGCGGCCGGCGACCCGCGGGCGCTGTCGTACGCGGCGCTGCTGTCGTGGCTCGTCCGGCCCGCCGCCGAGGCCGCCGAGATCATCGCGCTGCTGCGCCGGGCGCGGGCCGGGGGCGAGCCCGCCCTGGCCCCATGGATCGCGCTCGCGGCCGGCGCGGCGCTGGCGCACCGCGACCCGGACGAGGCGCGGTCCGCGTACGAGACCGCCGCCCGCCACCCCGGCCTGGCCCCGGCGGCGGCCGAGGGGATCGACGCCATCGCGGCGGCCGGCGCCGCGGCCGACGAGCGCCGGCGGGCGCTGGCCGCCGCCGAGCCCGGCACCGGCGAGCACGCGGAGCTGCTGGGCGCCGCGGTCGGCGCGCTCGTCGACGCCGGCCGCGTCGCCGAGGCGCGCGAGCTGCGGGCGCGGGCCGTGGAATCGGTGTCCGGCGACGGAGTGCACGCGGACGTGCTGATCGGCTGGGACCTGTACGACAAGGGACGGCTCGACCTCGCCGCCGAGCTGTTCGGCACGGCCATCGCCAACGGCGCCGAAGAGGGCGACGACGCCGAGAGCGTGGGGCGCGCGTGCGCCCTGCTGGGCCGGATCCGCGCCGCCCAGGGCGATACGGCCGAGGCCGCCCGGCTGGCCCGGCGGGCCGCCGCGCTGTTCGAGCGCCGGCAGGAGACCCACGAGGATGCCGGGGCGGCCGAGGCCGCGGGCGAGCTGCTCGCCCAGGCCATGTTCGATCTCGGCGACCACCTGGCCGCGGCCGGTGACGAGGACGGCGCGCGCGAGGCGTACGAGCGGGCCGCCCAGGGCCCCGGCCTGATGGAGCTCAGGGTGCGCGAGCGGCTGGGCACCGCGGGCCCGGCCGACCGCGCCGTGATCAGGCTCCACGACGGCGACCGGGCGGGCGCGCTGGAACTGCTCACCGAGGACTACGGCGAGCCCCTGCTCGCCGAGCTGCACGTAGCGCTGTTCGAGGACGACCTCGCGGCGGTCCGGACGCTGGTCCGGGCCGGGGCGGGCTCGGGGCGTGCGGGCGAGCTGCTCGCCGAGGCGGCCGTGGAACGGCTCCGCGTGGACGGCGACGACCGGAACGGCGCCCGCGACCTGTACGAGCTGGCGCTGGAGTCCGCGCCGCCCGAGCCCGTGACCTGGATGTGCGGGACCTTCGGCTTCCACTACGGGCAGGCCGGCGACCTGGAGACGGCGATCGAGGTGCTGGAGCGCGGCGCCGCCGCCGAGCATCCGGCCGCGCTCGACTGCCTGCGCGATCTGGTCGTGCTGCTGGAGTCGTACTCCGGCGAGCGGGACCACCCCGCGCTGGAGCCAGCCGCGCGGCGGGCCGTCGCGAGCGGCGACTCCGAGACGGTCGGCGTCGGCGCCTGGGCGCTCGCCGACCTCTGCGCGCGCCGCGACGACCTCGCGGCGGCCAGGGACCACTACCGGCTGGCCCTGGAGCACGCCCACCCGGAGTCCGAGCCACGGATCCGGGCGCTCTACGGCGCCACGCTGGAGCGGCTGGGCGAGACCGAGGCCGCGTACCGCGAGATGGAGGCCGTGCTGGTCTCCGAGGACATCGGCATGGTGATGCTGGCGGGCCTCCAGCTGGGCACCTGGCTGGCGAACGGCGGCGACCTCGCCCGCGCCGCCGAGGCGTTCGGCACCGCGGCGGCCGCCGGGCAGGCGAACCCGGACCCGAGCGAGACCGAGGACGACCACCACCAGCAGGCGCTCAACAACCTGGGCGCCGTGGCGGAGGACGCCGCCGCCGCGGGCGACCCGGCCCTGGCCGTCCGCGCCCTCCACTTGGCCGCCGTCGGCGGCGCGCCCGGCGACGCTGCCAGGCTGGCCCAGGAGTACGCGGCCGCCGCCGAGGAGAACGGCGACCCGGCCGCCGCCCGCGTCTACCGCGAGGGCGCCGCGGCCGTCCCGCCCCCCGGCGGCCAGGCGCCCCAAACGGCAGCGCCGGCCGGGACGCCGGACGGCACCCTGGGCGGGCTGCCGGTCGTGAAGGCGGTCGAGCCGCCGGCCGCGGCGACGGAGAGCACGGAAGGCGGCGACCTCGAGCGCGACCTCGAGCAGGACCTCGAGCCCGACTTCGAGCGCGCCTTCGAGCTGGAGGCGGACGGCGACCTCGCGGGCGCGATCGCGGCGTTCGGCCGGGTGGCCACCACCGGTACGGGCGACGACGCCGAGATCTCCGCGAACAACGCGGTGGCGCTGGCGGTCCGGGCGGCCGAGGCCGGCGAGCACGAGGCCGCGATGCACGGGTTCGCGAAGGGCGCCGAGGCGGGGCTCTACTCGGACGTCGTCTTCCTGGCCTGGGAGGCCGCGCTGCGCGCCACCGCCGCGGGCGACATTCCGGCGGCCCACGCCTACTACGGCACCGCGCTCGGCCTCGACGCGGGCCCGGACGGGCCGGACGCCGACCTGATCCGCGAGCTGGAGGACGCGCGAGCGATCCTGCCCGAGCCCCGCCCCGAGCTGGAGGGCCTGTACGAGGCGCTGCGCGGTGACGACCCGGCGGCCGTACGGCCCGCGCTCGAAGCCCTGAAGGGCACCGCGCACGCCGGGGCCGCGGCCGCGACGGTGATCGCCGTGTCCCGTGCCCGCCGTTCCGGCGACCGGGACGGCGCCCGCGCGCTGCTGCCGTCCGTCACCGAGCTGGCCCCGCCGGAGCAGGCAGCCGTCGCCTGGGACGACCTGGGCGACCTCACCGACGACCCGGCCGCCGCCGTCGAGGCGTACCGGAACGGCGCCGCGATCGACCACCCCGCCGCGTACCCGGCGCTGCGCAGCCTGTGCTGGGCGCTCTACAGGGGGGACGACCTCGACGCCGCCGTGGAGGCCGCCGGGCGCGCCCTGGCGACCGGCGACCCCGAGACCGTGGCCCACGGGCACCGCGTCCTGGGCCGGGTGCGGATGGAACGCGAGGACCCGGAGGGCGCGGTACGGGCGTACCGGCAGGGCCTGGAGGCCGCCGGGACGGGCGGCACCGCCATGCGGATCCGCCTCGACCTGTCGCTGGCGCTGCACGAGCTGGGCGAGGACGAGGCGGCCGCGGCCGAGGCGCGGCGCGTCCGGGACGAGTCCGGCGACGAGGAGCAGGCCGCCAAGGCCGAGTCCTACCTCGGCAACATTGCGTACCAGGGCGGCGACAAGCCCGCGGCGCTGGAGGCGTTCGGCCGGGTCGCGGTGCTGGAGGCGGCGGAGGGCACGCGGCTGTCGGACATCGTCGACACCGCGAGGAACAACGTGATGGCGATCGCGATCGAGGCGGGCAAGGCGGGCGACCGCGCGACCGCGGTCCGGGGCATGGTCCTCGCCGCGCGGGCGGGCGTCGGCGACGGCCCGGTGGACGCGGCACGCCGGGTCGCCTTCATGGTCGGCGACACCGACGGGGACGCCGCCGACGCGTTCCTGGCGACCCTGGTCGGCGTCGACCCCGAGCACGACCACGTCATCCGGGAGGCCCTGGACGGCGCGGCACCGCAGGGGCTGTCGCCGGAGCTCCAGGCGATCCTGGACGAGCACGAGGGCGAGGAGGGCTCGCTGGCCGAGCCGCTGCTCCAGCTGATGCGCGACCACGCCGGCACGCACGACGCGGCCGAGACCGGGCGGCGGATCATCCGTACCGCGCGGATGACCGCCTCGTACGACTCCGAGCAGGCGATCGGGATCCTGCGCGCGGTCGCCGAGCACGGCGACCCGGCCGAGGCCGCCACGGCGTACGACGACATCGGCGACCTGTACGGCGAGCTGGACGACCCGGCCGCCGCGATCGAGGCGTACCGGAAGGGCAGCGAGATCGACGACCCCGCCGCGCTGGTCCCGCTGCGCAGCCTGCTGGTCGCGCTGCTGGAGGCGGCGGACCACGACGGCGTCGCCGAGCACGCGCAGCGCGCGGTGACCAGCGGCGATCCGCAGACCGTGGCGGCCGGCTACTGGATGTGGGGCGACTCGCGGCACATGCGCGGCGACACCGACGGGGCGCGGCGGCTGTACCGGCAGGGCATCGGCGCCGCGGGCCCGGAGCTCGCCGCGCGGATCCGCCTCGACCTGGCCCGCACGCTGCGCGACCGGGAGGAGAACGCCGACGCCCGCGCCGAGCTGGACCTCGCCGCGGCGGCCGGCGAGCCGGACGTCCGCGCCAGGGCGGGCACCCTGCTGGGCCAGTGGGCGTTCGAGGACGGCGACCTCGCGGCGGCGGCCGAGGCGCTCGGCCAGGTGGCGGCGATGGGCTCGGACGGCGACGGGGACGGCGAGGACGACGCGCTCGCCGAACTCGTCGAGTCGGCCGCCGGGAACCTCGTGGTCGTCGCGAACAACGCGTACGCCGAGGGGCGGCACGAGGTGGCCGTGCGGGCGCTGACGCTGGCGGCCCGCGCCGGCGACCCCGAGCTCCCGCTGCGCGTCGCGCACCGGCGCGCCACCGAGCTGACCGAGGACGGCGACCGCGCGGCGGCCATGCTGTACGTCGAGGGCACCGTGCGGTTCGCGCCCGGCGAGCCGGACCCGGAGCGGGAGCTGGAGCTGGCGGCGCTCTTCGCCGAGGCGGACCAGCCCGCGAAGGCGCGGGAGATCTGCGAGCGGCTGGCCGGCCACCCCGACGGCAAGGCGCGGCTGCGCGCGCTGAGCACGCTCGTCCAGCTGCTCGGCCGGTACGGCGACGACGCGGAGCTGGCGGCGGCCACCCACCGGCTGAACGAGGCGGCCGCCGGGCTCGGCGTCGACGAGCCGCGGCTCGCGAGCATGTTCGGCATGATGCAGGCCGACCGCGGCGACCCGCGAGTCGGGCTGCGCGTGCTGCGCACCGCCGCCGGATCCGGCGAGCCGGGAGCGGTCTGGGCACTCGGGGACGCGCTGGTGAACGCGGGCGAGCACGCCGGGGCGCGGGAGGTGCTGGCCCCGCTGAGCGGCGCCGAGTCGCGGTTCGGCCGGCTGGCCAGGGTCACGCTCGGCCGGAGCTACCACGACGATGACCCCGCCCGTGCCCGCGAGCTGTACCTGGCCGCGATCGACGCGCCCGGAGAGGAGAACCCGGTCGCCGTCGAGCTGGCCAGGATGTACCTCGGCTCGCTGGCCAAGCGCGAGCGCGACTGGCCGGAGGCGCTGCGCTGGTACCAGGCGGTGATCGACACCGAGGACGGGCAGCAGCGCGCCATGGCCGCCGCGCACCTGGGCGAGCTGGCGTACTGGCTGGACGACCGCGACGGCGCGGTGCGCTTCTACGAGCGGTGCCTGGATATCGGCACCGGCGACGCCGAGCTGCTGGGCGAGTCCGCGTACCGGCTGGGCGAGCTGCGGTACGGCGCGGGCGAGGTGGACCGGGCCCGCGGGCACCTGCGCGACGCGCTGGCCTCCGGCCACGAGGGCTTCGCCGAGCAGGCGCGCGTGCTGCTCGCCAAGCTCGACGGCTGACCCCCGCGCCGCGCCTTCCGCCGGTCTCAGGACAGGCGGAAGGTGCGGCGCTCGCCGTAGTCGCGGTCCAGCACGACGTGGACGGTACGGTGCCGCAGCTCGTACACCGCCGACCAGCGCGTGTGCGGCTGGGCGACCTTCGCGAGCAGGTCCATCGCGCCGTCCGGGACGAGCACGCCGCCGGTGGCCCGCATCCGCGCGGCGATGGCCGAGTAGCGGTCGTCGGAACGCCTGGTGTCCTCGCCGGCGCCGGTCAGCGTGAAGTTCGTCATGGCGTGCCAGGCGCCCGCGCCCCTGACCACGCGGAGCCGGCCGTCCACGTACTCGACGGCCGCCGACCGCCCGGCCGCGTCCGCGATCAGGTAGTGCAGCGCGGGCTCGCCCGGGTCGAACGCGACGTCGTGGCGGCCGAACACGGCGATCGCCTCGTCGACCGTACGAGCCCGGTCCAGGGCGAGCCGCTGGATCCGGACGCTGCCGACCACCGGCCGGCCGGAGGTGCGGGGCGGCCGTGCGCTCGGCACCTGCGCCATGCCCACGGCCAGCCCGTGCCGGTTCATGCCGTCGAAGGGCAGCACGGCGGCGCGCAGCAGCTTGCGGCGCAGCGCCGGATCGGTGGTGATCCGCGCGGTGTCCGCGCCGGTGATCCCCAGGTACGAGATGTCGACCAGGGAGATCGAGTCGCGCGTCCGGAGGACCATCGCGGGATTGGCGGTCCAGTCGAAGTTGCGCCCGAACAGCGGCCCGCGCGGGCCGTTCGCCGCGACGAACAGCGAGCAGGCCAGCGGCCGGTCCGTACGCGGCGGGGCGGCGGCCGGGCGCAGCGGATCGTACGGCGCGTACAGGGTCATCTCCAGCAGCGGATGCGCCGGATCCAGCACGCGCAGGGTGGCCAGGCTGCGCCGCTCGTCCGCGGTGAACGCGTCCCCGCCCCGGTCCGGCCACCACAGCACGACCGGCACCGCGACGGCCAGCGCGACGGCCAGCGCGGCGAGCGCGGCACCCACCCGGAAACGGCTCACCCCTTCGCTCTAACACCGGGGAAAGCGCCCGGCAAGACCGATAACCGGTTGCTCGCCACATATGGCCGTTGCCACCCTCTCCGCATGTCCACTTTTCGAGTCACCGCGGAGCGGCTCACGATCCACCCGCACGAGAACGCCGACGCCCTCGAACTGGCGCAGGTCGGTCTCTACCGGGCGGTCGTGGCGAAGGGCCGGTACCGCACCGGCGACTGGGCGCTCTACATCCCCGAGGGCGCGCTCCTCCCGGACGACCTGATCGCCGAGCTGGGCCTCACCGGCCGGCTGGCGGGCGCCCTGCGGAACCGGGTGAAGGCCGTGCGGCTGCGCGGCGAGCTGTCGCAGGGCATCGTGTGCGTTCCCGAGGCCGTCCGGGACGTGGACCTGTCCGCCGCCGCGGACCGGGACTTCGCCGCCGAGCTGGGCGTGACCAAGTGGATCCCGCCGGTCCCGGTGCACATGGCGGGCGACGTCGTCTCCGCCCCGGAACTCCTGCGCTGGATCGACATCGAGGACATCAAGCGCTACCCGGGCATCTTCGAGCCCGGCGAGCCGGTCGTCGCCACGGAGAAGATCCACGGGTCGGCCTGCCTGTTCTCGCTGGTCGGCGATGAGGGCTACGTGTCGTCCAAGGGCTTCGGCTCCAAGAACCTCGCGCTCGCGCACAACCCGAAGAACCTCTACTGGCGGGCGATCGAGGCGTACGAGGTCGCCGCCGCGGCCCGCCGGATCGCCGAGATGTTCGGCGCGTCCAGGGTCGGGGTGTTCGGCGAGGTCTTCGGCAAGGGCGTGCAGGACCTCGCGTACGGGGCCGACGCCACGGGCCGGCGCGTCGGCTACGCCGTCTTCGACATCGCCGTCGCCGCCGGCGTGGAGCCGCGGCGCTGGCTGGACCCGGCCGAGCTCACCGCGGCGCTCGCCGAGGTCGGGCTACCCGCCGTGCCCGTCCTGTACGAGGGCCCGTACGACGAGGCGGCGCTGATGGAGCTGGCCGCGGGCCGCGAGACCGTCTCGGGCACCGGGGCGCACCTGCGCGAGGGCCTGGTCGTGCGTCCCGCCAGCGGCCGCCACAGCGACATCCTCGGCGGCCGCGCCATCGCGAAGTTCGTGTCCCCCGCCTACCTCACCCGGAAGGGCGGCACGGAATACGAGTGAACGACGAGTGAGCGACGACCGAACGATGGCGGGGACGTCCCCGGCCGGCGGCTAGCGCTCGTACATCACCCGGAGCATCTCCCGGGCCGCCGGTACGGGTGACGTCCCCACGTCGTCGTCGCGCAGCGCGCCGCTGAGCCACAGCTCGGCGAAGCCGTGCACGATCGACCAGGCGGCGATCTCCATCATCGGGGCCCGCCCGGGGTCGCCGACGACCGTCCGCGCGCCGCGCGCGAGGATGGCGCTCGCCGCCGCTCGCCCGGCCGCGACCTCCGGGTCGTCGGCGCGGTACAGCGCGGGCCGGAACATCACCTCGAAGTAGCCCCGGTGCTCGGTGGCGAACCGCACGTACGCCGTGCCGACCTCCAGGAAGTCGTCCCCGGCCGCCGCCAGCGCGTCGGCGAACAGCGCGTAGCCCTCGGCCGCGACGGCCGTGAGCAGCCCGGCCTTGTCGCCGAAGTGGTGCGCCGGCGCGGCGTGCGACACCCCCGCGCGCCGCGCCAGCTCGCGCAGGCTCCAGGTGGCCGCCCCGGAGTCCGCGATCGCCTCCACCGCCGCGTCGATGATCGCCCGCCGCAGGTTGCCGTGATGGTAGCCGTTGATCTCCCTCACCTCCGGCCGAATCTTACCATTGACAAGTTCGCTGCGGCGGAGGCAGACTTGTCAGTGGAAAGTAGTCACTGTCAAGTTCCTTGAGATCCTCTGCGGAAGGACCCGCCATGCCGACCCTGCCCTGGGCCCAGCTCGGAACCCCCGACCCCGGCACCGAGCCGGTGGTCATGGCGTCCCGCTTCGAAGTGCGGTCGCTGCGCCACGTCCCCGGCTTCATGGTCGACTCGATGCGCCTGCTCCTCCAGGCCCGCCGCGCTCCCGGCGCGCTCGGTGTCAGCTTGAAGGCGCGGCCGCTGCGCCGCACGTTCTGGACGCTGTCCGCCTGGACCGACCGGAAGGCCCTCTACGCCTACGCCGGCACCGGACCGCACAAGCCCGCGATGGAGCGCCGGCGGAAGGTGATGCGCGACTCCGTCTTCGTCTTCTGGACGGTCCCGCCCGGCGACCTGCCGATCACCTGGGAGGAGGCCGAGCGGCGCCTCAACGAACGGCGGAGCCCCTCCGCTCCCTCGTGAGGGTGTGTGAAAGGCCATAGGGGGGAGTCTGACCGATCGGCCAGCTTTGACCGTTCGGTCAGTTAGCGTGGACGGCATGGCGCGTGACAGGCGGGGGCAGATCCTGGACGTCGCGGCGGGGCTCTTCGTCGTGACGGGGTTCAAGGGCACCTCGCTCCAGGACATCGCGAACGGGGTGGGGTGCTCCAAGGCCTCGCTCCTGTACCACTTCAGCGGCAAGGACGCGATCCTCACCGAGCTGCTGGGTCCGGTGACGGCCGAACTGGCCGAGCTGGACGCGCGGCTGGCCGGACTGGACGGCGAGGAGGCCGTCCGGATCGCCGTCGAAGGGTACGTCGATCTCGTCCTGCGGTTCCGCCGCGAGGTCAAGATCCTGCTCGACGACCTGGAGCAGATGTTCCGGCACCCGGCCCTCGGCGACGTCCACCAGATGGTGGACCGGCTGGTCGACGCGCTCGCGGGTGGCCGGTCGGCCGATCCGGCCGCGCGGATCGCCGCGGCGATGGTGCTCGGCGGCGTGGCCGTCGCCGGGGCCCGGGCCGGTGAGACGGCCGACCTCACCGACGAAGAGCTGCGCGCCGCCCTCGTCCGCGGCGCGCTGCGGACCCTCGACCACTGAAGGATCTTCATCCCCATGGCCACACTGCTCTACCGGCTAGGCCGCGCCTCGTTCCGCCACCGGCGGCTGGTGCTCGTCCTGTGGATCGTCCTGCTGGCGGCCCTGGGCGGGGCGGCCGCGGCGTTCAAGGGCTCGATGTCCAGCGACTTCAGCATCCCCGGCACCGAGGCCCAGCGCGCCATGGACGCGCTGGGCAAGCAGTTCCCGCAGGCGTCCGGAGCGACCGGGACGATCGTCGTCGCCGTCCCCAAGGGCGAGACGCTCGCCGCGCCCGACAACAAGGCGGCGGTCCAGGGGCTCACCAAGGAGGCGTCCGCGCTGCCGGGCGTGGTCGGCGCCGTCGACCCGTTCCAGGCGGGCGCGGTCTCCCAGGACGGTCGGCACGCCCTGATCCAGGTGCAGTTCGAGAAGGCCGCCGCCGACCTCACCGACGCCCAGCGGACCGCGTACGAGGACTCCGGCAGGACCGCCGAGGCCGCCGGGCTCCAGGTGGAGCACGGCGGCGAGGTCGCGCAGGCCGAACCGCACGTCGGCGGCACCTCCGAGGCGATCGGCATCGCGGTGGCCGCGGTGGTGCTGATCGTCACCTTCGGCTCCCTGGTCGCCGCCGGGATGACGCTGCTGAACGCGCTGGTCGGCGTCGGCGTCGGGATGGCCGGGCTGTACGCGCTGACCGGCGTGGTCGACATGAACAGCACCGCGCCGATCCTGGCGCTGATGCTGGGCCTGGCGGTCGGCATCGACTACTCGCTGTTCCTGACGTCCCGCTACCGGCAGAACCTCGCCGAGGGGCTCGAACCGCGCGAGGCCGCCGGGCGGGCCGTGGGCACCGCGGGCTCGGCCGTGGTCTTCGCCGGCGCCACCGTGGTGATCGCGCTGGCCGGCCTGTCGGTCGTCGGGATCCCGTTCCTGAGCGTGATGGGCCTGGCCGCGTCCGCGACGGTCGCCGTCGCGGTGCTGGTCGCGATCACGCTCCAGCCCGCGCTGCTCGGCTTCGCCGGGACCCGGCTGACCCCCGGCCGCAAGGGCCGCAAGGGCGAAGGCAGGCACGAGAGCGGGGCGAAGCGGAAGAAGACGCCGTTCGGCTTCCGCTGGGCGTACGTCGTGACCCGGCACCGGGTGCCGTTCATCCTGGCCGGCGTGCTGGCGCTGGGCGGGCTGGCCTACCCGGTCACCCAGATGCACCTCGCCCTGCCCGACGCGGGCTCGTCCGCCGAGGGCTCGCCAGGCCGCGAGGCGTACGACCTGATCAGCGAGGGCTTCGGGCCCGGCTTCAACGGCCGGCTCGCCGCCGTCGTCACCGGCGACTCCAAGGAGGCCACCGGGCAGGCCGCGCAGCGGGCCGCCACCGAGATCAAGGGCATCGACGGGGTCGTGGCGGTCACGCCGCCGCAGGTCAGCCCGTCCGGCACGGCCGCGCTGCTGAGCGTCGTCCCCGAGAGCGGGCCGTCCGACCCGGCCACCGAACGGCTGATCCACGACATCCGGGACCGGACCGCGGACATCGGCGGCGTCGAGCTGACCGGGCAGACCGCGCTCGGCGTGGACGTGTCCGAGAAGCTCGCCGACGCGCTCCCGGTGTACCTGCTGCTGGTCGTCGGGCTGTCGGTGCTGCTGCTGATGCTGGTCTTCCGGTCGATCCTGGTGCCGGTCAAGGCCGCGCTCGGGTTCCTGCTCACGGTCGGCGCCACGTTCGGGATCACCGTCCTGGTCTTCCAGGAGGGGCACCTGGCCGGGCTGCTCGGCGTGGACAACCCCGGGCCGCTGATCAGCTTCCTGCCGATCCTGCTGATCGGCATCCTGTTCGGCCTGGCCATGGACTACGAGGTCTTCCTCGTCTCCCGGATGCGGGAGGACTTCACCCACGGCGACACCGCCCGGCAGGCGACGATCTCCGGCATGGGGCACGGCGCCCGGGTGGTCACCGCCGCCGCGCTGATCATGATCGCGGTGTTCGGCGGGTTCGTCCTGATGGACGACGCGATCATCAAGTCGATCGGGTTCGCGCTCGCCGTGGGTGTCGCGATCGACGCCTTCGTGGTACGGATGACGATCGTCCCGGCCGTGATGTCGCTGCTGGACAGGCGCGCCTGGTGGCTGCCCCGCTGGCTGGGCCGCGTCCTGCCCAACATCGACATCGAGGGCGAGAAGCTGCGCGAGAAGCTCGACGAGGAACCGAAGGTCCCCGCCCGCGTCTAGGGCGCGTCCAGGAAAGGCAGGCCATGCCGCAGACCGCACGCCCCAAGGGAATGGACTCACCGCTCGTTCCGAAGATCCTCAAGTTCGCCTCCCGGGCGAACGTGGAGGTCTACCGGATCACCGCCGGCCGTGTCGGCGGCAAGTGGCGGATCGGCAGCGCCTTCCCGAAGGGCGTGCCGGTCTGCCTGCTCACCACCACCGGCCGCAAGACCGGTCGGCGGCGGACGCAGCCGCTGCTGTTCCTGCCGGACGGCGACCGGGTCGTCCTGATCGCCTCGCAGGGCGGGCTGCCGAAGCACCCGATGTGGTACCTCAACCTGCTCGCGCAGCCGAACGTGGTGATCCGGGTGCGCGGCGACCTGCGCCGCATGCGGGCCCGCACCGCCGACCCCGCCGAGCGGGCCGCGCTGTGGCCGCGGTTCGCCGCGATGTACGCCGACATCGACCGCTACCAGTCGTGGGCGGGCCGCGAGATCCCGCTGGTGATCTGCGAGCCGGCGGGGCCGGGGTCAGAGCAGGCTTAGCGCCTCCAGGTCCCGTACGGCCGCGCACGACCGGGCCGCCATGGCGAGGAACATGCGGTCGCCGCGCTCGGTCGGCGTCCCGTACACGCAGCCGAGCACGGTGATCAGCGGTCCCTGGAGGGTGCCGTAGCGGTAGTCGTCGAAGCACTCGTCCAGGCCGTACCCGGTGACGCCGTACGAGGCGAGCGCGCCGTGGTAGGTCGCGACGAGCGCGCGCTCGTGCGCCGCGCGCTCGGCGGGGTCCATCCCGGTGCCCAGGAAGAACGCCAGGTCGCGGGCCGGGTGGCCGAGGCTGAGCGTCTGCCAGTCCACGGCCGTCACGCCGGTTCCGGGCTCCGGCGGGAAGAGCAGGTTGTCCAGGCGGTAGTCGCCGTGGACGAGCCCGAACCGCTCGGCCCGGCCCAGCACCCAGGGCCCGATGGCCTCCGCGACCTCGCGCAGCGTGCGGACGTCGCGGCCGTCCAGGTCGGCCGCGAACCGCTCGGCGAAGGTGTCGACGGCCGGGCCGAAGATCTCGGCGAGGGAGTCGGTGTCCTCTTGGCCGACCGCGTTCAGCCATGGCAGGTCGAGCAGCGTCGGATCGCACCAGCGCGGGCCGTGCAGCCCGGCGAGGTTGGTGACGGCGTCGGCGGCGCGGGCGGGCGTGCAGCCCGCGAGCTGGTCGCCCTGCTCCGCCGGATGGAGGTCGTCCAGCAGCAGCACGAAGCCGGTGTGGTCGTCGGTCGCGGCGCCGTAGTGGCAGCGCGGCGTCCGGACGGCCACGGTCGCCGCGACGTCCCGGTAGAAGGACACCTCGGCCCGGTACGCCGGTGCGAGGAAGGCGCGGGCGCCGGTGTCCTCGGCCGCCAGCTTGGCGACGAGCGTGCGCGGCACGCCCGCGCCGCCGTCCAGCCGGAGCCGGTAGCACGCGCCGATCTGCCCGGACCCGACCTTCTCGTACGCGACCGCCGTGACCGGCGCGCCGAGCGCCTCGCTCAGCCATTCCGGGGTGAGCCCCGTGGGCCCGTCGACCACGCCCGCCGCCGCCATCAGAAGCGCCCGGGGTTGAGGCTCGCGGGCTCCTTCGCCAGGCGGGCGGGCCTGATCTCGCGGTACGCGGCGACGACCGGCGCGACCTCGTCCGGCGTCACGCCGTGCAGGATCACGCCGTCGGCGCCGCCGTCGAACTGGCCGAGGACGGTCCGCGCGCACGCCTCGGGGGAGCCGGTCGCGGCGGCGGCGAGCCACTCGTCCGGCAGCAGCCCCGCCACGTGCTCCAGCTGGTCCGGCGTGGCGAGCACGTCGAACGCGCCGGGGAACCCGGCGACCAGGTCGTCGGCGCGGAAGGCGGCCAGGACCGCCGGGTCCCAGCCGTTGACCCGGACCATCAGGTCGCCGTACCCCTGGAGGTAGGTGGCCAGCCGGCCGACGAGCTTGCGGAGGCGGGCCTCCTCGTCGAGATGGTCGCCGACGGTGGCCAGCACCGACCAGACGCGGACCCCGGCCGGGTCGCGGCCGGCCTTCTCCGCGCCGCGGCGGACGGCGGCCACCGAGCGGGCCAGCGTCTCGTCGGTGAAGAAGGTGTGCAGGACGACGCCGTCGGCGATCCCGCCGGCGAACTCCAGCGTCCGCTCGCCCATCGCGGTCAGCATGATCGGGATGTCCTCGTCGAACGCGGCGTCCTGGCTGAGGTACGGGAAGTCGCCCGCCGGGCCGTGGTGGTCCACGACCGGCTCGCCGTGCCAGAGCCGGCGCATGATCCCGATGAAGTCCGCCAGCTGCGCCGACGTGACCCGGGGGACGCCCATGACGCCGAAGAGCATGTCGAAGCCGCGGCCCAGGCCGAGCGCGAACCGGCCGCCGGTGAGCCGGTGCATCGTGGTGGCGAACGTCGCGGTCAGCAGCGGGTGCCGGGTGTTGTGGTTGGTGGCGGCGGTGGCGATCCCGATCCGCTCGCTCACGGCCCCGGCGGCACCGGAGAGGGTGGCGGCCTCCTTGGTGGTGAAGCGTTCGGAGAGGAACACCGCGCCGAGGCCGAGCCGCTCGCCGGCGCGGACCTGGTCGAGGAGGTCGCGGGGGGTGCCGGAATGGCCGGCGAGTCCGTAGAAGCCGAGCTCCGGAAGATCCATGGGACCAGGATTCTCAACGCCGGCGCCCGCCCGCAAGGGCTGCGGGCGGGCGATTTGGACAAGTGTCCGATCGGCTGTCTGCTCGGTTGTCTACTTCGTTGTCTACTTCGTGACGCCCCCGTGGCCGTGGTCGTGGCCGGCGGTGGCGGCCCGCTTGGCGCCGGCGGTCCGGGTGGCGGGGCCGGGCAGGTCGCGGCTGTAGGCGTAGGTCAGCGTGGAGTGCGCGATCGCGCCCATGTTCGCCGTCAGCGCCCGCCTGTCGATGTTCGACAGGTCGTCGCACGCCTGGTGGTAGCAGGGGTCGTACGCCTGGCCCGCGGTCCCGCCGAACAGCTCGGCCTCGCGCTCGGTCTTGATGCCCTCGGCACCGGTGAACAGGCCGCCGGCCGGGATGCCGACCGCGATGAACGGGCCGTAGTCGGAGCGGCCGGTGAAGTCGGTGCCGACGTGGCCGAGGCGGAGCGTGTCGAAGTACTTCTCGAAGGTCTTCTCGATCTCGTCCGATCCGGGCGGCCCGGCCGGGGCGCCGGTGGCGTCGGAGTCGTCACCGTCGTAGATGCCGAACATGTAGTTCGGCGAGGCGACCATGTCGTAGTTCAGATAGAGCGCGATCTTGTCCCGCTCGGCCTGCGGCAGGTTCGCCACGTAGTGCTCGGCGCCCAGCAGGCCCAGCTCCTCGGCGCCCCACCAGGCGAAGCGCAGCCTGTTCTTGGGCGGCAGCTTGCCCATCTGGACGGCGACCTCCAGCAGCGCGGCGCTGCCCGAGCCGTTGTCGTTGATGCCGGGCCCGGCGAGCACGCTGTCGAGGTGGGCGCCGCTCATGACCGTCTTGCCCGGGTCGCCCTTCCTGGACTCGGCGAGGACGTTCCAGGTGGGCCGGATCTCGCTGGCGGTGTCGGTGCGCAGCCGCACGGTCGTCCCCGCCGGGGAGGCCAGGTCCTCGCCGGTCGCGAAGCTCGCGCCGACGACCGGGATCGTCACGCCGGGCTGGTTGAGCGTGCCGACGAAGGCGTCGGTACGGCCCGGCTGGCCCTCGTTGAAGATGATCGCGCCGGCCGCGCCGGCCGCCATGGCGTTGCGGGCCTTGACCTCGAAGTCGCAGCTTCCGCGCTGCATCAGCGCGATGCTGCCGGCGGTGAAGCCGGCGAAGTCGGCGGTCTCGCATCCGCTGCTGGAGCTGGGCTCGGGGGACGGCGGGAGGGTGAGGTCCACGCCCTGCACGGCCGCGGTGACGTCGCCCGAACCGGAGTACGTCATGGTGGCGAAGTCGCCGAGCGCGCTGCCGTCCGGCGGGGTGGGGGCGTACACCTTCGGGTCCGGCGCCGTCTGGTTCAGCACGGCGTTCGACCTCTCCTGGAAGAACGGGAAGTCGAACTGCTGGATGGAGACGTTGTAGCCCGCCGCCTTGAGCTTGTTCGCGACGTAGTCGCGGGACGCGGCGTAGCCCGGGGTCCCCGAGGCGCGCGTCCCGCCGTTGGCGTCGGCGATCTTCTGGAACGCCTCCAGATGGCGCACGGCGTTCGGCGCCTTGATCGAGTCGAGCACCCGCTGCTGCCGTCCGGCGTCCGGGTCCGCGCCGGCGGGCGAGGCGAGTGCGAGGGGTAGGGCGAGCACCGTGGCCGTGGTGACGGCACGGAACGCGCCCCGGCGAGTCGATGGCATGGTCGGCTCCTCCGAAGGAGATCGCGAATGAACCCCCGAAAACCGCAGATATCGGAAGTTAGCCATCGGATCCGGCGAAAGATAGCCCGGCAACGAGGCCGATACCGGCCCGTGTCCGGCCGTGCCCGGACTGGTCCTCGAAGCCTGTCCCGTTCCGGCTCGGGCACTAGTCCAGGTAGGCCGTGATGGCGTCGATCAGGCCCTCGCGCGCGTCGTCCAGGTCGGTGAACGTGGTCAGCCTGGACTGGTCGTACAGCCCGCGGACCGCGCCCGGCACGAACCGCCGCGCCCGCCGCAGCCGCTCGGGCGCGACGTCGATGCCCTCGAAGAGCGACTCCCACAGCCGCGTCCACGTCGCGTCCCCCAGCCGCAGCGCCGCGGCCGTCTCGGGGAAGAGCCGTTCCAGCGTCTCGCGGTCGCGCGGCAGGGCGAGGCGGAGGTTCTGGACGGCCTGCGCCACCGGCGAGTCATACGTCCGCAGCAGCGTGTCGACGATCGCGGCGACCCGCTCCCGGGGCGCCGCCCGCCCCGGCAGGGCGCGCTCGAAGAGCGGCTCGGCCTGCCCGAGGCAGTACCGGAGCACGGCGGCCCACACGCCGTCGACGTCCCCGAACTGGTGCTGGATGGTGCCCCAGGTGAGGCCCGCGTCGTGGGCGATCCGGTTGGCGCTGGCCGCGTCGGGCCCGCCCGTGGCCAGCCGGTCGACGGCCGCCGCGAGGAAGCGCCGCCGGGTCTCCAGGCCCCGCCGGTTCAGCCGGGTCCCTTGCGCGCTGTACTCCACGGGGGCTCACCCCTTCAGTTCCTCTTCCAGCCAGGTCATGCCGCGGGTACGGGGGTTGAGCCGGACGCCGCCGAGCAGCTCCGCGCGCCGCTCCGCCGCGGCCTCGACGGCGGCCGCGGCCTCGGACCCGGCGTCCTCCAGGAACCGGCACACGATCGCGCCGTCCCGGTCCTGCGCCCAGCCGCCCACGATCCGGCCGTTCCACCACACCGTCGGGCCGACGTTGCCCATCCGGTCGAACAGCTTCGGCCCGTGCTCGCCGAGGAACCACTCCCGGGCCTGCCAGCCCATCGGCGTCGAGTCCAGCGCCGGCAGCAGCGCCGCCCACGGCTCGGGCTCCGGCACCGGCTCCAGATCGTCCGCCAGCACCAGGCCGTCCGCGCCGCCGTCCAGGACGACCTCGGCCGTGTCCAGCGCGGCCAGCGCCTTCGCGGTCCGCGTCTTCGTCCAGCCGGTCCACCAGCGCAGGTCGTCGGCGGTGGCCGGGCCGTACGCGCGCAGCCAGCGCCGGGCCAGCTCCACCTCGGCGGCCCCGGTCTCCCAGTCCGCCAGGCCGTCCGGGCACCACAGCTCCAGCGGTGACCAGCGGTACTGGTGCGAGGTCCACGAGCCGCGCGGCCTGCCCCGGACGGCGCGGCCCTGGGCGGCGAGCAGCAGCAGGACCCGGCTGGCGACGTTCTGCCGCCCCTCGTACTTCTTGCCCTTGCTCAGCACGATCTGCGTGCCGAGCAGCGGATCGTCGGACGCCAGCTCGGCCGCCGTCGCCTCGCCCCGCGCGGCGAGCGCCTTCTCGCCCGCCGCCTCCGCGTCCTCCAGCCAGCCCTCCGGGTCGGCGCCGCCGACGCCCGCCTCGGCCAGCATCCCGATCAGCTTGCGCCGCTCCCGCTCGGCCACCGCCCGCGAGCAGGCGGCCTGCACGACCGGCGCGACGTCCAGCGCGGTCACGAACACGGTACGGCGCATGGCCAGCAGCCGGATCAGCGTCCGGTCGTCGTAGAGGGCGCGCTCCACCGTGCCGAGGTCGCCGCCCGCCATCCGGGCCAGCGTGCCGAGGTACACCGACGACGGGTCGGTGCTGTGCACGGCCACCAGCGACCGCGCCACCTCGGGTGGATCGGCGGCCGCCGCCCCCGGCGCCAGCCGGTGCCGTACCCCTAGCCGTGCCCGTCGTTCCGTGCTGGAGATAGCCCGCCGCATCATGCCTCCCGGCGGACAGGTTAACGCCGTCAGCCGGTGCTCCGGGGCGGTCTCCCGGGGCGGCCCTTCCAGCCGTGGTCGCCGGTGTCGTCGGTCCGCTCGGCCTCGCGGACGCCCTCCTCGTCCGGCGGCAGCGAGTCCGGGTGGCCGGAGCGCACGCCCGGCACGCCCGTACCGCTGACGGGCACGCCGCCGGACGACTCGGTGCTACCTGCGCCCTCGGTGCCCCCTGCGCCCTCGGCGTCTTCCTCCGTATGGCGATGGTTCATGGCCTGCCCGTACCCGGTGGCCCGATCCCCATTCGCGCCCCCGCGATATGCGTGTTAGCCCTGGTCATCGGCGGGTAGCCGTACCGGCATGAGTACTCCAGAGGAGAACGCCGCCAAGACCGACAAGACCGATCCGGTCGTGATGCGGCCGGGCGGCGACCCGGACCGGGACGCCGACCAGGAGCCGCGCCGCGACCCGGACACCCGCCCGGCGGTCGGGGCCGAGCTGCAGGACGCGATGGAGCGCGCCGACGTCGACCGCGACGA
This sequence comes from Spirillospora sp. NPDC029432, assembly GCF_040703975.1. Lineage (NCBI taxonomy): Bacteria > Bacillati > Actinomycetota > Actinomycetes > Streptosporangiales > Thermomonosporaceae > Spirillospora > Spirillospora sp. NPDC029432. The sequence goes on from NZ_JBEZWH010000001.1 coordinate 116,865, forward strand.
CCTCACCGGCGAGCGCTGACCGTCACCGCCCGGGGGCCGGGAGCCGGCGGTGCCGCCGCAGCCGGTCGAGCCGGCCCAGCACCGGCGTGGACGTCAGGCCGTGCAGGCAGACCGAGCCGAGCACGGTGAACGCGACGACCGCCCACAGCGCCTCGGGCGGCACGCCGAAGTCGGCCTGGCCGAGCGCGAAGGCGACGTAGAACAGCGAGCCGACGCCGCGCACGCCGAAGAACGCGATCACCCGCCGCTCCCGGGGCCCGGCCGGGCCCCCGTACAGCGCCGCCCACCCGGCCAGCGGCCGGATCACCAGCAGCAGGAGCAGCCCGACGGCCGCCCCCTGCCAGGTCAGCGCGGACAGCCCCCCGGACGCGACGAACCCGCCGAGCAGGAGCAGCAGCCACACGGTGAGCAGCCGCTCCACCTGCTCGATGAAGCCGTGCAGGACGCCGTGGTAGCCGTGGGAGCGTTCCGCCGCGCGGATCGCGCAGCCCGTGGTGAACACCGCGACGAAGCCGTACCCGTGCAGCACCTCGGCGATCCCGTACGCCAGCAGCGTCGCGGCCAGCGCCACGAAACCCTCGTTGCGCTCGGCCAGCCGCACCGGCCGCTCGGAGCCGAAGAACAGCCGGCCCAGCAGCCACCCGACCACCAGGCCCACCGCGACCCCGGCCGCGATCGAGTACCCGAAGTCCACCGCGACGAGCTTGCCGACCCCGCCCGCGCCCGCGGCGACGATCGCCGTCCAGACCAGCGGGAACGCCAGCCCGTCGTTCAGCCCCGCCTCCGAGGTGAGCGCGAACCGGACCTCGTCGTCGTCGTGCTCGGGATCGTCGGTCGGCTCGCCGACCCGCACGTCCGACGCCAGCACCGGATCGGTGGGCGCCAGCGCCGCGCCCAGCAGCAGCGCCGCCGCGAGCGGCCAGGCCAGCAGCGCGTACGCGGCACCGGCCACCAGCAGCGTCGTCACCGGCAGCACGATCACCAGCAGCCGCGCGGTGGTCGCCCAGGCGCGCGGCCCGAACGGGCGGTTCAGCGCCAGCCCGGCGCCCATCAGCGAGACGATCAGCGTCAGCTCGGTGAGGTGCTCCAGCGCCGCCCGCCGGCCGACCGGGTCCGGCACCGGCAGGTCCAGCGGCAGCGCGTACAGCAGCAGCCCGGCGGCCACGAAGAGGACCGGCAGCGACACCGGCAGCCGGTCGATCAGGCCGGGGAGCGCCGCCGCGAGCAGCGCCGCGGCGCCCGCGACGACGAAGACGAGATCGATGTCCCCCACGCCTGACCGACTGCCCCGAGCGTGCCGCCCGAATCATCCGTCCCAGGGGATTCGCCGGATGTCGGAGGCATGATCGACAATGCGGCGGCATGGGATGGATCGGTATCGCGACCGGGCACGAGGTGACGGTCGAGGGGACGCTGCGGCCGGAGGTGGCCTGCCGGACGGCGGCGGGCCGGGTGCTCGCGAAGGTGCCCGCCAAGGTGCGGAAGGACCCGGACGCGATCCGGCTGGCCGCGCTGTGCGACCGGCTCGGCGAGCGCGCCCGGGACGTGCACGACCGGGTCGAGGCGTGGATGGTGCGGTCGCTGCCCGTCCCGGCCGGCCTGCCGGCGGCGGTCTGGGACGACCCGGTGTGGCGCGAGACGCTCCGTGACCTGATCGTCGCGCCCGTCGTGGACGGCGCGCCGGACCTCACCCGGTGCGCGCCGCTGACCGGGCCCGGCTGGGCGGAGGCCGAGGCGTTCGCGATCCCGCACCCGGTGCTGCTCGGGGACGCGCTCGACGGCTGGCGGCGGCGCGGCCTGGACCAGGCCGTCGAGCAGGTGCACCGGGAGATCTGGACGCGTCCCGCCGGCATGGACCGGACGGTCGCGCTCGTGGACGCCTTCGGGTACCTGGACGCCCGGTTCGAGAGCGGCGCCGCGTTCGAACGCCACGTCCACGAGCTGGGCGGGCGGATCAGGGGCCGCGCGGCGCGGTTCACCGTCCGCGCGCCCGAACCGCTCTCGATCGAGATCGACCTCGACTACCACGGCCCGATGAGCCCGGTCTACATGTCCTACCTGGCGTTCGCCGCCGGCGGCCGGGAGATCGGCGACATCGCGTGGTCGGAGGGCGTGCGGATCCTGATGGGCCTGTACGGGGCCCGTACCGTGGACGAGGACGGGCCGGTGCTCGACGCGGCCGAGGTGTACTCGTACTACTGCGACGGCCATCGCGGTGAGCCCGGCACGGCCGCGCCGCCCGCAGACCTCCGGCTCCCGCCGCGCGGGGCGCTGCTGCGCGCCGGAGCCGTGCTGCCCGGCCCGCCCGCGCCGGGCGGCGGCGAGGACGCCTGCGTCGCCGTCCGCTACGAGCACGCCGTCCTGGACGCCCCGGTCGTCAACCTCGTCCGGCGCGCGGCCGTCGAGGGCGACAAGGCCGAGATGTCCCTGTACGACCTGGACCCGGTGGCGGAGACCGATGCCGGGACGGTGGAGGCGGACCTGCTCGGCTTCCTCCCCGCGGCACTGCACCGGCACCCGGCCCACCGCGCCCGCGCCCTCGCCGCCCAGACCGAGCTGCGCGCCGCCCGCGACCTGGCCGCCCGCAAGCCCGGCCTCGCGCGCACGGCCCTGACCGGCGCCGGCGACGCCCTGGAGGCCGGCGCCCCCGAACTCCTCCCGCCGTTCTACGACGAGTGCGCGCGCATCCTGGCCGCCGCCGGCAGCAGCCGCTTCGCCTGCGCCTTCTTCGAGAAGGCCCGCGCCGCCGAGCGGGCGCACGCGCTGCCGGTGGACGAGGCCGAGCTGGTGGCGGTGCATCTCGCCGCCGGGTCCGACGCGGTCGGGCCGCCCACCCTCAAGGCGCACGCCGGCCGGCTGGCCGCCCGCCATGCCCCCGCCGGCGCGTACCGCTGGTTCCTGCGGCTGCTCACGGAATGGTGCGAGGCGGGCGAGGACCACGCGCTGGTCCTGGCGGCCGGGTGGCCGGCGGCGGCGAAGGCCGCGGGGCACACGCCCGGCGGGCCGGACGACGAGCGGGCCGTACGGGCGCTGCTGTCGCACGGCTGCATGGAGTCGGCGCCGCAGGCCCTCTGGACGTTCGTCCTGCCGCTGCTCCGGGGGATGGCGGCGGCGGATCCGGAGATCGGCCGGGCCGTGCTCGGCGTGCTGCCGCTGCCCGCGAAGGACACCCCCAAGGCCAAGGGCGCGGCGGTGTCGCTGCTCCTGACCAATCTCGCCGGGACCGGCCTGCACGCTCCGTTCACCGGGGTCACGGGTGCGCGGGCGCAGGAGTGGCTGGGCCGTTTCCTGAGGCTGTACGCCGGGCTCACCCTCCCCGTCGCCGGTCTCGACGACCTCCTGCGCGGCGCCGGGGCGGCCCTGCGTGCCGACGGGCTCACCTGCGACGACCATGCTGCGCTACTGGACGACGACGACCACAAGGTCTACGACTTCCAGGAGACGGACACCGACTTCGCCCTGCTCGACCTCCTCGTCGGCTGCGGCGTCCCGGTCGAGCGGCCGCGGCTGCTGCACACGTTCAAGCTCCACGACTGGCTCGCCGGTGGCGGCGGCTCCGACCTGTCCGCCCTGGCGGCGGACCCGGACTGGGGCCCGGTCCTGCGCGACGCGGTGATCGGCGACATCACCGCCCCGCTGCACGTCAGCCTGCCCGCCCACCCGAAGGTGACCGCACCCGAGACCGTACGGGCCCTGACCGGCACGCCCGGCACGGCGGGCATCGTCGCGGACATCCTCGCCGCGCACGCGGGGCGCGTCCCCGAGCAGGGGCTCCCGGACGTGCACGCGGCGCTGTGCGACGTGGAGCGGTTCACGGCCGGCGGCGTGCCCGCGTCCATGCTGGAGAGCGTCCGTGCGATCGTGACCGGAGCCGACCCGGTCCGGGCGCTCGCGGCCGCGCTCAGCGGCGGCCTCCTGGACGAGCTGGAGCTGCCGGCCCTCTCCGCCGGGCACGTGCGCAGCATGAGCGACTACATGGAGGAGAGCGGGCGGGACCTGCTGCTGATCGAGGCCGGGCGGCTCTGGGACCACCGCTACCGCGCCGCCGTGGTCACGCCCGAGGGCGTGGGGCCGGCCCAGTGCTTCGGCACGTACGACTTCTACGACGACTCCGCCAACGTCCGGACGGAGGCGCGCGACCTCTACGACCGCTGCCTGATCGTCACCGGCGGCCGGGTGACCGTCGTGGACCACGGCGGCCCGCACTGCCCGCACGATCCCGCCGGCGGCGTGCACCCGGCCGCCCGCCGTACCGAGCCCGCCGACGGCGAGCGGGTGACGTTCCCCGGCGGAGCCGCGGCCACGGTGTGGCGCGGCGCGGGCCGCACCATCGAGCTGCGGGACGCGGCCGGCCGGACGATCGGCCGCTACGTCCGCGGGTGGGGCCGCGCGCCCGAGCACTCCGGCGCGAACGTCATCGGCTGGGTGAAGCGCCACCGCTACGCGGTCGGCACCGCCCTCGTCCCGCCGCCGGGCTGGTGGGCCGCGATGGAGCCGCGCGACCCCGGCGGCTCGCGCGCCCTGCGCGCCGTCGGGGACGGGACCGCGCGCCGCCTGATCGACGTCGCGGACACGGCGCTGATCGCCGAGCTCCTGCGCGTCATGGATCCGGACACCGGCTTCCGGGAGCAGGACGCTTGTTTCGATGAGCTGTCCGGACGGCTCCGCCCGCTGCTGCCCGAGATCACCGACGAGGCGCTCTGGCAGGGCGTCACCTCCCTCGTGTGGACGGCGATCGAATGCCGCGAGCGCGCGTCCGCCCTCCTGGAACGGCTGGACCTCGGCTCCTCGCCGTACTTGCGGCCGGCCCCCGCCGCCGCGGCCCCGGCCGTACCGCGCGACGAGCCCGGGGAGGAGCCGGACCCCGGGCCCGATTCACCGTACGAGCGGATCGTCCACTTCGCGCGCGCGGGCGCCCGGCGAACCTTCGACAGGTCCGTCGCGCGCTTCGACGCGGCCGCCGTCCGCGGGATCGAGAACAGGCTGGGCCGGCTGGGCGCGGCGGTCCTGCACGCGGCCTGGTCGGGCGGCGGCCGGGCCGAGCTCGCGGCGCTGGCGGAGGTCCCCGACCTCGTCCGGACCGACGGCACCTGGCATGTCGCCCGCCTGCGTCCCGCGCAGGAGACCGGCGACCTGCGCTCCGGCCACGGCCCCATCGCCATCGCGGTGGTCGGCGAGCAGGAGCCGGTGGACTACTACTACGCCAACACGGCGCTCCTCTACACCCCCGGCGGCCCCGATCCCCTCCTGTTCCTGCGCAACCGGGTCGTGGAGGTGCGGACGTGCCGCGGCTGGGGCGATCCCGACCGGCTCCGGCGGGCGGTCGGGCTGCTCGCCCGGAACGGCTCGCCCGCCCTCGACCGCGAGGCCACGGCGGCCGCGTTCGCGAAGGCGACCGGCCTGACCGCCGCCCAGTGCCTGCTCCTGCTGTCCACGTCCGCACGGGACCTCTCCTGGCCGGACGGCTGGGCGCGGGGCCGCGCCGCCGCCCTCACCCGCGGCGACGCCGAGCGGGCCCGCGCCCTCAACCTGACGGAGGCCGACCTGCGAGCGGCCGCGCTCACCCTGGAGGCGATGGCCACCGCGGAAGAGGCCGTCGAGGTGGTCGAGCGGCTGATGCCCGCCGACCCGGCCGACCTGTGGCGCACCGGCCCCGACCTGGACGGCGCGGTCGCCTACTGGACCGGACGGCGCCCGCCGCTCGCCCCGCTGACCGGCGAGCAGTGGGTCACCCTCGCCGCCGGCGCCGAGGACGCCCTGCCGGCCGTGATCGCCCTCCTCGGCGAGCGCCCGTCCGTACCGCCGCCCGGCCACGTCGCGGAGGCCGCCAAGCTGCTCGGCGACCGCCTCCCCGCGGACCACCCGGCCCGCACGACCGTCGCGGCCCGCCTCCGCGACCTCCGGGAAGCCTTCGCCGACCCGGCCACCGAGGTGCCGATCGCCACCGGGATCACCTCGGTCGACGCCCTCGAACGGCTGGCCGGCGCGACCGCGTCCCACCTCCCGGACGGCAGGCTCGCCATCGGTGACGCCCTCACCGCCGAACCGGCGGGCGACGGCTACCGCGTCCACCTCCGCCCGGCCCGTTTCACGGATCTCGACGCCCTGGCCCCCGCCCTCCGCCGCGGCGGCGCGGCGAACGCCGCACTGGTGGCGTCCGACCTGCGCTTCCTCACTCGGTGACGGGGTGGTGGCAGGCGATCCAGTGACCGGCCGCCAGCGGGCGCATCAGGGGCTCCTCCGTCGCGCAGCGGGCGTCGGCGCGGGGGCAGCGGGTCCGGAAGCGGCACCCGGACGGCGGGTTCAACGGGGACGGCGGCTCGCCGCCGATCGGGTCCTCCTCGGCCTCCGGGAGGGCCCGGCCCCGGGGCACCGACGACAGCAGCGCGCGCGTGTACGGGTGGGCCGGGCGCTCGACGAGGCCGGCGCTCGGCGCCAGCTCGCACGTCTTGCCCAGGTACATGACGAGGACGCGGTCGCTGATGTTCTTGATGACGGCGAGGTCGTGGGCGATGAACACCAGCGTCAGCCCGTACCGCGCCTTGAGGTCCTCCAGCAGATTGAGGATCTGCGCCTGGACGGACACGTCGAGCGCGGAGACCGGCTCGTCGCAGATGACGACCTCGGGTTCGAGGGCCAGCGCGCGGGCGATGCTGATGCGCTGGCACTGGCCGCCGGAGAACTCGTGCGGGCGGCGGCCGGCGGCGGTGGCGGGGTCGAGCCCGACCGCCTCCAGGGCCTCGTCGACGCGGCCCGTGTCGCCGTTCAGCGTGCCCCACACGCGCGGGCCCTCGGCGACGATGTCGCGGACGCGGCGGCGCGGATTCAGCGCCGAGATCGGATCCTGGAAGATCATCTGGAGTCGCCGCCGGGTGCGCCGCAGGGCCTCGCCGCGCAGCGCCGTCAGCTCCTGCCCGTTCAGCCGGACCGAGCCGGCGGCGGGCGGCGGCAGCTGCATGATCGCGCGGGCGGCCGACGACTTGCCGCAGCCGGACTCGCCGACGATGCCGAGCGTCTCGCCCTTCGCCACGTCGAAGCTCACGCCCGAGACGGCCTGCACCGTACGGCGCCGTCCGGCCGGGAACGTGACCGTGAGGTCCTCCACGCGCAGCACGGTGTCCGCCGCGCCGTCGGTGCCGTCCGTGCGCAGATGCGCGGTTCCGCTACCCGCCATGCGGGACGCTCCCTTCCAGGTCGGCCGGCTCGGTCGGGGTACCGGCCGGGTACCAGCAGGCGTACGAGCGCCCGTCCGCCTCGGTGAGCGGCGGCTCCTCGGTCGTGCAGCGCTCCCTGGCGAACGGGCAGCGCGGGTGGAACCGGCAGCCGGCCGGCGGGTCCGCGAGGTCCGGCGGGCGGCCGTCGATGACCTCCAGCCGGGTGTGGCTCGGCGCCGCGAGATCGGGCGCGGCGCGCAGCAGCGCCTCGGTGTAGCGCATCCGGGGCGCGGTGAACAGCACGTCCGCCGGGCCGCGCTCCACGACCCGGCCCGCGTACATGACGATCACCTCGTCGGCGTGCTCGGCGACCACGGCCAGGTCATGGCTGACCAGGACCATCGCCATGTCCCGCCCGTCGCGCTCGCGGTGCAGCAGCCGCAGGATCTGCTTCTGGACGGTGACGTCCAGCGCCGTCGTGGGCTCGTCGGCGAACAGCACCTCGGGGTCGCACGACAGCGCCATCGCGATCGTGACCCGCTGCCGCATCCCGCCCGACAGCTGGTGCGGGTAGCCGCGCAGGACGCGGCGCGGCTCGGGGATGCCGACCGACGCGAGCAGCTCCTCGGCCTTGGCGTACGCCTCGGAGCGGCTCATGCCGCGGTGCACCCGCAGCGGCTCGGTGACCTGCGTGCCCACCGTGCGGACGGGGTTGAGCGCGGTCATCGGGTCCTGGAAGACGGCGGCCAGCCGGGTCCCGAGGACCTCCCGCATGCCCTCGGGACCCAGGTCGGTGAGGTCGCGCCCGTCCAGGCGGACGCGGCCGGAGCGCTCGACGCCGCCGGGCGGCAGCAGCCCGAGGACGGAGCGGATGAGCATCGACTTGCCGCTGCCGGACTCGCCGACGATCGCGAGCGTGCGGCCGCGTTCGAGGGTGAACGAGACGCCGTCCACGGCCCGGACGAGCCCGCGCTCGGTGACGAACGCGGTGCGGAGCCCGGCCGCTTCGAGCAGCGGCGCCGGCCCCTCGCGGGGCGCGACCGGGACGGCGTCCTCCAGCACGGGCCGGGCCGCCGGGCGCTTCCGCCGCGCCGGCTCCAGCCCGCTCTGCCGGTAGCCGGCCATCTCCTGCAGCCGGTCCCCGACGAGGTTGAACGCCAGCACGGTCAGGAACATCACCGCCGATGGCGCCAGCACGGTGTGCACGGCCGTGTCCATCGTGCTGCGGCCCTCGTTGATCATGCCGCCCCAGGTGGGCGTGGGCGCCTGCACGGACAGGCCGAGGAACGCCAGGCTGCCCTCGGCCACCACGATCACCGCCATGACCGTGAACGCGTACGACACGGCGGGCATCACCACGTTCGGGCTGATCTCCCGCCACATCACGGTGCCGCCGCGCGCGCCCAGCGCCCGGGCGGCGGTGACGAACTCGCGCTGCGCGTACGACAGCGTCACACCGCGGATCAGCCGCACCCACGCGGGCGCGCCGAGCAGGCCCAGCACCAGCAGGATGTTGCGGACGCCCGAACCGGCGAACGCCACCACCGCCAGCGCCAGCACCAGCGCGGGGAACGCCAGCACGATGTCGTTGGCCGTCATGATCGCCCGGTCGGTGCGGCCGCGCCGGTAGCCGGCCAGCAGCCCGAGCGGCCCGCCGACCAGCAGGCCGAGCAGCGCGGCGCCGATGCCGACGCCCAGCGACACCCGCGCGCCGTGCACGATCCGGCTGAGCATGTCGCGGCCGAGCCCGTCGGTGCCCAGCGGGTGCGCGAGGCTCGGGCCCGTCCGCGGCTCGCCCGCGAGCGTCGCGTCGTAGTGGGGGAGCGGCAGCACGTCGGCGGCCAGCGCGGCGCCGACCACCAGCACGATCCACAGCGCCGCCAGCCGGAACCCCCACCCGAACCGCCGGCGCCTCTTCTGCACGGGATGGTCAGGACGCATGGCGGATCCTCGGGTCGAGGGCACCGTAGAGCAGGTCGATGCCGAAGTTGACCAGGACGTAGCCGACCGCGACCAGCAGCACCCCGCCCTGCACCACCAGGTAGTCGCGGGACAGGATCGCCTCGACCAGGAGCCGGCCCACGCCCGGCAGCCCGAACAGCGTCTCGATGATGACCGCGCCGCCGATCAGCGCGCCGAGGTTGAGCCCGACCACGGTGACCAGCGAGATCGCGGACGGGCGCAGCGCGTGCCGCCACAGGATGCGGCGCGGCGACAGGCCGCGCGCGCGGGCCAGCGTGATGTAGTCCTCCTGGAGCGTCGCGATCAGGTCGGCGCGCAGCAGCCGCGCGTACACCGCCAGCTGCCCGGCGGCCAGCGTCACCGACGGGAGCAGCATCGACCGCAGGTTCTCCAGCGGGTCGGTGCCGAACGGGGTGTAGCCGGTGGCCGGCAGCAGCGGCCACCGCACCGCGAAGATCATGATCAGCACCACTCCGGACACGAACACCGGCGTGGACAGCAGCCCGAAGCTCGCCGTGGTGAGCGTGCGGTCCAGCAGCCCGCCCGCCCGCCGCGCGGCGGCCAGCCCGGCGGGGATCGCCAGCCCCAGCGAGATCACCTGGGAGAGCAGCAGCAGCTCCAGCGTGACCGGCAGCCGGCCGGTGAGCGACTCGGCGACCGGGATGCTGGAGATGTAGGAGGTGCCGAGGTCGCCGGTGACCGCGCCGCCCAGCCAGTCCAGGTAGCGGCTCCAGAACGGGTCGTCCAGGCCGAGGTCGTTCCGCACCTTCGCCAGCGCGGCCTCGTCGCCGCCGTACCCGAGGATCTGCACCGCCGGGTCGCCGGGCAGCAGCGTGATCATCCAGAACGCCAGCACGGTCACCGCCAGCAGCACGAACAGCAGCTGCGCGCCCCTGCGCAGTGCCACCAGGGCCATTACCGCTGGATCCAGATGTGGTCGAAGCGGTGCGTCGGCGTTCCCTGGAGCGGCTTGCCTGTCCCGCCGCCGGGCAGCTCGTACTGCCGCAGCCCCTTCACGGTGCCCTTGGCGATCACCGCGCTGATGGTGAGGTGGTCGACCCAGATGAACGGCAGCAGCTCGCGCAGCCGCTTCTGCACCGTCGCGTACGCGGCCTTGCGCGCGGCCTCGTCGGCGTTGCGGCGGCCCGCGTCGAGCGCCGCGCTGAGCTGGTCGTCCTTGAGCCGGCTCATGTTGATCGCGATCGAGCCGACCGGCTGGACGAACCGCGAGTGCAGCCAGGAGTACTCGCCGTCCGGGTCGGGCTGGGCGAACTGCGTCCAGACGATCGCGCCGTAGTTGCCGGTCAGCGCCCGCTGGATCAGGTCGGCCTGGTCGGCCTGCCGGATGGTGATCTCCATCCCGGCCTTGTTCCACATGTCCTGCACCAGCTCGGCGTTCTGCATCGACGACTGGTCGGGCACGGTCAGCAGCTCGACCTTGATCGGGCCCTTCTCCTTCTCGTACTCGATGACGAGCGCCTTCGCCTGGTTCGGGTCGTGGGCGGGGTAGCCGCCGGGCGCGTACCACTTGGAGTCGGGCGACCAGGGCCCGTCGGCCGGCTTGGTCAGGCCGGACCGCAGCGTCCTGATGAACGCGTCCCGGTCGGTCGCGTGCGCCATCGCCTTGCGGACGCGCAGGTCGTTCAGCGGCGCGGCGGCGGTGTTGAGCATGAACGCCAGCTCCGGCACCGACATCCCGGCCGCCTGGTGGACGCTGTAGGTGCCCTGCTCGGCGAGCTTGGAGAACTTCACGATGTCGTTGTCGCGCTGCGTCGCCATCGCCATCAGGCCGCCCGATTCGAGCGTCTGGGCCCGCGTCTGGAAGTCGGGGAGGATGCGGAACTCGATCTGGTCCAGGTAGGGCAGGCCCTTGCGCCAGTACTTCGGGTTCTTCTTCACGATGAAGCGGTTGTCGGGCGTGTAGCTCTGGAACACGAACGGACCGGTCCCGACCGGCGTCCGGCTCGCCTTCGCCGGGTCGGCCAGCGACGACTTCGGAATGATCATCCCGATCTGGCCGGCGAGCGTGTTGGGGAAGCTGGCCCACGGGCCGTTCAGGTGGATCTGGAGCGTCATGTCGTCCAGAACCTCGATGCCCTGCAAGGGGGCCAGTACGGCGGCGGTGAGCGCCGACGCCTTCTGCGCGTCCAGGTTGGCCTTCACGACCTCCGCGTTCAGCGGCTCCCCGTTCGAGAACGTGATGCCGGGACGGAGCTTGATCGTCCACTGCGCGGCCTTCTCGGCCGGCTTGACCGACTCGGCGAGCAGCGGCCGCCACTGGCCGGTGGAGTCGATGGCGGTGAGCGCCTCGATGACGGTCCCGGCCATCGTGTACGTCTGCGTGGCGAACGAGTCCTTGTTCGGGTTGAAGCCGTTGGCGTCCGCGCCGACCCCGTACACCAGGCGGCCGCCCGGTACGGGGGTGCCTTCCGGGCCCGTCCCGGCGGCCGGCGTGCCGCCGCCCGATCCGGAGCAGGCCGCCGTGGCGAGCAGCGCCGCGCACATCCCGATGGCGGCGGCCCGCCGCCTCGCTGTCGTGTGTCTCACGCGCGCCCCTCTCGGCGGAGTGATCAGCGTCACGATTTTGGGCGATAGTACTATCGGCGAACCGTGATGGGAATGCCTTGACCGAACGGGATTCTTGCTTTATATGTGCATGATTTCTTGGCGGTATGCTTATCGGTGAAATCGCCTACGGACCGCCTATCAGGGGGCCTCTTCAGGGGGATCCATGCCAGACGTGACGATGAGCCGGCGCGAGGCCAAGGACCTGACCAGACGCCGGCTGCTCGCCTCCGCCCTGCGGATCCTCGACACCGAGGGGGAGGCCGGGCTGTCCACGGGCAACGTCTGCCGCAACGCGGGCATCGCCCAGTCCACGTTCTACGTGCACTTCCGCAACATGCAGGACCTGCTCCAGGCCCTCGGCGAGGAGGCCGGCCGGCGCACCGGCCCCGTCGTCCGGGAGGCGCGCCGCCGCTCCAGCGCCGCGCCGCACAGCGCCGAGCGCCTCCGCGAGGCCTTCCGCGTCCCGCTGGAGATGATGTGCGACCACCCGGAGTTCTTCCGGCTGAGCGTCCGCGCCCGCTACGACCGCTCCTCCCCGCTCGGCGACGCCGCCCGCCGCCGCGCCGCCGCCACCCGCGCCCAGCTGGTCGAGGACCTCGTCGCGGCCGGCCTCCCCGGCGGCACCGACGCCCAGAGGGCGCGCCTGGAGATGGTCGCCGACGGCGTCTACGGGCTCACCGAGACCATGGCCACCGGCCACCTCGAAGGCCGCTACCCCGACCTGGAGGAGTGCATCGACGTCCTGGTCGCCTTCTTCGCCGGCGTCCGCGCCCAGCTGCTGTCCGCCGGCTAGCGCTCCCGGAAGCGCTCCAGCAGGCGGAGGCGCATGATCAGCAGGAGTTCGGCGGCGTCGCCGGTGCAGGTCTCCGAGGCGATGAGCGCGCTGACCGCCTCCAGGTCCGCCGGCGTGGCGGCGGCCGGCGGCCGGTCGAGCAGGAGGCCGGCCGGACTCCGGTACGGCCCGTGCACCCGGATCCACGACGCGAACGCGATCGCGACGTGGCGTCCCGACGGGGTGGCGCGGAAGTGCCGGGCATGCGCGGTGTCGTACGGCGGCGCGATGCTCTCCAGGGTGCGCGCGTCCAGGAACTCCTGCCCCCGCGGGAGGGCCACGCTGCCTTTCGGTGGCAGCGCGGTGAGCGGATGGGTGACGTGGGTCCTCCGCACGGCGCGTTCGGGCACCAGGCCGCCGCCCGTCCGGCGCCACGAGGTCACCGTGTGCTCCGCGCCCGCGGTGACCAGCCGGTCCGGGGAGGCGAAGGCGAAGCCGTTCACCCTGGTGTCATGGTCCCGGCCGCGGGCGACGACCCGGCCGGCCTCCGCGTCCAGCAGGACGATGTCGAGGTCGCGCGCGGCGACCAGCCCGGTCGCGGGCTCCACCCCGATCGCGAACGGCCATAGCCTTTCCAGCCCCAGCTCCGCCGCGCCGATCTCGTGCCGGGTGCCGTCGTACGGCGGCGGGAACAGGTGGATCGCGCGGAAACCGGCGGCCACCAGGCCGCCGGGACCGAGCCTGACGCAGCCGATCTGGTCGGAGAAGCCGGGATCATGGAGGAACTCGCGCTCGCGCGCCGTGTAGCGCACCAGGCTCCCGGACGGGTTCCCCACCACCGCGACGACGGAGTCGCCGGTGTGCACCAGATCGCTCCAGGAGCGGTTGCGTTCGATGCCGGTCGTCTCGTGCCGGGCGAGCACGCGTCCCGAGGGCAGCTCGAACTCGGTGAGGTGGTGGACCGGCCGGTGGTCCCGGGTGGCGACGGCCGCCACCGCCATGCGCGTGCCGTCGTGCGAGAGGGCGTACTCCTTGATCTCGCCGTCCACGTCGACGCGGAGCGGTCCGTGCGCGTCGAGCCCGGCCAGGGCCGCGGCGGCCCGTTCCGGGGTGAACCGCCGCATGCGGTCGAGCAGGTCGCCGTCCCGAGGGCGCCAGCCGTCGATCGGCCGTACCGCCGCGATCGCCTCGGCGGGCGGGAGCTCCAGCGCCAGCCGCCACAGCTCGGGCCAGGCGCGCTCGGCGGCGAGCCGGCCGGCCAGGTACGCGCGCTCGCCCGCGCTCATCGCCGCGACGCCGGTTCCCCGCATCAGGGCCGCCGCCAGGCCGGGGCCGTGCGCGGCCGCCTCGCGGAGCCGGGCGCGCAGCCGGGGCGAGGCGGCGGAGTACGCGTCCGCCAGCGGTGCGCCGTCCGGGACGTCCTGGCCGGTCAGCAGGAGGAGCGCGGCGCGATCGGCCGGGCCGGCCGGCAGCAGCGCGCGCTCGGCGCAGGTCGCGAGGACGAGCGCCCGCACGTGCTCGGGCGTACGGTCCGCGAGCGCGGCGGCGCAGAGGTCCGCCGGCGCGGCGGTCCCCAGAGCGAGACGGCTCATCCGGTGAAGGCGCCCGTCGCCGTCCGGGGGCGCGGGGCGGCCGAGCGCGCGGAGGAACTCCCAGAGGTCCTCGGACGGCTCGTCCAGCCAGGCCCGCCAGGCGGATCCCACGGTCGCGCCGGCGAGCGCGGCCGGGTTGCGCAGCAGTTCGCCGACCAGGGCCCGCCTTCCCTCGCGCATGCCGGGTACCGCGCCCCACAGGAACCCGAGGACCGGCTCCTCCACCTCGGCGCAGGCGCGGGCGGCCCCCGCCCGGACGTCCTCGTCGTCGTCGGCGAGCAGCCGCCCGATCTCCCTCTCGGCGCCGTCGCTCCAGTGCCCGGCCAGGACGCCGTGCAGGGCGGCGGTCGTCCACCGCGCGCGGCCGTGCTCGGCGATGAGGCCGTGCTCGCGGACGACGGCGCGGACCGCCGGATCGCGGTCCTCCGACCACACCGTCGCGACGAGGTGCCGGGCGTCCCCGCGCAGGGGGTGCGCGGCGTACCGGTCCTCGGTCGCCAGGCGGACCATTCCGGCCCAGGCGTGGCCGCCGCGCCGGGACGCCCGCAGCAGGGCGAGCCAGGCGCGCGGCCCGATCCTGGATCTCCGGCCGCCCCGCTCCTGGCGCGCGGACAGGCGGAGCAACGCCTCCGTACGCCACCGCCAGATCTTCATCCGGCCTCCCTGCGTGGATCCTATGGGCGGTCCACGCGGGTTTCGCGGAGCAGGTGCAGGGCGATCCAGGTCATCCAGCCCAGCCCCACCGTGACGGCGGCGCGTTGCAGCAGGCCGCCGTGGTCGACCAGGTCCGCGTTCTGCGAGAACGCGGAGCCGGAGAGCTGGAGCAGGACGACGAACAGGACACCGGCGGCCGCGGAGAGCGCGGCACGGGTACGCGAGCCCGCGCGCAGGAAGCGTCGCGTGAAGACGAAGCACGCCACGATCAGCGCGGCGAACCCGGCGAGCGAGAACGCGTCGTGCAGGATCCCCAGGGTCGTGTACTGGAGGCGGTCGGGCGTCCCCGGCGGATAGCCGCTCACCGGGTCGGAACGGAAGAGCCCGGCACCGATCAGGCCGGCGCCCCAGACGCCGATGAGCAGCGGGCCGAAGAGAGGCCCGCCGGCCGGCCGCGGAGCGCGCCACATCCCGGCGGCGAACGCGAGGGTCAGGCTCCCGGCCACGAGGAAGTTCGCGGTCTGGGTCCAGCCGTGCTCGCCCAGGGCGAGCGAGCTGACCGGGTGGCGGGTGGGGTCGTAGCCGGTACGGGTGGCGCCCTCGGCGAGGTAGGCGAGCGTGAACAGCGGGCCGGCCACGGCACCGCACAGCAGTGACACCTGGAGGCTTCTCATGACGTCAACTTAGGTTGACGCGCCTCCAGGTGTCAACCCTGGTTGACGGATGCTCAGGGTTTGCGGCCGGCGCCGCAGAAGAAGCCGATCTCCCGGTCGGCGTAGAGGGTGTTGCGGTCGGGACGCCACTGGGGGAGCGGGACGACGCCCGGCTCCAGCAGTTCGAGGCCGTCGAAGAAGCGGGCCAGTTCGGCGCCGGTGCGCAGCACGGCCGGGGTGGCGCCGCTGTCGTTCCACTGCTGGATGACCCGCCGCATCGCCTCGGTGTTGACGTCGGCGGTGGGGCAGGCGATGACCAGGTGGCTGCCGGACGGGACCGCGTCCATCAGCCGGCCGACGATCCGGTACGCCTCGTCGGTGGTGATGAACTCCAGGATGCCCAGCAGCGTGATGCCGACCGGCTGGGAGAGGTCCAGCGTGCGGCCTGCGGCGTGCAGGATCGCGTCCGGGTCGCGCAGGTCGGCGTCGATGTAGTCGGTGGCGCCGCCGGGCGCGCTGTTAAGCAGGGCCCGCGCGTGCGCCAGCACGATCGGGTCGTTGTCGACGTACACGACGCGGCTGTCGGGGGCCAGCCGCTGCGCCACCTCGTGGGTGTTGTCGGCGGTGGGGATCCCGGTGCCGATGTCGAGGAACTGCCGCAGGCCCGCCTCGGTGACCATGTACCGGACGGCCCGGCCCAGGAACTCCCGGTCGGCGCGGGCCCAGATCACCACCTCGGGCATGGTCTCGTTGAGGTGGTCGCCCACCTGCTGGTCGGGGGGATAGTTGTCCTTGCCGCCCAGCCAGTAGTCCCAGACCCGTGCCGGGTGCGCCACGGAGGTGTCGATCTCGATCTCCGGCTCCGGGCCGCGGGCGTACGAGCTGTCGGTCATGGGGGGCTCACCTTCCGACGTGTCCTCGGCGATCCGCCTAAGTCTGACCCGGTTCGTCGATTACCTGCAAGGCATCCGGCACGGCCGTCGGATTCCCACCTCGCTTACCCTTCCCGCTCCCACTGCCGGCCGAGCAGTTCCGCGCAGATGCCGGCCGTGGCCGTCGGCGGCCTGGCGTTCACCGACAGCCGGTCCAGGCACCGCTTGTAGACGACCAGATCCGCCGGCTTGTCGAGGTAGAGCGCGCTGGTCAGCTGCTCCAGGTAGACGATGTCGGGCAGCGCCGTCTCGGCGAACCGCAGCATCGAGAACGGCCCGGTCAGCGCCGCGACCGCGCCGTGCCCGGCCGGGACGATCTGCACGGTGACCGCGGGCGACCGCACCGCATCGATCAGCGCGCGCAGCTGGTCGCGCATGACCGCCTCGCCGCCGACCCGGCGGTGCAGCGCCGCCTCGTCCAGCACCGCCCACAGCTGCGGGGGATCGGACCTGCGCAGGATCTCCTGGCGGCGCATCAGCAGGGTGACCCGGCGCTCGACCTCGGCGGCGGACGCGTCCGGATGGACGAGCCCGATCGACGCCCGCGCGTACTCCTCGGTCTGCAGCAGCTCGGGAACGAACCGCGTCTCGTGGA
Organism: Spirillospora sp. NPDC029432; assembly: GCF_040703975.1. Classification (NCBI taxonomy): domain Bacteria; kingdom Bacillati; phylum Actinomycetota; class Actinomycetes; order Streptosporangiales; family Thermomonosporaceae; genus Spirillospora; species Spirillospora sp. NPDC029432. The sequence continues at coordinate 133,747 of NZ_JBEZWH010000001.1, forward strand.
TCCGCAGCGTGCAGGCGGCCTCCTCCAGGCCGATGTAGACCTCGAACCACGAGGGGAGGATGTCGCCGAAGTTGTGCCACCAGCCGGGCGCGTTGGCGCGGAAGACCAGGCCGAGCATCGCCTCGCGCTCGTCCCGGTCGTGGACGCCGTACAGCGTGAGCAGGTCGGCGACGTCGCGCTCCTTGAAGCCGACCCGGCCCAGCTCCATCCGGCTGATCTTGGAGCCGGACGCGCGGATCGCGTCCCCGGCGGCCTCCCGGGAGATCCCCTTCGCCTCGCGGAGCCGCCGCAGCTGGCCGCCGAGCAGGATGCGCAGGACCGTGGGCCCGCCGTGGCCCGGCCCCGCCGTCCAGGGGCGGCCGCTCGGCTGCAGAGCGTTCACTTGTGCTCCTCGTCGCGTCCTCGTCGCGGTGGAAATGGCCCTGCGCACACTCTCTCACCGGAACGTGACCGGCGGACCTCTCCCCGTGAAATTCTCTGCGGTATCCGAACGCGGTCAGCGCGACCGGTGGCGCAGCAGCAGCATCGCGGCGTCGTCCTTGATCGGGCCGCCGACATGCTCGACCAGGTCGTTCCGCAGCCGGTCCAGCGCCTCCTGCGGCTCGATGTCGGCCGCGAGCAGGTGGGACCGTTCGGCGAGCGGGTAGAAGCGCCCGGCGGAGTCGCGGGCCTCGATCACGCCGTCGGTGTAGAGGAGCATCTGGTCGCCGGGCCCGAAGTCGACCTCGAACGGCGGCGCCTTCGCCGTGGCCATGTCCATCAGCCCCAGCGGCGGCGCGACGTCGGGCGGATCGGCGGGCTCCGTCCGGCCGTCCGAACGGATCATCAGCGGCGGCGGATGCCCGCAGTTCAGCAGCCCGGCCTTGTCGCCGGGGCCGATCTCGGCGAGCACCGCGGTCACGAACTGCTCCCCGGTCAGGTGCCGGCTGAGCGCCCGCTCCAGCCGCACCGCGACGCCCGGCAGGTCGGGCTCGTCGTAGGCGGCCTCGCGGAACGCGCCGAGCACGACCGCGGCCGTCTCGACCGCGTCCAGGCCCTTGCCCTGGACGTCGCCGACCAGCACCCGCACCCCGTCCGGGGTGGTGACCACCTCGTACAGGTCGCCGCCGATGCGGGCGCGGGCCGAGGCCGAGGTGTACGAGACGGCGGCGTGGATCGGACCGACGCGCCGCGGCACCGGCCGCAGCAGCACCCGCTGCGCCACCTCGGCGACGGTGCGGATGTCGCTCAGCTCGCGCTCCTTGCGCTCGCGCAGCTCGGAGGCCAGCATCGCGGCGGCGGTGACGCCGAGGATCGACAGCAGCGCCAGGTAGGAGCCGCGGGCGCCCAGCAGCTGGTTGTACGCGGCCAGTGCCACGCACAGGGCGACGGAGAGCACGCCGATCGCGGCGGTGCGGCGCACGCCGCCGGCGAGGCTGGCGAACGCCGGCCCCAGCGAGAGCAGCGGCAGGTAGCCGGCGCCGGGGCCGCCGAGGAAGTCGGCCGCCGCGATGACGGCCATCACGCCGTACGGCAGCCGGAGCAGGAGCCTGCCGTCCAGGCCTCCCGTTCGCAGCCTCACCTGACCCCCCCAAGCGTTCCCCCGAGTGACGATCCGCGTCGATAAGAGATTAACGGCGCGGCCATTCCGTGTTCGCCACGCTATTGCGTGGGCGGCCTGAAACCGGCGTGAAACCGCGGTAATACCGGTCTCTCTCACCATCGGTGCCATGACGACCAACCCGCACCCGCTCGCCATCGAGGCCACCGGGCTGCGCCGCTCGTACGGCGACACGGTGGTGCTCGACGGCATCGACCTCGCCGTGCCGCGCGGCTCGATCTTCGCGCTGCTCGGGCCCAACGGCTCCGGCAAGACCACCATGGTCAGGATCCTCTCCACGCTCATCGCCGCCGGCGGCGGCACGGCCCGGGTGGCCGGCCGGGACGTGGCGGCCGAGCCGGACGCGGTCCGCGCCGCGATCGGCGTGACCGGCCAGTCCGCGGCGATGGACGGCCTGCTCACCGGCCGGGAGAACCTGATCCTGATGGCCGACCTGTACCGGCTGGGCCGGGCCGAGGGCCGCCGCCGGGCGGATGCCCTGCTGGAGCGGTTCGGCCTGGCCGAGGCCGGCGGCAGGACCGTCGCCACCTATTCGGGCGGCATGGGGCGCCGGCTCGACCTGGCGATGACGCTGGTCGGCCAACCGGAGATCATCTTCCTGGACGAGCCGACCACCGGACTCGACCCGCGCAGCCGGCGCACCCTGTGGCAGATCATCCGGGACCTCGTGGCCGACGGGGTGACGATCTTCCTGACGACCCAGTACCTGGAGGAGGCCGACCAGCTCGCCGACCGGATCGCGGTGCTGGACGGCGGCCGGCTGGTCGCCGAGGGCACCGCCGCCGAGCTGAAGCGGCTCGTTCCGGGCGGCCACGTCCTGCTGCGGTTCGCCGGCCCGGCGGAGCTGGACGCGGCGGCGCGGGCGCTCGGCGCGGAGCGCTCCCTGCACGAGATCCGGCGCGACGACGAGGCGCTGACGCTCCAGGTGCCCGGTACGGGCACGCGCTCGCTGCGGGCCGTGCTGGACGCGCTCGAGCGGGCCGGGACCGAGGCGGCCGAGCTGTCCGTGCACACCCCGGACCTCGACGACGTCTTCCTCGCCCTGACCGAGACCACCGGCACGACCGGCACGACCGGCACGGCCGGCACGGCCCGGAACGGCAGCGGAAAGGCGGCCGCCCGATGACCGCGCTCGGCCGGAGCATGACCGACTCGGCGACCATGACCCGCCGCAACCTGCGGCACGCCCTGCGCTACCCGGCCATGTCGCTGGCCACGATGGGGACGCCGATCATCCTCCTGCTGCTGTTCGTCGGCGTCTTCGGCGGCGCGCTGGGCGCCGGGGTCGGCACCGGCGACTACATCGACTACATCGCCCCCGGGATTGTCCTGATGGGCGTGGCCTCGGGCTGCATGGTGACGTCGGTGTCGGTCTGCGTGGACATGACCGAGGGGATCGTCGCCCGGTTCCGGACGATGCCGATCTCCCGGAACTCGCTGCTCACCGGCCATCTCCTCGGCAGCGTGATCCAGACGCTGATCAGCACCGCGCTGGTGGTGGTGGCCGCGGTCGCGCTGGGCTTCCGGCCGGACGCGAGCCCGCTGGAGTGGCTCGCGGTGGCCGGCCTGCTCACGGCGCTGGCGTTCGCGCTGACCTGGGTGGCGGTCGGGATGGGGCTGAGCAGCAAGACGCCGGAGTCCGCGAGCAACACCCCGATGCTGATCCAGTTCCTGCCGTTCCTCGGCAGCGCGGTCGTCCCGCCGGACTCGATGCCGGCCGGGGTGCGCTGGTTCGCCGAGTACCAGCCGTTCACCGCGATGAACGAGACGCTGCGCGGCCTGCTGACGGGCACCCCGATCGGGAACGACGCCGCGATCTCGCTGGCCTGGTGCGCGGCGCTCGGCCTGGCCGGCTACCTGTGGTCCAAGCTCCTGTTCAGGCGGGAGCTCACCCCCTAGCGGTCCCGCGGGCGGGCGCGCAGCAGCTCCAGCGCGGCGTCCCGCAGCTCCCTCCGGTCCAGGCCGGCGTACTCCGACACCGCGTCGGCGTACGCCGGCCCGCCGGCGTTCTCGGCCGCCTCGCGGGCCCGCCGCGACGCCATGGTCGGCTGGATGGCGCGGGAGAACCGGAAGCGCTCGGCCAGCGCGACCAGCCGCGCCCCGCCGCGCCGGTCGCCGCGCGCGATGTCCGCCAGGCCCAGCGCCAGCAGCAGCGCGCCGCAGAGCGGGAACCCGGCGAACGACGGCGTCGGCGTGAAGATCAGCGGGCTGGCCAGCAGGCCGGCGAGGTCGTGCGGCAGCATGCCGGCGACGTCCAGTACGGCGTCCAGCCGGCCCGCGTACGCGTGCGCGATCACGGTCATGGCGCGGACCTCCAGCGTCCACGGATCGCCCGCGGCGAGCCCGGACGGCAGGCCGCCGCCGCCCGGCGACTGCCGGACCGCGGTGCGCCACAGGCCGAGGCCCTCCTCGGTGTCGCCGCGGGCGAGGGCGATCTCCGCCTGCACGCCGATGGCGAACGGCACCGCGCCGTAGGTGTCGTCGGCACCGTTCAGCCGCGCCTGCTCCAGCCAGTGCCCGGCCGCGTCGAGCCTGCCCTGCTGGAGGGAGGCCAGCGTCATCGACCAGCGGATCGAGGCCACGTCGGGCAGGTCGCCGAGCCGCTCCAGCGTCGGCAGCGCGGCGAGCACGTGGCGTTCGGCCGCCGCGCTCCGCTCGGTCTGGAGGCACAGCTCGCCCAGCCGGGCCCGGGTCATCACCTCCATCAGCGGGTTGCCGCCGCGCTGGAACGCGGCGAGCATCCGCTCGGCGGCCTCCAGCGCCCGCTCCGGCTCCCCGGCGTTCTCCCAGATGTGGCTGGCCACCGCGCAGGCGACGCCCGCCATCATCGGGTGCTCGCTCGCGCACATGGCGAGCAGCACCGGATCCTCTGGGCCGTGCAGCTCGGGCGCGGCCGCCAGCACGGTCGCCAGGGCCTTGGAGAGGGTGTCCGGGACGGCAGGCGGCAGCCGGCGCAGGGCCACCAGCGCGCGCACCGCGCGCGGCCCTTCGAGGAGGTACGTGCACAGCACGCACAGCATCAGCGCCCCCCGGACGCGCTCCACCTCCTCGGGCCCCGGCCGGACGCGGGTCAGCGGCCCGGCGATCTCCGCGCACATGCCGGCGAGCCGCACGAAGTTGGACTCGATGATCCACAGGGCGCCGAGCGAGGTGGCCACCGCCGCGACGGTGGCGGTGTCCCGCCGGTCCAGGCCCAGCCGGACCGCCTGGACGAGGTTGTCCTGCTCGGCCCGGAACCGGTCGACGGCCGGGCCGGGTTCGCGGCCGAACAGCGGCTCGTCCTGCCCGGCCGCGAAGTCCCGCGCCCACTCCAGGAACCCGGCGGCCGCGGCACCGGTCGCGCCGGCCTCCTCCCGGCGGGCCGCGCTGAACTCCCGCACGGTCTCCAGCATCCGGAAGCGGAGCCCCGCGCCGGTGTCGGCGACCGCCAGCAGGGACTGGTCCACCAGCCGTTCCAGGGTGTCCAGCACGTCGCCGCCGGGGATCACGTACTCGGCCGCCGCCGCGCTGAACCCGCCCGGGAAGACCGACAGCGCGCGCAGCGCCGCCCGCTCGCCGGCGCCGAGCAGGTTCCAGCTCCAGTCGACGACGGCGCGCAGCGTGCGGTGCCGTTCCGGGGCGTCGCGCGGCCCGCCGCGCAGCAGCGCGAAGCGGTCGTCCAGGCCCCGCGCGATCTCCGGTACGGACATCACCCGGACCCGCGCCGCCGCCAGCTCGATCGCCAGCGGGAGCCCGTCCAGCCGGCGGCACAGCCCGGCGACGGCGTCCTCGGGCAGCTCCACGCCGGGCCGCGCGGCCCGCGCCCGCCGGCGGAACAGCTCGGCGGCCGTGGCCGCGTCCAGCTCGGGCAGCGGGTAGACCGCCTCCGCCGACAGGCACAGCGGGGCCCGGCTCGTGGTGAGCACGCGCAGCTCCCGGGTCATCGCCACCAGCGCCCCCACCACGGCGGCGGCACCCTGGACGACGTGTTCGCAGTTGTCCAGCACGAGCAGCGCCGGGCCCTGCCCGACGACCGCGGCGATCCCGGCCAGGACGTCGGCGGGCCGGCCGGTCCGGCCGGCCCCGCCGAGCGCCGCGGCGATCTCGGCGGCGACGTCCTCGTCCCGTTCCACGCCGGCGAGCGGGACGAAGTGCACGAGCCGCTGCTCGGCCGCCCGGCCCGCCGCGTGCGCGAGCCGCGTCTTGCCCAGGCCGCCGGGGCCGGTGATCGAGACGACCCGGGACGTGCGCAGCAGCGCGGACACGGCGGCCAGGTCGGCGTCGCGGCCGAGCAGCCGGTTGGGCTCGTGCGGGATCCCGTGCCGGACGGCGGGCGCCGCGGCGCGCAGCAGCTCCTCGTAGACGTCCTTGAGGGCGGCGCCGGGATCGGTGCCGAGCTCGTCGCGCAGCCCGCGGCGGTACGCGTCGTAGCGGGCGAGCGCGGCGGCCGGTCCCGCCGTCGCGGCCTCGCAGCGCAGCAGCCCGGCCAGCAGCTCCTCGTCCCGCGGCCGCTCGGCGACGAGTCCGGCGAGCGGGCCGGCGGCCTCCTCGTGCCGCCCCAGCCGGGCCAGGGCGAGCGCGCGGGCGCGTACCAGGGCGTGGTACGTCGCGGCGCGTTCCAGCCGGAGCGCGGTCAGCGGATCGCCGGGACCGGCGTCCCCGGCGTTCTCTATGCCTGCCATGCCTGCCGCGCCTGCCCTGTCCGCCGCGTCCAGTGCGGGCGGCCCGTCCCAGAGCGCGAGCCCGTCCTCGGCGTGCGCGAGCGCCGCGGCGTGGTCGCCGGCGCGCGAGCATCGCGCGCTCTCGGCCGCGCTGAGCAGGACGGCGGCCGCGTCCACCCGCTCCTCGCCGAGCGCCAGCCGGTAGCCGGCGGGCGTGCTGACGATGACGTCCGCGCCCAGCTGCGCGCGGGCGCGGGAGACCAGCACCTGGAGCGCCTTGGCGGGGTTGGCGGGCCGGTCGTCCGGCCAGAGGTCCTCGACGAGCCGGGCGGTGCCGCGGCCGGCGCGGAGATCGGCGGCCAGCAGCGCGAGGAGGTTCCGCAGCCGCGGCCCGGCGATCTCCCGGCCGCGGAACGCCACCCTCGGCAGCAGGGTCAGCTCGGGGGTCACCGGATTAGACTAGATGGTGGGGTTCGGGACACTCGCCTGGAATTCACCAGGGGCAGGGAGCTGTCGTGGACGACTATGTCGTGAGCCTCATCCGTACCTGGGTCCCCGTCGCCGTCGGCGCGGGGCTGACCTGGCTGGCCGCCGAGACGGGCCTCGTCCTGGACGAGGACGCGGGCGCGGCGGCGAGCACGCTGGCGGTGGCGCTCGTCATCGCCCTCTACTACGCGGCCGCGCGCGCCATCGAGCAGCGCTGGCCGCGGGTGGGACGGATCATGCTGGCGCTCGGCCTGCGCCGCACCCCGCGCTACGAGACCGTGGCGAAGGCGGTCAAGGCCGCGGGGAAGGCGGCGGCGGACGCGGGGAAGGCACCGAGCCCGCGACCCGAGGGCTGAGCGCCGCCGGCGCGCGGTCCGGGCGTCAGTACCTGCGGGCGCCGATCGTGCTCATCATGGTCGGCCACGTGGCGTGCATCTCGCGCTTCCAGTAGCCCCAGGTGTGCGAGCCCGGACCGTAGAAGTTGGTGGTGAGCGGTACCCCGGCGGCCTTCGCGCGCGCCGCGAAGTCCTTCGAGCTGCGCTCGACCTGGGTCTCGCTCAGGTAGCGGATGTCCCAGGGCGCGCCCTTGTTCTTGTCCAGCGGGCCCGGGCTGCCGTTGCCGGACGACACGTGCACCCGGGTGGTGCGGAGCCGCGCCGCCAGGCTGGCCGGGTCGTGCGCGGCCCAGTTGGCGCGGTCGCGGTTCGGGTCGCCCCAGATCTTGCTCGCGTCCTGCCCGTTCGACGAGTTGATGTAGAGGAGCAGCGAGGGGATGCCGGGGGAGAGCATCGACAGCACACCGCTGTAGGCGGCGGCGTACCGGTACATGCCGGGGTGCCGCGCCGCGTACGTGAGCGCGCCCTGCGCGCCCGAGGACAGGCCCATGACCGCCCGCGCGGAGCCGGCGCGGAAGTTGCGCTCCAGGAGCTGCCGGACCTCCTGGGTGTGGAAGGTCTCCCACTTGGGGATGCCGCCCCGGCCGTCGTTGTACCAGTCGGTGTACGAGCCGTTGGAGCCCTCGGGCAGCGCCACGAGCACGTCGTACCGAGCGGCGACCTTGGCGATGTCGGTGCTGCGCGTCCAGGAGACGTAGGTGTCCTCGCCGCCGTGGAACGCGAACACGACCGGCCACGTGCGGGGCGCCGAGGTGCTCCACGCCCGGGGCAGCAGCACGCGCACCTTCTGGGTGGAGCCGAGCGCCGGGGACGCGACGCTGATGTCGATCTGCCGCTTCCCGCGCCACTTCACGGCGGTGATCCGCGCGCCGTCGTCGGCGGTGGCGGTGAAGGTGTTGCGGCCGGTGCCCGCGCGGCCGCCGGATCCGGACCCGGGGTCGCGGGAGCCGCCCCCTCCCGCGTCGATGTCGGGCAGGGGCAGCGTGTCACGGCCGGCCGGGGACGGCTCGGGCGTCGACCTGGGGGAGCGCGAGGCGGCCGGGGCGAGCTGCCCGTCCGAGGCGGTGGACGGCGTGGGGACGCTGTTCGCGCCGACGGCGTCGAACTCCTGCCACGGCATCAGCACCAGCAGCGACGGTACGACGGCCACGGCCACGATGCTGCCGATGGCGATCGAGCGATCCACCTGTTTGCGCACTGCTCCCCACCTTTCAAAGCGCAAACATTACTGGCGAGTCGCCCCAAGCGATAGGAATTTCCTCATAACTGTCAGATATAGGTCAGTAGGCCGGGCTCATTGACGAGCCCGGCCTGATCCGTCCCAAGTGCCGCGCCCCTCCGCCGGGGGCGGCGCCGGCTCATCCGCCGCCGGTGCGGCCCGCCGTGCCGCCGGGCGCGGATCCGCCGCCGCGGACGGCCTCGGCCCGCGGGTCGGGAGTCTCCGTACGGGGGCGGGGCCAGGCGTCGATCCTGGTACGCCGGGGGTTGGCCAGAGAAGCGCTCGTCATTGTCTGGATCCTCCCTTCATCGGTGCGTCATACCGTTCTAACGCGAATGGTCCGGGAACCTTCCCAGCGCGTTCGCCTGGATTCGGTAAATAGCTCTTTGCCATGATCCGGGCGCGATCCGTAATCCTTCCCGGTCGCGCGGGCCGGAAAACCCGTCGCGCCGGCGGTGTGACCCCGGTTACCGTCGCGCTGATCGCCGGCGGTCGTCAACCGATCAACCGAGCAGAGAAGGAGGACGGCGCCCATGACCACCACCACCCACAGGAACCTGGCGGACGTCCGCAACATCGGGATCATGGCCCACATCGACGCGGGCAAGACGACCACCACCGAGCGGATCCTCTTCTACACCGGCGTCTCGTACCGGATCGGCGAGGTCCACGACGGCGCCGCCACGATGGACTGGATGAAGCAGGAGAAGGACCGCGGCATCACGATCACCTCGGCCGCGACCACCTGCCGCTGGCCGCTGGACGGGACCGGCCACGCCATCACGATCATCGACACCCCCGGGCACGTCGACTTCACCGTCGAGGTGGAGCGCTGCCTGCGGGTGCTCGACGGCGCGGTGACGGTGTTCGACGGCGTGGCCGGGGTCGAGCCCCAGTCCGAGACCGTCTGGCGCCAGGCCGACCGGTACGGCGTGCCGCGCGTCTGCTTCGTCAACAAGATGGACCGTCCCGGCGCGGACTTCGAACGCTGCGTCGAGATGATCGCCGACCGGCTCGGCGCCGTCCCGCTGGCCGTCCAGCTGCCGCTGGGCGCCGAGGCGGACTTCCGCGGCGTGATCGACCTGGTCGGGATGCGGGCGCTGGTCTGGCCGGCCGCGGCCGAGCCGGGCGACGCCTGCGACGCCGTCGCGATCCCGGCCGCCCATACCGGGGCGGCCGCGCGCTGGCGCCGCCGCCTGATCGACACGCTCGCCGAGAACGACGAGGAGTTCATGGAGCTGTACCTCGCGGGCGCCGAGCCCGGCGAGGACGCGCTGCACGCCGCGATCCGGCGGCTCACGACCGCCCCGTCCGGCACCCGGTTCACGCCGGTGCTGTGCGGGACCGCGTTCAAGAACAAGGGCGTCCAGCCCCTGCTCGACGCGATCGTGCGCTACCTGCCGTCGCCGCTGGACGTCGCGGGCGTCCAGGGCGAGGCGCCGGACGGCGCGCCGGTCGTGCGCCGGCCCGCGGACGGGGAACCGCTCGCCGCGCTGGCGTTCAAGATCATGAGCGATCCGCACCTGGGCCGGCTCACCTACGTCCGCGTCTACTCCGGCCGCCTGGAGGCGGGCGGCACCGTGCTCAATCCGGTCAAGGGAAGGCGGGAGCGCATCGGCAAGGTCTACCGCGTGCACGCCAACCGTCGGGAGGAGATCGCTTCCGCGGGCGCCGGCGAGATCGTCGCGGTCATGGGGCTGAAGCAGACCACGACCGGCGAGACGCTGTGCTCCCGTACCGACCCGGTGGTCCTGGAGTCGATGGACTTCCCGGCCCCGGTCGTCCACGTCGCCGTGGAGCCGCGCTCGCGCGGCGACCGGGAGCGGCTGGCCACGGCCGTCCAGCGGCTGGCCGAGGAGGACCCGTCCTTCCAGGTCGGCGTGGACGCCGAGACCGGGCAGACCGTCCTCGGCGGGATGGGCGAGCTCCACCTGGAGATCCTCGTCGACCGGATGAAGGAGGAGTTCGGCGTCGTGGCCGCGGTGGGACGGCCCCAGGTCGCCTACCGCGAGACGATCCGGAGACCGGTGCCGAAGACCGACGTCCTGTACCGGAAGCAGACGGGAGGCAAGGGCCAGTACGCCAAGGTGCGGATCTCGATCGAGCCGATCGCGGACGGGTACGAGTTCGTGAACCGCGTCACCGGCGGCCGCGTCCCGAAGGAGTTCATCCCCTCCGTGGACGCTGGCTGCCAGGAGGCGATGCGGTCCGGCGTGCTCGCCGGGTACGAGCTGACCGGCGTGCGCGTGACGCTGCTCGACGGCGACTTCCATCCCGTCGACTCGTCCGAGATGGCCTTCAAGGCCGCCGGGGCGATGGCGTTCCGGGAGGCCGTCCGGCAGGCGTCGCCCGTGCTGCTCGAACCCGTGATGGCCGTCGAGGTCACCACGCCTGAGGAGTACCTGGGCGAGGTCATCGGCGACCTCAACGCGCGCCGCGGCCGCGTCCGCGCGATGGGCGAGCGCGGCGGCGCCCGGGTGGTCGAGGCGGCGGTCCCGCTGGCGCGGATGTTCGGGTACGTCGGTGACCTGCGCGGCGCCACGTCGGGCCGCGCGACGTTCACGATGCGGTTCGACTCGTACGACGAGGCGCCGCGGGACGCCGAGGCGTAGGTGAGAGCGGGCGCGCCCGCCCGGAGAGGATCCGGGCGGGCGCGCCGTACGGTCACCCGGTCAGCAGGTGAGCGTCCAGGTGCACTCCAGCCGCACCCCGGAGGACGGGGCCTGGCGCGCGGTCGAGGCGCGCTCCGCCGCCGGGCCGCCCGCCAGCCGGATGGCGATCTTGTCCTCGATGTCCTTGGGCGCGCCGCCGGAGTAGCCGTTCAGCACGACCGAGAAGACCAGCCGCCGCTCGGAGGCGTCCTTCACGTACCCCGACAGCGCGGTCGCGCCGGTCAGCGTGCCGGTCTTGGCGTGCACGTTGCCCGCGGCGGCCGTCCCGGACATGCGGCTCCACAGCGTGCCGCCCTTCATCCGGTCGGGGTACCCGGCGATCGGCAGCGCCTGGTACCAGGCCGGGAACCACGACTTGGCCTGCGCCTTGCGGAGCACGGTCCCGATGTCCTGCGGCGCCGTCCGGTTGGACCGCGACAGCCCCGAGCCGTCGGCCATCTTCAGCCGCGCGGCCGGCACCCCCTGGGTCGCCAGGTAGCGCTCGACCACCGGCAGCCCGGCCCGCCAGCTGCCCTTCCCGGCCTTCTCGCGGCCGATCGCCTTCACCAGCGTCTCGGCCATGACGTTGTTGCTGAGCTTGAGGAACGGCGTCATCAGCCGCGACAGCGGCATCGACGTCCGCGACGCCACCCCGGTCACCCCGGCCGGCGTCCGGCCGCGCCGGGTCGTCCCGGAGACCTTCACGCCGTGCCTGCGCAGCGCCTGGCGGAAGACGTCGGCCGCGTACAGCGCGGGCTCGTCGACGGTGCGCAGGTTCGTCACGGGCGCCCCGCCGGCGGGGTACGAGCCCTTCACCACGATCGTCCTGGCGCCCTCGGGACGTTCGACCGAGAGCGTGGAGTCGCCGCCCTCCTTCCCGGTGACCGCCCGGTTGTCGATCTTCACGGTGCGGGTCGGCGGGTCCAGCGCCACCTTGACCGGCTTCCCGGCCGCGCCCGGCTTCACGATCACCTTCACCGAGCCCGCGTTGAACTCGTCGTCGGGCGCCAGCGTCAGCGCGGAGATCTCGGCGGCGTACGCGTACTGGAGGTCCGTCGGGTCCCAGGTCGGCACGGTCCGCTGCGCGTCGAACCAGGTGTCGTCGGCGACCAGGTCGCCGGTGACGCGCTTGACGCCCCTGGCGGCGACGTCCGCGGCGAGCCTGTCGTACTCGGCCGCCCGCATGGTGGTGTCGCCGGTCCCCTTCAGGTAGAGGTCGCCGGCGACGGTGGCTCCGGCCTTCTTCGCGTACACGCCGGTACGGAACCGGTGGTCCGGCCCCAGCAGCGCCAACGCGGCCGCGGAGGTGTGGATCTTCATGTTGGACGCGGGCATCAGCGGTGTCCCGGCGCCCCGGGTGTAGTGCACCTTCCCGGTCCTGGCATCACGCACCTGGACCCCGATCTCGGCTCCCTTGAGCCTCTGATCGGCCAGGATGGCGTCCAGGTCGGCCTTCAGCCCGCCGGCCTGGGCGTCCGTGCTCGGCGATGCGAGAGCGGGAGCGGCGGAGGCCAGCATGACGGCCGTTCCGCCGAGCAGCGCGGTGAGCGTACGACGCATGATCATGTCAGGAGCCTAGGGGGTCGGCGCGCACCGTGGCGAGCCGGATCCGCAGCGTCACGCGCCCGCCGGCCGGTCAGCCGGGTCGGACGTCGAAGCCGAACGCCCCCGCGACGGCCGCCGCCTGCGCCGGATCGATGATCGCCGACCGGAACCGGGCGGTGTCGAGGTTCAGCACGTTCAGGTCGCTGCCGCGCAGATCGCAGCCGGCGAGTTCGGCCTGGTGGAACCACGAGGCCGACAGGTCGCAGTCGCGGAACGACGCGCCCTCCAGCCGGGCGCCGGTGAGGTCGACCTCGCGCATCCGTACGCCGGTGAACTCCGAGCCGCGCAGGTCCGCGCCGGGCAGCCCGGCGAACGACCAGTCGCCGCCGCCGACCCGCAGCGCCCCGAACGTGCACCCGTCGAACATGCTGCCGGTGAGCTTGCAGCCGGTGAACTCCGCGTCGAAGAAGGAGCAGCGGGTGAACGTGCAGTTCACGAACGCCGAGTCCGTGTGCACCGAGCAGTTGAACCGCACGCCCCGGAACGTGCAGTCCTCGAACCCGCTCCCCGTGCCCTCGACCTCCATCAGATCGACGTCCACGAACAGCACGCGGGTGAAGACCTCGCCGTCGAGCCCGGTGAACTCGCGGTCCCCGAAACGGATCGTCGTCTCGGTCGGCGCGGCCGGCGTGCCGTACCTGCGTTCTGCCACTGCCGTCCCCCGATGCCGTGAAATGCCAGGTCCGACCCTATCCGGGCGGCGCTAACTCCAGAGTGTCACGTACACCGGGGGCCGGAAGCGGGACGGCGGGACACCCGATCCGGGGGTGCGCATCACGTGCAGCGCGTCGGCCGTCGCCAGGAAGCGGGCGAACGAGCCCGCCAGTGCCGACCGCCGGTCCGCCGGCAGCGTCGTGACGTGCCAGCGGACCTCCACCGGCGTCGCCGGGGTGGCGACGACGCTCAGCTCGCCGCGCTGGACGCGCGGCGCCACCAGGTGCGCCAGCGCGATCGCGAGGCCGTCGCCGTCCGCCGCGGCGGCCCACGCGGCGGTCTGGTTCGGGTACACGCGGATGCGGTCCTCGGGCACCTTGAGCCGGCGCAGCAGCCCGCTGGTCTCGCTCGCCGGGTCGGTCCCGGACGGGTCGACCAGCCAGACCGGGTGCGGTACGGGCGCGGTGCCGACCGCGACGAGCCGGGCGCGGAACACCGGCTCGCTGACCAGGCCGGGCTCGTTCCCGAGGTACGGGCCCAGCGCGACGTCGGCGAGCCGGTTGTGCAGCAGCACCGGGATCTCCCGCCGGGCGACCACGCCCGAGCCGCCCTCGACCGCGCGGGCCGTCCGGCGGGCGAACGCGTCCAGCAGGGGAGTGGCGACGAACTCGGCGACCGCCGCCGTCGCCACCACCCGCAGCGCCTCGGGGGCGCCGCGCGCGTCCCGCACCGCGCCCTCGGCCTCGGCGCCCAGTACCACCATCTGCGAGGCGACCGGAAGCAGCCGGGTCCCGCCCTCGGTCAGCGTCATCCCCCCGGGCCCGCGCACGATCAGCGGATCCCCCAGATGCTGGCGCAGCGCGGCGAGCGCCTGCGAAACAGCGGGCTCGCTGACGTTCAGCGCCCGCGCCGCCTCCTTCACCGACCCGAGCCTGGCCACCAGCACGAACGCGCCCAGTTGCGTGAGGGTCATGAGGGCAGTCTGGCCTTAAGGGATTGCTTATCCGGCTGTTGTGGCCGCCTGCGGCCGGGGCGAGAATCCGCACACCCGACCCCGCGCCGAAGGGATCGCCATGCAGGTTCCCGCCCGCTTCGAGTACGCGAAGGCGGCCAGCGTCGAGGAGGCGCTCGCCCTGCTGGCCAGGCACGGCCCGGAGGCCAGGGTCGTCGCCGGCGGTCACAGCCTCATCCCGATGATGAAGCTGCGGCTGGCCGATCCCGAGGCGCTGGTGGACATCAACGACGTGGCGGAGCTGTCCTACATCCGGATCGATGGGGACGCGCTGCGGATCGGCGCGCTCGTCCGGCACGCGGAGCTGCTCGACTCGGCCGTGGCGGGCGAGCACTTCCCGATCCTGCACGACGCGGAACGGGTGATCGCCGACCCGGTGGTGCGCAACCGCGGCACGGTCGGCGGCTCGCTCTGCCAGGCCGACCCGTCCGAGGACCTGTCGGCCGCGTTCGGCGCGCTGCGCGCCGAGGCGGTGATCCGCGGCCCGTCCGGCGAGCGTGCGGTTCCGGTCCGGGCGTTCCACACCGGCCCGTACGAGACGGTCGTGGAGCCCGGCGAGCTGCTGACCGAGCTGCGGGTGCCGATCAGGCCGGGCGGCTCCAGCGCGTACGAGAAGGTCGAGCGGCGCGCGGGCGACTGGCCGCTGGCCGCGGCCGGGGCCGTGCTCGCGCTGGCGGGGGACCTGCGGATCGCCGAGGCCGGGATCGGCCTCACCGCCGTCCGCGCCGAGCATTTCGTCGCGGCCGAGGCCGAGGAGCTGCTGCGCGGCGCCGAGCCGTCCGAGGAGCTGTTCCGCGAGGCGGGCCGGGTGGCGGCCCTGCACTGCGACCCCGGGTCCGACCAGCGCGGCCCGGCCGACTACAAGCGGCATCTGGCCGGCGAGCTGACGACGCGGGCGCTGCGCCGCGCCTACCACCGCGCGATGGGAAGGGCCCGGATATGAAGATCACCGTGACCGTGAACGGGGAGGCGTTCGCGCGGGAGGTGGAGCCGCGGCTGCTGCTCGTCCACCTCCTGCGGGACGAGCTGGGCCTCACCGGGACGCACTGGGGCTGCGACACCTCCAACTGCGGGGCCTGCGCCGTCTGGCTGGACGGCGTTCCGGTCAAGTCGTGCACGGTCCTCGCGGTCATGGCCGACGGCAAGGAGGTCCGCACGGTCGAGGGGCTGGAGCGCGACGGGGTGCTCGACCCCGTCCAGCAGGGGTTCTCGGAGTGCCACGGCCTCCAGTGCGGGTTCTGCACGCCGGGGATGATGATGGTCTCCCGCTGGCTGCTGGACCGCGTGCCCGACCCGTCCGAGGGGGAGATCCGCGAGGCGCTGTCCGGGCAGATCTGCCGGTGCACGGGCTACGAGAACATCGTCCGCTCCGTGCGCTGGGCCGCCGACCACCCGGCCGGGAACGAGGTGACGTCATGACGGTGCACGAGACCACGGGGACGCAGGACCGCCACCACGGGTTCGGCCGGGTGCCGCGCAAGGAGGACGCCCGGTTCATCCGCGGCAAGGGCAACTACGTCGACGACATCAAGCTGCCGGGGATGCTGTACGGTGCGGTGCTGCGCAGCCCGCACGCGCACGCCCGGCTTGTCTCCGTCGACACCACGGCCGCCGAGGCGCACCCGCAGGTCAAAGCGGTGATCACCGGGGAGACGCTGGCCGGGCTGGATCTCGCGTGGATGCCGACGCTGTCCGGCGACGTGCAGGCCGTGCTGGCGACCGACAAGGTCCGCTTCCAGGGGCAGGAGGTCGCGTTCGTGGTGGCCGAGAACCACTACGCCGCCCGCGACGCCCTGGAGCTCATCGACGTCGACTACGAGGCGCTGCCGCCGGTCGTCGACGCGCGGCGGGCGCTGGACGAGGACGTCCCGGTCATCCGCGACGACCTGGAGGGCCGTACCGGCAACCACATCTTCGACTGGGAGGCCGGCGACGCCGCGCACGCGGAGCGGGTCTTCGCCGAGTCGGACGTCGTCGTCGCGCAGGACGTCCTGTACCCGCGCGTCCATCCGGCGCCGCTGGAGACGTGCGGGATCGTCGCGGACATGGACAAGGTGACGGGCAAGCTCACCGTCCACACCACGACGCAGGCGCCGCACGCGCACCGCACCGTGTACGCGCTGGTCGCCGGGCTGCCCGAGCACAAGATCCGGGTCGTGTCGCCCGACATCGGCGGCGGCTTCGGCAACAAGGTCGGGATCTACCCGGGGTACGTGTGCGCGATCGTCGGGTCGATCGTCACGGGCCGTCCGGTGAAGTGGATGGAGGACCGCTCCGAGAACCTGATGACGACGTCGTTCGCCCGCGACTACCACATGCGCGGCGAGATCGCCGCGACGCGGGACGGGCGGATCCGCGGCATCCGGGTGAAGGTGCTGGCCGACCACGGCGCGTTCAACGGCACCGCGCAGCCGACGAAGTTCCCGGCCGGGTTCTTCCACGTGTTCACCGGCTCGTACGACATCGAGGCCGCCCACTGCGCGGTCACCGGCGTGTACACCAACAAGGCGCCGGGCGGGGTCGCGTACGCGTGCTCGTTCCGCATCACCGAGGCCGCGTACCTGGTCGAGCGGCTGATCGACATGCTGGCGCTGGAGCTGGACGCCGACCCGGCCGAGCTGCGGCTGCGCAACCTGGTGCGGCCCGAGCAGTTCCCGTACAGCACCGCGACCGGCTGGGAGTACGACTCGGGCGACTACCCGCGGACCCTGCGGCACGCGATGGACATCGCCGGGTACGACAAGCTGCGCGCCGAGCAGGCCGAGCGGCGCCGCGAGGGCACCGGCTCGCTGATGGGGATCGGCATCAGCTTCTTCACCGAGGCCGTCGGCGCCGGCCCGCGCAAGCACATGGACATCCTCGGCCTCGGCATGGCCGACGGCGCCGAGCTACGCGTCCACCCGACGGGGAAGGCCGTGCTGCGGATCTCCGTGCAGACGCAGGGGCAGGGCCACGAGACGACGTTCGCGCAGATCGTCGCGCACGAGCTGGGCCTGCCCGTGGACGACGTCGAGGTCGTGCACGGCGACACCGACCAGACGCCGTTCGGGCTGGGGACGTACGGCTCCCGCTCGACGCCGGTCTCGGGCGCCGCCACCGCCGTCGTCGCCCGCAAGGTCAAGGAGCGCGCCCGGATCGTCGCCGGCGCGATGCTGGAGGCGTCCCCCGACGACCTCGAATGGAGCCCGGGGCGCTGGTCCGTGCGGGGCGATCCGGGCACCGGCGTCTCGATGCAGGAGATCGCGATGGCCGCGCACGGCAGCGTCGAGCTGCCCGAGGGCGTGGAGGGGCACCTGGACGCGACGACGGTCTACAACCCGCCCAACCTGACGTATCCGTTCGGCGCGTACATCGCCGTGGTGGAGGTGGACCCGGGCACCGGGAAGGTGTCGGTCCGGCGCTTCGTCGCCGTCGACGACTGCGGCGTCCGCATCAACCCGATGATCGTGGAGGGGCAGGTGCACGGCGGCCTCGCCGACGGTGTCGGGATGGCGCTCATGCAGGTCATGGCGTTCGACGAGGACGGCAACCACCTCGGCGCCTCGTTCATGGACTACCTGCTGCCCACGTCGATGGAGTGCCCGTCCTGGGAGCTGGGCGAGACCGTGACGCCGTCCCCGCACCATCCGCTCGGCGCGAAGGGCGTCGGCGAGTCCGCCACGGTCGGCTCGCCCGCCGCCATCGTGAACGCGGTCGTCGACGCGCTCCGGCCATATGGCGTCAGGCACGCCGACATGCCGCTGACCCCGGCGAACGTGTGGCGCGTCATCCAGGGCCGCCCGTTCCGCACCGACCTGGCCATCCCGTGAACGAGCTCGCCGAACGGCTCCGTTCCGAACGCACGCCGTACGTGCTGGCCACCGTGGTCCGCACGGAGAAGCCGACGAGCGCCCGCGCGGGCGACCGGGCGCTGGTCCTTCCCGACGGCACCCTGGAGGGCTTCGTCGGCGGGGCCTGCGCCGCCTCGACCGTCCGCGAGCAGGCCCTGCGCCTGCTGGCCGAGGGGGAGTCGGCCCTGCTGCGGATCACCGCCGACCCGGCGGGCACCGCGTCGCTCGACGGCCTGGTGACGGTCGGGAACCCGTGCCTGTCGGGCGGCACCCTGGACGTCTTCCTGGAGGCCGTGATCCCGCCGCCGCTGGTGCAGGTCTACGGGGACGGCCCGGTGGCCCGCGCCCTCGCGGACGTCGGCGCGGCCGCCGGCTACGAGACGTCCCTCTGCCCCGGTCCCGACCCCGTGGCGGCGGACGCGGCGGCCGTCGTGGCGGCCACCCACGGCCGCGACGAGGAGGAGATCCTCCGCCGGGCGCTGGCCGCCGGGATCCCGTACATCGGGCTGATCGCCGGCCGCCGCCGGGGCGAGGCGGTGACGTCCGCCCTGGAGGACGGCCACCGGGTGCGTACGCCGGCCGGACTGGACATCGGGGCCCGGACGGCGGGCGAGGTCGCCCTGTCGGTGCTCGCCGAGATCCTCTCCCTGCGCGCCGTCCCGGAACCCGGACGTTCCGAGCGCTCCGCCCATCACGCGGAGTGCGACGACCACTGCGGCTGAGGCGCGGGCCGCGGTCGGGCGCCCCGGTCCCGCTGGGGCCGGGGCGTTTCGTTCCGCGGACGGCCGAACGGCGTTCTTTCGTTTCGTGTGGTGACCGGCCCGGTGCACGGCGGTGATCCTGGCCCGGAGGAGCCGACCGGAGCGAGGAGGGGAGCGCCGGTCGGGCCAGGAACGGACACCGGCCGGCGACCGCCGCGTCGCTCCGCTTCGCCGGGCGCCGGCCGGGGTACCGTCACGGGCACGGATACGTCTGCGACGCGCGGAGGTGTCGGTGCCCGCCGGTTCCCCGAACGGTCAGGTCGAGCGGTCCGAGTTCGCCACGGCCGACCCGCTGGTCGCCCGCGAGTTCATGGACCGGGCGTACGGCGGGCGCCTCCTGGTTCAGCGGACCCGCGAGAGCACCACGCGGGTGGCGCTGTCCCACGCGGACGCGGGGGACTTCACCGTGAGCGACCTGAGGTTCTCGGCCGACCTCACGTTCCGGATGACGGGCCAGGGCACCGTCATCATCAACACCGTCTTCCGCGGCGCCATCCAGCGCGACCGCCGCAAGGGCGCCGACCGCTTCGCGCCCGGCGACGTGTACATCGCCAACTACCCCGGGGCGGACTACCTCTCGCACGTCCGCGACATCCGCACGTGCACCATCACCTTCCCGGCGGCCCTTCTCGGCGCGGTCGCCGGAACCTGCGCGGACGGGCCCGCCGCGCCGCCGCGGTTCCTCTCGCTGCGCCCGCTCGACGCCGCCGCCCGGGACCAGTGGAAGGACGCCGCGGACTTCGCCGTCCGCACGCTCGCCAACCCGCGGGCGCACCAGCCGCTCCTCCTCGGCAACACCGCCCGCCTCCTCGCCGCGACCGCCCTCGCGGCCTTCCCCAACACCGTGCTCCTGGACGGGGACACGGGCGCCGACC
This sequence comes from Spirillospora sp. NPDC029432, assembly GCF_040703975.1. Lineage (NCBI taxonomy): Bacteria > Bacillati > Actinomycetota > Actinomycetes > Streptosporangiales > Thermomonosporaceae > Spirillospora > Spirillospora sp. NPDC029432. Next base: position 153,475 of record NZ_JBEZWH010000001.1, read on the forward strand.
GCTCCGACGCGGCCCCGGCCGCGCTGCGCCGCGCGATCGCCTACATCGAGGACCACCACACCGACCCGGACATCACCGTCGCGGACATCGCCGCGGCCGCCGGTGTCACGCCCCGCACCCTGCAGTACGCCTTCCGGCGGCACCGGGGCACCACCCCCATGGGGTACGTGCGGCGCGTCCGCCTGGCCGCCGCCCACGCCGACCTCCAGGCCGCCGGCCCCGGCACCACCGTCACCGCCGTCGCCGCCCGCTGGGGCTTCCACCACCCCGGCCGTTTCGCCGCCGACTACCGCGCGGCGTACGGCCGTTCCCCCAGCACCACCCTGCGCGCCTGACCGTCCGGAACCGGCGGGGCGATGTCACCCAACCGATGGAATCGCGTTTGACCGGGTGCGGTCATGAGTGTCAGAGACCTTGAACACTTCCCGTGATCGATGGATCGTCCTCCGTGGACAACGGCCACGAGGGTGTCGCCGAACGCTCCCTGCTCCCAGGCGTGCCCTCGTACGACGAAAGGGGCACGACGTGCCACGGGGGTATGCGATTCGCAGATGGACGGCGGCCGCCACGGTCATGGCGGCGGTGCTGGGGGTGAGCATGGCCGGCCAGGTCGCCGCGCCGCCCGAGGCGGAGGCGTTCGCCACGTACTACTGGTTCTCGTCGGGGCACGGCGAGCACGAGAAGGTCACCAGGGCCGCGCTGGCCTGTCCCGAGGACCAGCCGTCGGACGGCACCTGCTTCGAGCCGGACTCGATGGACGTCCTGGCGGGCTACCGCACGTACCTCGGCGGCGTCGGCGCCCCCGACTCGTGGGCGAGCGGCGGCGAGCTTGACAACGCGGACGCGCACTGCGACAACGCCGACTACATCCGGTCGGAGGACAACGGGGGGAACGCGTACGTGCGCACCCGCGCGCAGGCGTCGGAGCAGCTCGTCGCCTGCCTGACGCACCTGCGCGGCCGGTTCCAGGGCGCCGCCCGGGAGGCCGGCGAGGTCTTCGACGACGACGGCGAGCTGTCCGGCTACGAGAGCCGCGCGCGGTGCGCCGACTACGGGCCGCCCGGTGAGCGGGCGCGCGCCAAGTGCCGCTTCGTGGACCTGTTCGGGCGCGCCCTGCACGGCGTCCAGGACTTCTACTCCCACTCCAACTGGGTCGACTCCCACGACTCCGGCAAGCCGACCAGCGTGTCGAACCCGCCCGGCATGCACCGCAGCGAGGTGTTCCCGCTGATGAACTTCCGGCTGCCGGTGTCGTCCCCGTCCGACGTTCCCGAGCAGCTGGCCACCGGCTGCTACCCGTCGGACGAGTGCCAGAACCGGATCCGCCACGACGAGGAGCTCAACAAGGACGTCGCCCAGATCGACCCGGCCACCGGCGAGGTGACCAGGGACGGGACCAGCGCGCGCGGCCAGATCTCCGACAACCAGGAGCGCGCCGTGCGCTGGGCGATCAGCGACACCCGCCGCCAGTGGGCGGAGATGCGGGCGGAGATCAGGGAACGGTACGGCGCGGAGAAGGGCGCCACCATCATCTGCGCCATGACGCACGACACCCCGGTGGGCAACTGGTGGTGGACCACCGGCGACTGCGAGGAGTGACACCGGCCGGCGGCGGGCGCGGCGCGCGCGCCCGCCGTCCGTGCGGCTCCCGTCAGGTCGCCCGGTGCGCGTCGAGGGCCGGGCGCAGGTGGGCGTACGCCCAGGCGGCGAGCGGGGTCGGGGTCGTGGTGACCAGGTCGCGGGGCTGCTCGGGCACGAGGTCGCGCGATCCGGCGGTCATCCCGACCATGCCCTCGACCGCGGCGGGCGGCAGGCCGGCCGCGAGGAGCCCCTGGCGCACCGCGGCGTCGTCCACGGTCTCCAGCCGTACGGGCCGGCCGAGCGCCCCGGTGAGGATCCCGGCGACCTGCCGGAACGTGAGGTCCTCAGGCCCGTGGACGGCCTGGACGGTCCGGCCCCGCCAGTCCTCGTTCAGCAGGCGGGCCGCGGCGACGTCGCCGATGTCGCGGGGATCGACCCACGGCATGGGGGCGTCGGGGCGGAACGCGGTCGCCAGCACGCCCCGCGCCAGCCCGTCCAGCTCGAACAGCAGGTTGGTGAAGAAGTAGGCGCACCGCAGGTGGAGCACGTCGGCGCCGGTGCCGTCGAACAGCTCCTCGATCCGGGCGAGCCCGTCGATGTGGCCGACCCCGTGCCGCTTCTCCGCGCCGACGCTGCTCAGGAACACGATGCGGGCGACGTCGCCGGCGCGGGCGGCGTCCGCGAGGGCGGCGGCGGTCCGCGCCGAGGTCTCGATCGGGTCGTCGGCGACGTGCGGCGTCGGATCGACCCAGAAGACCGTCCGCGCCCCGGCCACGGCCTTGCGCACGTACGTCGCGTCGGTCAGGTCGCCCTGGCGCACGTCGGCGTGCTCCCGCGTCCCGGCGTCCAGCCGCGCCGGGTCCCGCACCAGGACGCGCGGCCGTACCCCGGCCTGGATCAGCAGCCGGACCACGCGCGATCCGACCCGCCCCGCCGGTGTGGTGACGGCGATGGTCATGGAGATCCCCCTCCGGTCGTCGTTCCCCCGGACGGTACGAACGAACGCGGACGGGGCGTGACCTCGTTCGCCGGGCCGGCGGCGCAGGCGGGACGGGTGCGCGCGGAGTACGAGCGGGACGCGATGATCAGCCCGTGCCCGAGGCCGGCGAACGCCAGGCCGCCGAAGGCGGTCATCCAGATCAGGCCCGCCCGGTCGAAGCCGCCCGACGGCTCGGGGGCGGGCAGCGCGCCGAGCGCGGCCAGCGGCGCGTAGGCGGTGATGGCCGTGCCGTACAGCGCCAGGCTCGCGGCGGTGAGCCGGGCGGGGACCAGCGGCAGCTGCCGGGGGACGCGCCGCCCGGCCAGGACGGGGATCCGGCGGGGGAACGCCATGCCCCACGGGTACATCAGGGCGAGCAGCAGGAGGATCGCGACCATCGCGGCCAGCACGGTGACGTCGATCCCCGCCGCCGCGAGCGCCCTCGCCGGGCCGGAGGCGCCGGCGTTCGCCGCGCGCCACTCCTCCGCCGTGACGCCGAGCGCGTCGCCGCCGAGCGTCCAGACCGTCTTGACGCCGGCCCAGGGCAGGACGCCGCACATCAGCGCGTAGACGGCCGTGCGGGTCCGCCGGGAGGCGGTGGAAGGCGCGGGATGGGCGAGCGGGCCGCCGCCCGGATGCCCGTGGGCCCGGCCGCAGCGGGGGCACCTGCCGCGCGAGCGGCGGTGGTACGCCACCGCGCAGAGGGCGAGGAACGCGGCGGTGGCCGTACTCAGCAGAACGTGGGCCAGGCCGGTGGCGCTTTCCACTCCGCCGCCGGACAGCAGCGTCACGAAATGGAGCGGAAATCCGATCATTCCCGGCACGAAGATCGGAATTGGCGCGATCACCAGGGCGGCGCGGACCCGGGTGGGGCGTTCCGTTCCGGCGAGGCAGGCCGCGGCGGCGAGAAGGGAGAGCAGGGCCAGGAGGAATTGGGCCGCCGGCGGATGGTCATGGTGCGGGGTCGCCGGCACGGCGGTGCCCGTCAGGGCCCAGGCCGCCTGCGCGGCGGCATTGACGGCGGCGGACGCCGCCGCCGCGTACGGCGCCCATACGGGCCATGGAGCGGTCATGTCGGGTCTCCGGATCGGCGGGGAGGCGGGCGCTCCCGCCCGTTGCGAAGATCGCAGGCGGGGCGCGGCGCGCCCATCGCCCGCAGGTGGGAACCGCCTCCCCCGTACGGGGGAATGGAACGTTTCCGTACGCGCCGAATGGAAATCGGGAACGCGTTCTAAAAGGATCATGTTGATCACGGCCGAAAGTGGACGGTGAATGGCGGAATCGCGCCCCCGGCTTGACCCCCGCATTCTTTGGCGCTCCACTGGTGATGCCTGATTCCAGGGGTGGTGCGGGCGTTTTTCCGGTGCGGTCCCGCGACCGCGCCGCACGGGGGTCGCCGGACACCGGCGACGACGATCGTTGCCTGCCCTAGTCAGGGGGACCGAGGGATGAGCACGTGGCGGCTGGACGGGTTCACCGAGGTCGGCGAGCTCGGTTCCGGGGCGCAGGGCCGGGTGGTGCTGGCCCGGCGCGACGGCTCCGGAGCCTACGTGGCGATCAAGTACGTGTCGGGGCAGGGCGGGCGCGTCCCGTCGCGGCACGAGGCGCGGCTGATGGCCGCGGTGGACGACGAGCACGTCGCCCGCGTGTACGAGCTGGTCGAGCGGCCGGACGGCGCCGCGATCGTCATGGAGGCGGTCGAGGGCGTCTCGCTGAAGCGGCTGCTGCACGCGCACGGGACGCTCGAACCCGAGGCCGCGCTGCTGGTCCTCAAGGGGTCCCTGCTGGGCCTGGCCGCCGCGCACGCGGCGGGCGTCGTGCACCGCGACTACAAGCCCGCGAACGTGATCGTGCGGGCCGACGGGTCCAGCAAGCTCATCGACTTCGGCACCGCGACGGCGGCCGGGCACCGGTCGCTGTCCGGCACGCCCGCGTACATGGCGCCCGAGCAGTGGAGCGGGGACCCGGCGACGCCCGCGACCGACGTGTACGCGGCGACGTGCGTGTTCTACGAGTGCGTGGCGGGGCGCCCCCCGTACGGCGGCGACGGCGACATGGTGCTGATGGCGCAGCACGTGACGGCCGCGCCGCCGGTCGCGGGCGTCCCGGAGCCGCTGCGGGCCCTGGTCGCGCACGGCATGGCCAAGGAGCCGGCGCTGCGTCCGGGCGACGCCGCGGAGTTCGTCCGGGAGCTGGAGGAGGCGGCGCGCTCCGAGTACGGCGACGACTGGGAGCGCCGCGGGCTGCTGTTCCTCGCCTCCGCCGCGGGCGGGCTGGCGGCGCTGTTCCCGGGGGTGGCGGCCACCGGCACGGCGGGCGGCGCGGCCGCCGGCGGCACGCTCGGCCGCAGCGTCCTGCACGGCGGCGCCCGGGGCGCCCGGCACGCGGGCAAGGTCAGCCGCGTGCACGTGTTCGGCGGTGTCGCGGTCGCCGCCGCGGTCGTCGTCGGCGTCGCGACCGTCGCCCTGGTGCTCGGGAACGCCAGGACGAAGGATCCGGTCGCGCTCGCCAAGCCCCGCCCGACGCCGGTGGGGACCGTACCGCCGGCGGTCACGCCCACCCCGGACCCGGACGGCGCGTCCGAGCCGCCGTCGGAGCCGCCAGCGGCCACTGGCACGCCGTCGCCCGGCCCGACATCGGCGTCCCCGTCGGCGTCCCCGACGGCGTCCCCGTCCCTGATCCCGGCGACGCCCAGCCCGTCCCCGACGGTGATCGGCGCCCCGCCCGCCCCGGTCACGCCGCCCACGACGGCCCCACCCACCACGGCCCCGCCCACGACGCCGCCGCCCACGACGGAGCCGCCGCCCGCCTGCCCGCGGGTGACGCGGGCCGCGCAGGCGTTCGGGCCGGTGGACGTCGGCGGCACGGCCACCGAGGCGATCACGATCGAGTGGAACGCGTGCTACGACGCGGCCGGGATCCGGGTCACCGGCGCGGAGGCGTTCCGCTCGACCGGGACGACCTGCCCGCCCGCGACCGGCGCGTCCTGCACGGTCACGATCGCCTACGAACCCCGGACGACCACCAGCGACAGCGGCACGCTCATCGTCCCGGACCGGGACGGCGGGACCGCCGTGACCGTGCCGCTGACCGGCACCGCCGTGGCCGCCGACTGCTTCCCGCACGCCGACGCGCACGATCTCGGCGAGGTCGCCGTGGGCCGCACGGCCGAACGCGAGTTCTCCTACCCGTGGCGCGTGTGCGACGACGAGCGGCGCATGACCGTGACCGGCGGGGGCGGGCAGTTCACGGTGACGCTCACCCGGTGCCCGCCGGCGGACGACGGCGGCCCGTGCTTCTACACCGTGCGGTTCACGCCGAGGGAGGCGGGCGCCCACACGGCCGCCATGGTCATCCCGAGCGACCAGGGCGGCCGCGCCGTGGACATCACGTTCACCGGTACGGGAATCGGCGCGGAGACCGCGGCACCGGAGCCCGAGGCGACCGCCACCCCGCGCCCGACCGGCACGGACGAGCCGACGCCGAAGCCCGAGGAACCGGCGGAGTCCCCGAAGCCCGCCCCCGAGACCACCAAGCCCGACCCGGCCCCCGAGACGACCGAGCCGCCGTCCGCGGAGGAGCCGTCACCGCAGCCCAAGGCGTCCCCCACCGGGACCTAGGAACGGAGCCGGATGGACGGGGACGACCTTCCTGCGCGGGCCCGGCCGCTGCGGCCGGAGGATCCGCGGACGATCGGGCCGTACACGGTGGCCGCGGCGCTCGCCGGCGGCGGCATGGGCCGGGTCTTCCTCGGCCGCGGCCCGGACGGCGCGCTGGTCGCGATCAAGGTGGTGCGGACGGAGCTGGCCGGCGAGCCGGAGTTCCGGGCGCGCTTCCGGCGGGAGGCGCGCTGCGCGCTGCGGGTGCCGCGGTTCTGCACCGCCGAGGTGATCGCCGCCGATCCGGACGCGCCCGAGCCGTACCTGGTCACCGAGTACATCGACGGCCCCACGCTGGAGGAGGCCGTACGGGCGGACGGCCCGCTGCGCGGCGCCGACCTGGACCAGCTCGGCGTGAGCGTCGCGGCGGCGCTGGCCGGGATCCACTCGGCCGGGATCATTCACCGCGACCTCAAGCCGGCCAACGTCCTGCTGTCGCGGACCGGCCCGCGGGTCATCGACTTCGGGGTGGCGGGCGCGGCCGGCGCGACCCGGCTGACCGGCGAGGGCACGATCCACGGCACGCCCGCGTACATGGCGCCCGAGCAGCTCCAGGCTAGGCCCGAGCCCGCGTCGGACGTGTTCTCGTGGGGCGGGGTGATGCTGTTCGCGGCGACCGGGCGGCGCCCGTTCGGCGGGGCGACGCTGCCGGTGATGGCGGTCCGGATCATGGAGTCGGAGCCCGACCTCGGCGGGCTGACCGGCGCCCTGCGGGACGCGGTCGCCGCCGCGCTCGGCAAGGACCCCGCGAGCAGGCCGACCCCCGCGCGGCTCCTGGAGATGCTCCGGACGTCCGGCGAGGACCCGGCCGCACGCACCCGCGCCGAACGGGCGATCGCCTTCGCGACCCGCACCGACCCCGCCGACCCCAACGGCCCCGCTGGCACCGCCGGCCCTTCCGACCCGGCCGGCCCGGAGCCCGAGCCGGCCGGCACCGTACCGCGGGCGACCGGGCTCCCCGAGCCCTGGCAGACCACCTGGACCCCGCCGCCGTCCGGGTCGCGCGCCCGCCGCCGCAGGCGCCGCCGGGCGCTGTGGGCGCTGACCGTCCTGGCGGGCCTCGCGCTGGTCGGCGGCGCCGCCGGCTGGTCGTTCCGCGCGGCGCGCGCGCCCGAACTCGCCGTCACCGGCGTGGACGTGCGCGCCGACCGGCCCGCCCCGGGCTGCGGCGCCGAGGTCCAGGTCACCGGCGTCCTGACCACGAACGGCGCGCCCGGGCGGATCGTCTACCAGTGGAAGCGCAGCGACCAGGAGAACCCGGACCCGCCGCTCCAGCAGGACATGTCCGGCGGCCGCGCCCACGCCACCGTCCACCTGAACTGGAACGTCGAGGGGACGGGCACGCGCACGTTCACCGCCACGCTGACCGTCCTGAACGGCCCGCCGATGCAGGGCTCGGCGTCCTTCACCTACTCCTGCGAGGACTAGCCCCTGCGAGAATCGGCCGCCCGGCGTCTCAGGCCCAGCGCGGCAATCCGTCCGTGCCGACGCGCACCTTCGCCGACGGGACGGGCGCGCGCTCGTACGGCGTCTCCCGCGAGGGCGCCGCCCGCGGCGGGGTCTCCGCGCCGAGGCCCCGGTGGAGGCGGCAGTCGCACTCCGGGTCGGACGGCGCGGGGCACGCGGCGGCCAGTTCGAGGACGGCGTCCATGTCGGCGGGGTCGACGCGCCACCACCAGTACATGCTCCAGGACGAGTGGTCGCCGGGGTCCCAGCAGTCGTGCGAATGGTGCTCGACCACGCCCCCGCCGCAGGCGCCGCAGCGGCTCAGCACGGTGTAGTCGTGGACGACGTCGTGCCCGGCGTGCCCGTGCGGGACGCCGCGCGCGGCCAGCTTCGCCAGCCAGGACAGGGCGGGGGACTCGCAGCACCGTGCTGTCGTCATGGTCCGATCACTTCTCGGAGACGCGGATGAGGTCATGGAGGGCCTCGCTCATGGTGACCGGGTCGATGTCCCCGAGGGGGATCGGGTCCACCGGCCTGGGCGCGGGCCTCGGCCCGGCCCAGATCCGGGCGAACCGCTGGTCCGCGCCATGGCCGTGGCTGTAGTGCTCCAGGCCGGGATCGATACCGGCGACGACGTAGCGTCCGGACGGGTCCTGGCGGGCGATCCAGCAGTCGTAGTCCGCTCCGCTCAGCCAGCTGCCCTGCGACAGCCCCTTGACCTTGCCGTACGGCGCGACGCGCCCCTCGACGCGGGTGAGCCGGGTCGCGGCCCGCTCCTCGTCGGTGAGCGTGTGGACGGGACGTCCGAGCTGCGGGAACGGCTGGAGGATCTCGTAGTCGGCGAACAGCTCCGACCAGGCGGCCGTCGACTCGCCCAAGCGGACCGGATGCGCGAGGCCGACGCGGGACGAGGCGGGCGGATCGAACGCGTCGTCCTCCACGTCGGCGAACGTGCGGTCCTCGGCGACCCGGAACGCGGTCGTGCGGCCGTCGTGCTCGGCCAGCCAGACCAGCCGCCGCACGAGATGCCACAGCAGCGGATGGCGGAGGAACACGTCCCGGAACTCGCCGAGATCCCAGCGGCGCCCCCGCACCATCGCCGCCTCCAGCCGCTTGATCTCCGCCTCGGCGATCGTGCGGACGTCCTTCCGCAGCCCGTCGAACAGCGTCCGCGCTACGGGCGCGAGATCGGGATCGTCGGCCGGCCGCGGCTTGGGCAGGCTCCTGCGCAGCTTCCCCTTCTCGTCGATCACGTACGGGGCCAGCTGCTCGTCGAAGCGGACCTCGAAGCGGCGCGGCCCGTAGTCGAACACCATGCCGCCCTCGGCGTCCAGCCCGAAGTCCGGTACGGCGCGGTCGGCCAGCTGGTCGTTCGTGAGCCCCCGCGCGGTGGCGATCTCCTCGACCCGCCGCATCGCCTTGGCCTTGAGCCCCTTGTGCCTGCCCTTGCGCGCGAGCGCGTACAGGTGCGTCAGCGCCACGTCCGTCCCGATCCCGGCGAGCACCTCCAGCCCGACCACGGCGCGGGCGGTGCCGCCCTCGCCGGGCCAGCGCCGGATGAGCGGGGCGAGGCGGCGCACGGTGGTGTCGTCGCCGAGCAGGCCGAGCTGGGTCATCGCCCAGTTGTCCTTGGACGCGCCGCCGCGGGCCTGCCAGTGCAGGAACACGGCCCACGAGAACTCCGCCAGCGACACGGGATCGCACAGCTCGCGGACGGCGCCGAGGCCCGCGTACTCGTCGCCGGGCTTGGACATGGCGAGCATGGTGAGCAGGTGCCCGGTCGCGGCGGCGGGCAGCGCCGTGCGCCGGTCGCGCAGCAGCACCTGCGGCAGCTCGGCCGGGCCGACCCAGGTGACCTTGGGGATCCGGGCGGGGAGGACCTCCAGCGGGTCGAGCGCCAGCAGCGCCCCGACGGCGGGGCCCGCGTCCTCGGCCGCCTTGACGACCGCCTCGTCGCCGTGCTCGGCGGCCAGCGCCCGCAGCGCGCCCTCGGCGTCGCGGCGTTCCGGTCCGGCCTTGCCGAACGCGGCGGGGAGCAGCAGCGGCACGGCGGCGGCGCCGTGCCGCCGGAACCAGCGGCGCGCGATCGTCCGCGCGCTCTTGAGCCGCGCCAGCCAGCGCGCCATCGTCCGGGCCACCTCGGCGTCCAGGTACGGCAGCAGCATCTCGCCGTGATGGCCGGGGGAGCGCGCGACCGCGCCCAGGACCAGCGGCAGGGCCTCCAGCCCGAACCGCGCGACGACCGGCGGCAGCCATTCCCCGGCCCTGGCCATGTTGGCGGCGACCCATGTCGCGCTCGCCGCCGCCCAGTCGATCTTCTCCGGGCCGCTCGTCCAGAACGGCGGCCGCCCGGCCCGCTCCCACGCCTCCCGCTCGCCGGGCTCCCACACCATGCCCGGCTCCGGGAACGGTGGCAGGGCCGGCAGGGCCGAAACGGCCGCCTTCTTCGTCTTCGTCCGGCCGCGGCGCGTCCACGGCGGCGAGACCAGCACCTCCGGCAGGTCCTCGGCGTCCCGCACGGCGGCGCGCGGCAGGAATTGCTCGATCAGCTCGCGGGTCTCCGCCGGAAGCCCGTCCACCAGTCCTGGGGCGGCCCGCAGCCGGGCCCGGACGAGGCCCGCGGCCGCCGGCGCCGCCGTGGTCTCACCGGAGGCGACGGGCGCGAGGACCCGTATCGCCCGTCCGGGGAACCGCTCCACGGCCAGGCGCAGCGCGGCGGTGGCGTGCTTCTGGCCGAACCGCTCCAGCAGGGCCCCGAGCGCCTGGTCCGAGGGCAGCATCCCCAGCGAGGCGATGAGGGCGCGCACCCGGTCGTCGTCGTGCTCGTAGGACGGCAGGGCCCTGATCAGGTGGGGCGCGGCCGCCGCGCCCACGGTGTCGAGCAGGGTGGCGAGGACGTCCGGCCGCATGTGGTTCCAGCTCGGCGCCCCGTTCCTCGACGACCGGAGCCGTTCGAGCTGCTCCGCCGCGGACAGCGAGCACAGGAGCTGCGAGTACGCACCCCTGCCGATGTACCTCTGGTCCTCGACGCACTCGTCCACCCAGGCGTGCTCGGTCGGGACGAGATAGGCGGCCGCCATCCGCTGGTCGCTCGAATAGCGGTGCCCGGCCAGCCCGTCCACGGCCGCGCGGTACTCGTCCTCGCCCGCGGCCGCCAGCAGCGTGCGGAGCCGGAGCCCGGCCGTTCCGTCGCTCCACCACCAGCTGGGGTTCTCCCATGGTCCGGCGCGCCGGATCCCGCCGTGCCGCCGGTACGGGGACGCCTCGGGATCCCGGACGGTGTCCAGAGCGAAGACGATGCCGCGGCCGATCCCGCCGACGGAGCCGCGGGGAGCGGGCTGGATCGGCTCTCCGCCGAGGTGGATCTCGCAGAGATCGGTGAACGCGCACGCCGCGAACGGCAGGCCGTGCTCGCCGATCCAGGCGTCCACGAGGGCCGCCTTCAGGGCCTCCCGGTCGCTCTCCTCCAGCGCGGGCCCGTCGATGAGGATGCTCGCGACCGCCGCGGCGCCCAGCGGGTCGGGCTCGCCGCGCAGCCATCGGCGCACCGCCTCGCCGGGCACCTCCTGGGTGTGCGCGTGCCCGAGCATCGCCTCGATGAGCGGCATGGCCGTCGCGGTCGCCTCGCGGAGCGGCCGTACGGCGGCCGGATCGGCCTCCACGGGCTCGGCGGGGGCGGTGCCGCCGCGGCGGGGGTGGACGAGGGCCCGCCACTCGTCGGGCATCTGCACGGCGTTCTCGGCCTCGATCATGACCCCGCACGATACGGGCGGGGTCAGACATCAGCCGCCATCAGCCGCCATCTCTGCCATCAGCTGCCATCTCCGCCATCAGCCGCCTTCCGTCGCCCTGTCCCGCCGCCGGGCGGCCAGGGCGAGGAGTCCCAGCAGCAGGACGAGCCAGCCGCCGGAGGCGGGCATGACGGCGGACATCGTGCCGCCGACGGCCAGCAGGTAGAGGGCGGCCTGGAGCGGGACGCGGCCGGTCGCCCGGACCTCCTTGAGCGCGAACGTGCCGATCGCCATGAAGCCGACGCCCGAGTAGAGGAACCAGAGCGCGACCTCGCGTTCGGCGTCGCCCTGGATGCCGTCGAGGACTCCGGCCCGCGCGATGTCGCCCCAGGCGCCGGGCATGGTCGCGAACGCGTACACGGTGTGGACGCACGCGAGGGCGATGATCCCCCAGGGGGTCCAGCGGGTGATGGCGTTCATGACGTTCCCTCCCGGGTGGCGAGCCGGATGCCGAGTTCGAAGACGCCGCGCAGGTCGGGCGCGGGCAGCGGCGGGATGATGTGCGAGCCGCCGATGGTGATCAGGTAGAAGAGGTTCGCGATGCGCCCGGCCTCGGCGGCGTCGCCGGTGTGGTCGAGCCAGAGGGCGCGCAGGTAGTCGACGCGGGCCCGGTCGACGCGCTCCTGGAGGGCGAGGGCCTCGGCGTCCTGCTGGGCCCAGGCCCGTACCGCGACCTCCAGTTCGGGGCCGTGGTCCTTGCCGGAGACGACCAGGTCCATCAGCCGTTCGAGCCTGGCCATCGGGGGAGCGTCCGGGTCCTGCTCGGCGAGGTCGATCAGGCGGGTCGTGCACACCTCCTCGAAGTGCGCCAGCAGGGCGGTCTTGTAGCCGGCCATGCCGCCGAAGTGGTGGTAGAAGGAGCCCTTGGTCAGGCCGAGCCGCTCGGTGAGCCGCTCGATCGTGACCGCGGGGGCGCCGTGCCCGGCGAGGATCTCCAGCCCGGCGTCCAGCCAGTCCTCGCGCTTGCTGCGTCTGCTCGCTGCCATCCGGTTTCCATTCCATACGGTCTGGTATGCCAAGAACATACCAAACCGTATGGAATGGTCATCGGGTGGGGTGCCGGGTCAGCGGCCGCGCTCGGCCTCGCCCAGCACGTGCTCGACCATCGTGATCAGGACCTCCTTGGCCGACTCGCGCCGCCGCACGTCGCACATCACCAGCGGCACGTGGTCCTCCAGGTCCAGCGCGATCCGGACGTCCTCGGCGCGCTTGCGCTCGGCGCCGTCGAAGCGGTTGACCGCCACGACGAACGGCGTCCCGCGGTCCTCGAAGTAGTCGACGGCCGGGAAGCAGTCGGCGAGCCGACGCACGTCGGCCAGCACGACCGCGCCCACCGCGCCCAGCGCCAGCTCGTCCCACATGAACCAGAACCGCTGCTGCCCGGGCGTGCCGAACAGGTAGAGGATCAGGTCGTCCTGGAGCGTGATGCGGCCGAAGTCCATGGCCACGGTCGTCTGGGTCTTGTCGCCGACGCCCGCGGTGTCGTCCACGCCAAGGCTGCGGTCGGTGAGCGTCTCCTCGGTGCGCAGCGGGCGGATCTCGCTGATCGAGCCCACCATCGTGGTCTTGCCGACGCCGAACCCGCCGGCGATGAGGATCTTCGCGGTGATCGGGCGGCGGCCGCCCGGCGCGGGGGGAGCCTCGGCATGGCCGGAGGAGGCCGTGTCAGAGGGCGCGTAGTCCATGCAGCAGTTTCCTTAGTACGAGCTCGTCCGGCCGGTCGCCCGTGGGCGTCGGCCGCAGCACGCGGAGCAGGTTCTCGTCGCGGAGGTCGTCGACCAGGACGCGGACCACGCCGACCGGCAGGTCCACCTCGGACGCCAGGTCCGCGAAGGTGATCGGCTCCTGGCAGAGCCCGAGCAGCATCCGGTGCTCGGGGTCCAGCCGGAGCCGGGGGCTGACCGGGATGCCGGTGGACTCCAGCACCACGATGAGGTCGAGCGCGTCACCGCGCGGCCGGGTGCGGCCCCGCGTGACGGTGTACGGGCGGACGACGGGTCCGGCGTCCTGGTCGAGCCAGCGGTCGGAACTCATCCCGTCACCCCGCGCCGGTTCCGGTGAGCCGGGGGCCCGCCGCCCCGGGGTCCGCCAGCCGTCCGGCGAGCTCGGCCAGCTCGTACGCCACCGTCCCGGCGTCCCCGTCGGCCCGGCTCACCACGGCGAGGCAGGCGTCCGCGCCGGCGGGCGCCATGAACAGCAGCACCCGCTCCATCTCGATCACGGTCTGCAGCGTCTCGCCGCCCGCGAACCGGTCGCACGCCCCGCGGGCCAGCCCCTGGACGCCGGACGCCAGCGCCGCGAAGTGCTCGGCGTCCTCGCGCCCCAGCCCCGCCGACGCCAGCACCATCCCGCCGCGGGACAGCGCGACCGCGCCGGTCACCGCGTCCACCCGGTCCACCAGGCCGCCGAGCAGCCGGCCCGTGTCATCCGCCCCGTACCGGTCGTTCATCGCTCACCCTGGTCCGCTTCGGTCTCCTCGCCGGCCCCGCCCGGGCCGAGGCCCTCGGCCCGGCCGCGCTGCCAGCCGCTCTGCATCGACGACATGAACGTCCGGGCCCGCTCCGGCGAGCGGGGGATCTCGCCGGTCGTGGTCGTCGCCCGGTCCCCGCGCGAGTCCGCCGGCTTGCGCAGCTGGGGCGCCAGGTTCGCGCGGCGCACGCGGCGCGGCATCCCGGCGTGCGTCCCCGCCGAGTGCGGCGCCGCCGGGGCCGCCGGGGGCGCCGCCTCCGGAGCCGGCTCGGCGGGCGCGGGCGCGGCCGGGACCGGTACGGGCGCCGGCAGCGGGGCGGGGGCCGGGGCCGGCGCCGGGGCCGCCTGCGGGCCGGTGTCGGTGACGGTCTCCACCGGAGCGGGGCCGCCCGCGCCGCCGTCCTGCCGCGGCGGGCCGCTCGCCGGCTGCTGCCAGGAGCCGCTCGCGGCGGTGGCGGGCTCGCCCGCCGGGGCCGCGTCGCGCTCGGTCGCCGCGGCGGCGCGGGCGGCCTCCTCCGCGGAGGCCACCATGGCGTGCGGCAGCAGCACGATCGTCTTGAGGCCGCCGTAGGCGTTGGGCTCCAGCGAGATCCGGATCCCGTGCCGGTGCGCGAGGTTCCCGACCACGAACAGGCCGAGCTGGTCGCCCTCCGACAGGTCGAACTCCGGCGGCCGGGTGAGCTGCTCGTTGACGGCCGCCAGCTTGGCCGGGCTCATCCCGAGCCCGCGGTCCTGGATCTCGATGACGAACCCGTTGCCGACCGTCCCGGCGTTCACCTCGACCGGGGTGTTCGGCGGGGAGAAGCTGACCGCGTTCTCGATCAGCTCGGCGAGCAGGTGGATGACGTCGGCGACGGCGGCGCCGACGATCGCCTCCTCGGCCGTGGTGACCACCTCGACCCGGGCGTAGTCCTCGATCTCGCCGATCGCGCCGCGCAGCACGTCCACCACGCCGACCGGCTTGCGCCAGCCGCGCCCGGGGTGCGCGCCGGACAGGATGATGAGGCCCTCGGCGTGCCGGCGCATGCGGGTGGTGAGGTGGTCGATCCGGAACAGGTCCTCCAGCGCGTCCGGGTCGGACGCCTTGCGCTCCAGCGTGTCGAGCATCGCCAGCTGGCGGTGCAGCAGCGACTGGTTGCGGCGGGCGAGGTTGCGGAAGACCTGGTTGACGGCCTTGCGCAGGTCGGCCTGGCCGACGGCCGCCTCGATCGCGGTCCGCTGCACCTTGGTGAACGCCTCCGCGACGCTCGCCACCTCGGCGGTCCGGCCGGCGGGCAGCGCGGGCGCCGCCGCCGCGACGTCGACGTCCTGGCCGTCCCGCAGCCGGCGCACGACGTCGGGCAGCCGCTCGTCGGCGAGGTTTCCGGCGGCGTTCTGCAGCCCGGTCAGCTCCCGGCTGATGCGGCGGCCGAACCGCAGCATCATGAACCCCGACAGGAGCACCGCCGCGAGCCCGAGCCCGCCGACGAGCGCGAGCCGCAGCAGGATCCCGTCGCTGATCTCCTTCATGTCGCCGTCCAGCGCGGCCCGGATCTGGCCGACGGAACGGTCGATGCCGCCGATGTACGCCTGGGCGGCCGGCTGCCAGGCGGCGGCGTCGATCCGCACCCCGCCGCGGCCGGCGCGGGCCGCGATGACGCGGTCCTCCTGGGCCTTGAACTCCTGGTACTGGGGCGAGGCCAGCAGCGCGCGGAACGGCGCGGCGAACCGCGGGGCGAACCGGCCGACGCTCTCGTTCATCAGGAAGCGCTGCTGGTGGACCAGCCGGGTGAACTCCAGCTGCTCGTCGCGGGTCATCCGGCCGCCGGCGGCCATGGCGCCGCCCACCAGGGTGGCCTCGCGGCCCGCCAGCTCCTGGGCGCGCAGCACCCCGACGATGTCGGTCGCCAGCTGGTAGACCTCGGCGTCGTCGATCGCGATCAGCGGGGCGGAGAACTGGAAGTTGGCCTCGATGACGTCGTTGTAGGCATCGAACGCCGCCAGCTTGCCGATGCTGCCGGAGTCGATGCCCGGCCGGGCCGCCACGGTCGCGTCGATCTTCTCCAGCAGCTCCCCGAGCCGCCGCTTCGATCCGGCGTCGAGGGCGTTCTGGAACGAGGACGAGCCCGCGGCCCGCTTCATCCCGGCGATCGCGGTGTCGGTCTTGCGGCGCTGGTCGTCCAGCGCGGTCCGGGGCATCCGGCCGCGGGCGCTGATCCAGGCGATCGTCTGGGCGCGTTCCTGGGCGAGCTGGGTCATCATCGGCAGCGACGCGCCGCTGTACTCGCGCTCGACGGTGTCCAGGTCCCGCTTCTCCAGCGCCTCGCGCACCGAGCCGGCGGCGGCGAATCCCCAGAAGGCGAGCAGGACCGCCAGCGGAATGGTGAGAAGACCGAACAGCGTGAACCGGATCGATCGCCTGCGTGTCCTCATGTTCCGTCTTTCAATCCGAGCGAACCGTGGTTCTGGCGAAACCGATGTCACGCTAGCGGCTATTTGCCCGCCTGTGGCCGTTTCGCGGATCTTGTGGTGGAAGAAATGAGATCATTGACCTGCGTGTTCGAGCGACTCGCTTGCGTTCCGCCCCGGCCTGTGTCTAGGAGCGGCATGTCCGGCGGGACACCGTGGAGGGGGAAGAGGATGCGAGCGACGCCGCCATCGGAGGGCGCGGCCGGCTCACTCGACTGGCTGGTCGACGGCCTGGTCGAGAGCGTGCCGCAGGTGACCAGGGCGGTGGTGCAGTCCGCGGACGGCCTGCTCATGGGCGCCTCCGCCGGCCTGAGCCGGTCCGACGCCGAGCATCTCTCCGCGCTGGCCGCCGGGCTGCAGAGCCTCGCCCAGGGCGCGCGCCGCCGGTTCGACGGCGGCGAGGTGCGCCAGACCGTCATCGAGATGCGCGACGCGGTCCTGTTCGTCACCGCCGCCGGGGAAGGCGCCTCGCTGACCGTCCTGACGGACGCGGACGTCGACCCGGCCCGCATCGGGTACGAGATGGCCGTCCTGGTCAGGCGGGTCGGCGAGCACCTGTCGTCCAGGCCCCGCCCGGACGCGGCCGCCGGCCCCGCCGTGACCACATAAGGTCGCCTCCGGGACTCCCCGGTACCTCTGCGTGAGGAATCGTGAGCACTTAGTGTTCGCATGGTGTCGTTCGCGCTGATCAGGGATCGTTCGGTGGCGCCGCTGCTCGCGGCCCGGCTGGTGGGGAACGCGGGGGACGGGTTCGGGCAGCTGGCGCTCGGCTTCGGGGTGCTGGAGCTCGGGCACGGGCCGGGCGGGCTGTCGGCCGTGGTGGCGTGCAAGGCGCTGCCGATGCTGCTGGTGCCGGCCGGCGGGGTGGCCGGGGACCGGTTCCGGCGGCACCGGGTGATGGCCGCCGCGGAGGTGGCGGCGGCGGTCGCGTGGGCGGGGCTGGCCCTGTGCCTGCTCGGCCGGGCGCCGCTGGCGGTGGTCTGCGGGCTCGCGCTGGGCGCCGGGCTGGCGCGGGCGGTGCTGCTCCCCGCGGAGCGCGGGATCGTCGCGGACCTCGTGCCGGAACGGGACCGGCAGGTCGCGAACGCGCTGGTGGGGCAGACGGTCGCGGCCGGGCTGCTGGTCGGGCTCGGCACGGCCGGCCTCGTGGTGGCGGCGGCCGGGCCGGGATGGGGCGCCGCGGTGAAGTCGGGGACGGCCGTCGCGGGCGCGGTGCTGCTCGGCCGGCTGCGGACGCCCGCGCGGGCGGCGGAGCGCGCCGGGCCGCTCGCGGAACTGCGCGGCGGGTGGCGGGAGTTCACCGCGCACCCGTGGGTGTGGGCGCTCACGGCCCAGTTCACGGCGGTCGCCGTGGCGGCCGGAGCGTTCGCCGGCGTCATCGGGCCCGTCTACATGGAACGGGGCCACGGCGGCGCCGGGGCCTGGGGGCTGGTGGTGGCGGCCGAGGCGTCGGGGGCGCTGCTCGGCGGGCTGGTGGCGGTGTGGTGGCGGCCGCGGCGCGCCCGGGTGGTGCTGGCCGTGCTGCCGGTGGCGGCGGCCGGGCCGATGCTGCTGGCGGGCACGGGCGCCTCGTGGGCGGTGCTGGCGGCGCTGATGACGGTGCCGGGGGCGTGCCAGACGGTCTACGGGGTGCTGTGGACGACGTCGGTGCAGGCCGCGTTCCCGCCGCACGTGCTCGCGCGCGTCAACAGCTGGAACGTCCTGGGCGCGGCCGCGGTCACGCCGGTCGCGGTGCTGGCGGCCGGGCCGCTGATCGAGGCCGTCGGGGTGCGGGCGGCGGCGGCCGGTGCGGGGTGCGCGGTCACCGCCGTGACGGCGGGGGTGCTGGCGTCCGGCTGGTTCGCCGGGATCTTCAGCGAGCCAGCGCGAGGCCCAGTCTCCGTACCCGGCCGGTGATCTCCTCCGGCGCGTCCAGCGTGAAATCGGCGCCCAGGCTCGCGAGCGCGGCGACGTACTGGACGACCAGTTCCGCCGAGTCGGCCGTGAGGCGGACGGCGGAGGCGCCCGGGCAGGCCGGTTCGATCGTCCCGGGGAGCGTCGCGAAGAGCCGCGAGCGGATCTCCTCAGGAGGAAGGCGCACGGTCATCCGCGCCGTGTAGCGGTACGAGGCGGTCGCGAACGAGCGGGTCAGGTACGCGGCCGCGTCCGGGGCGGGCAGCTCGCGCGGGGCGAACCGGCGGTGCGTGCGGACCGGGCGCTCGATGCGGTCCACGCGGAAGGTCCGCCAGCCGGCCCGGTCCGGGTCGTACGCGAGCAGGTACCAGTGGGCGTTCAGCGTCACCAGGGCGTACGGCTCGACGCGGCGCGCGGTGCTCGCCCCGGAGCGGGCGCGGTGGTCGAAGGACAGCACTTCGTGGTCGCGGGAGCAGGACGCGAGGACGGCGAGCACGCCGGGGTCGACGTGCGGGGCCTTGGGGTGGGGGACGGCCGCGGTGACGCCGCCGAACGACGCCAGCCGGGGGCGCAGCCGGGCGGGCAGGACGCGTTCGAGCTTCGCCAGCGCCCGCATCGCGATCTCCTCGATGCCGGGGACGCTGCCGGCGGCGGTCGCGAGGCCGAGCGCGACGGCGACCGCCTCGTCGTCGTCCAGCAGGAGGGGCGGCAGGTCGCGGCCGGAGACCAGCCGGTAGCCGCCGGCGGTGCCGGTGACGCCCTCGACCGGGTAGTCCAGGGCGCGCAGCCGGTCGATGTCGCGGCGGACGGTGCGGTCGGTGACGCCGAGGCGTTCGGCGAGCTCGGCGCCGGACCATTCGCGCCGGCTCTGCAGCAGGGACAGCAGGCGCAGCATGCGTCCCGGCATGTCCCGGGGGGTGCGGTCGCTCACACGACCAAGATTGCCACGCTTGCGGACAAGTTGTGTCCGGAACGGTCCCTAGCGTGGGCCCCATGAACGAGCAGAGCAACGCGCTTTCCGTGGACGGGCCCGTCTTCCGGCCGGAGGACGGCGGATACGACGAGGAGAGGACCGGCTACCAGCTCCTGTCACCGCACCGCGCGGCGGTGATCGTGGGCGCGACGAGCGCCGAGGACGTGCGGGCGGCGGTCGCGTACGCGGCCGGGAACGGGCTGAAGGTCGCGGTGCAGGCGAGCGGGCACGGGCTGGCCGGCGCGCTGGAGGGCGGCGTACTGATCACCACCGGCCGGATGTCCGGGGTGCGGGTGGACCCGGCGGCGCGCACGGCGTGGATCGAGGCCGGCGCCAAATGGGAGCAGGTCGTCGCGGCGGCCGCCCCGCACGGGCTGGCGCCGCCGGCCGGCAGCGCGCCCAGCGTGGGCGCGGTGTCGTACACGCTCGGCGGCGGCGTGGGCCTGCTCGCCCGCCGGCACGGGTTCGCCGCCGACCACGTGCGCCGCTTCGAGATCGTCACGGCCGACGGGAGGCTCCGCGAGGTGACGGCGGAGAGCGACCCCGACCTGTTCTGGGCGCTGCGCGGCGGCGGCGGGAACTTCGGCGCCGTCACCGGCGTCGAGATCGGCCTGTTCCCGGTCGAGAGCGTCTACGCCGGCGTCCTCCACTTCGACGTCGGGCAGGTCCCCGACGTGCTGGACGGCTGGCGGCGCTGGACGGCCACCGTCCCGGAGGAGACGACCTCGGGCGTGGCCATGCTGGTCTACCCGCACCTGCCGATGATCCCGGAACCGCTGCGGGGCCGGCACGTCGCCCAGATCCAGATCTTCCACCTCGGCACGCCCGAGGACGGGGAACGGCTGGTGGAGCCGCTGCGCGCGCTCGGGCCGCTGATGCGCGACTCGCTGCGCGAGCGGCCGCTCGCCGAGGCAGGCGAGGCGTTCGAGGAGCCCGTCCGGCCGCACGCGTACCGGTCGGACAACCGCCTGGTGACCGGCCTGTCCCCGGCGGCACTGGCGGGGCTGGTGAAGGCGGCGGGCCCGTCCGCGCCGGTGATGTGCGTGGTCGGGCTGCGGCATCTCGGCGGCGCGCTCGCCCGCCCGCCGGCGGACCCCGGCCCGGTCGGCCACCGGGACGCCGCGTACCTGGTGTCGGTGCTCTCGCCGGTCGAGCCGGGCGAGGAGCGCACGGCACGGGACCTGCACCGCGAGGCGCTCGCGCCGTTCGAGGACGCGGCGCTCGGCCGGTCGCTGAACTTCGCGTTCGGCCCGCTGGACGAGGACCAGGTGCGCACCGCGTACGCGCCCGGCGACTACCGGCGGCTCACCGAGCTCAAGGCCCGGTACGACGGCGGCGTCCTGTTCCACGCCAACCACGCGATCCCGCCGCGCTGAGCCGCCGGCGGGGCGACGGTCAGCCGGACGTCCCGGCGAGCCCGTACCGCTCCTGGTCGGACGGGCGGGGCGCCTCCGGGCCGTCCCGCCCGAGCCGCAGCATCCGCGACACCCGGACGGTCCGGAACGTCCGGCCCAGCGCCGTGTACACGGGCCCCGCCGACGCCAGGATCTCGCCGGCGGCCGCCTCCCACTCGGCGATCTCGGCGGGCGCGGCCGGGTCGCCGTGGAACTCGCGCAGCCGGGGGAGCAGCCCGGTGAAGTAGCCCGCCAGCCGGTCGCGCGCCTGGAGGGGGTCGTCGCCGCCGGTCAGCGGCTCCCAGCGGCCGTCCTCGACCTCCACCACCGTGAACGTGGGCGGCAGCAGCACCACGCCGGGATGCGTGCGGACCGCGTGCAGCGCCTCGGTCCGGACGATGTCCGGGACGGTGCCGGGGATCGGCAGGTGCCCGGACAGGTTGAGCCGCAGCTGCGCCTCCCACAGCCCCGCGGGGGCCAGCGGGTCGACGGCGAGGCCGTCCAGGGCGTCCCGGGCGCAGTGGAGGGCGTCGGTCGAGCGGGGCGGCTCCATCAGCCCGTTCCCGATCAGCGTGAACTTCTCGATCCGGATCACCCGGTAGCGGCGGTCGCCGATCTCCCACTCGTCCTTGGCGAGCTGCTCGCCCTCCTCCGGGTCCAGCCGGCCGGCCGCCGCCAGCATGGCCGGGGCTTCGCCGGGGTCGTCCCGCGCGAGCATCCGCAGCCGGTGCCCCAGCGTGTAGCGGGCGGCCGCGGGGTCGAGATCGCCCGCGCATTCGATGCGCCAGCCCTCCTCGTCCTGCACCGCCAGCCCGAAGTCGGGGGAGCCGGCCGGGAACAGCTTGGGGAATTCGCGCATCCGGTCGCCCAGCTCCCCGTCGCGGACGGCCGCGACGGGGTCGAGTTCGGCGACGACGTTGATGTGGTCGTACCCGTGCGTCAACGGGAAGCTCATGCCCCCATCCTGCGCAGAGATCGCCCCGTCACGCAGCGGAACGACACGATTCCCGAACGTGATCGCTATGCCGCTCATGCCCGGTTCGGGCGTCAGGCCATCGGGAACGAGGCCACCGCACGCACCCGGATCAAGGTGACCGCGCCGCAGGTCCTCGCGACCGGAGAACCCGGCCCGCGGCTAGCCGCTGCGGGCCGGGTTCTCCAGCTTGAAGAAGTCGCTCGTCATCCCTCGTGTACGTGCGTTCCGTCTCCGGCCGGCCCTCCAGGACCCACCGGCAGGTTCCTGTGCTGACCTGCGGGTTCCTCACCAGAAGGCGCCGGACTCCTGCGGGCGCGTCTCGGGATGCCGGGACGGGCCCGGCCCGCGGGCCGCGCGGACGGCCATCGTCCCCAGGAGCAGTACGGCGGGCAGCCCGAGGGGGACCGCCGCCAGCGGCGCGACGGTGGCCAGATCGAGCGCCCGGCCGTCCAGCAGGCCCGCCACGCCGAGGTTCTCGCCCTGCCGCCCCGCCGAGAACGCGATCGCCGCGGCGGCCCCGGCGACCGCCGTCCCGGCCGCCGGCACCGCGACCAGCCGCCGCCGCGCGAAGAACGCCAGCGCCACGCCGGCCGCGCCCGCCACGGGAAGCGCCATCGCCCCGTACCAGCGGGCGGGCTCCGGCCTCATGACGATCTCCAGTTCGGGCGCCGGCCGGTCCTTCCGCAGCCGCCAGCCGAGCCTCTCCGAGTCCGGGTCGTGCGGCGCCGCCTCCACGGCGGCCGGGACCGCCGGCAGGTAGAGGCGCAGCCCCGCTTGCTCGAACCCCTGCGCGCTGATGTGCCGCCACGCCCCGGCGGTCGCGATCCGCAGCGACGCCGTACGGCCCGGACGGTACGCGCCGGCGACGTCCGCCCGCGCGAACGGCCGCCCGTGGCTGCTCGCCATGCGCACCCGGAACCCCGCCGCCTCCGGGAACGCCTCCCCGGCGACCCGCCGCGCCAGCGCCACCACGTCGGCGTCCGTGCGGATCCGCCGTCCCGACGCGAACAGGTCGAGCTGCGCGTCCCCGTTCGGCAGCAGGGCGATGTGCACCCAGGCCCCCGGTTTCCGCGGCTCGGGCGCCGCCCCGCACGAGGCCGGCGCGAGCAGCGCGAGGGTCGCCAGACCCGCCGAGATCCACCGCCGTACGGACATCCGAGCCCCCTCCGCCGCCGACCGCCGTCCCGGTCCAGCGTGCGGGCCGCGGGTCGCGCCGGTGTCTCGGTCCGGCGGTGTTTCCGCAAGTTCCGGGACGCGCCATAGAGTGCGTGCATGGCTGGTGAGGGCGAATCGGTACGGGTCGATCTGTGGATCTGGTCCGTGCGGCTGGTCAAGACGCGCTCGATGGCGACCGACGCCTGCCGCGGCGGCCACGTCCGGGTGAACGACGTCCGGGTCAAGCCCGCCGCGACGGTGCGGCCCGGTGACGAGGTGCGGGTGCGGCTCGACGGGCGGGAGCGGATCGTCGTCGTGCGGAAGATCGTGCGCAAGCGGGTCGGGGCGCCCGCCGCCGCCGAGTGCCTGCTCGACAAGAGCCCGCCGCCACCGCCGCGCGAGGCGCTGATGCCGGTGGCCCGCCGGGAGCGCGGCGCGGGCCGCCCGACCAAGCGCGACCGGCGCGAGCTCGACCGGCTGCGCCGCGTCCACGCCCGGGCGACGGCCGCCGGAGCCGAGCCCGCCGGGCCCGAGTCCGCCGAAGCCGGGTTCACGGAGCCGGACGGGCGCTAGGTCAGCTTCCAGAGCCGGACGGTACGGTCCCCGCTCGCGCTGGCCAGCGCCGTGCCGCCGGGGTGGAAGGCCAGCGCGGCGACCGCGCCCGTGTGCCCGTTCAGCGTGCGGTCGACCTCGCCGGTGGCGACGTTCCACAGCGTGATCTCCTCGGGGCCGTGGCCCTCCTCGCCGGGCGCGGTCGCCAGCAGCCGGGCGTCGCGGCTGAACGCGATCGGCCCCGACGAGTTGCCCATCCCGGTGAACTCGCGGACCTTCCTCCCGGTCGCGAACTCCCACAGCGCCGGCGGCCCCTCGGCGCCGCTCGCGGCGAGGAAGCGGCCGTCGGGCGAGAGCGCGATGAGGTGCACGGCGCCGCGCATGCCGGGGAACGTCCGCAGGGCCCGTCCCGTGGCGACGTCCCAGAGCCGGATGCTCTCGCCGCCGCCCGCCAGCGCGCGGCCGTCTGAGGTGAAGGCGAGCGAGTTGGCGGCGTTCCCGGCGAACGACCGGACGGTCCTGCCCGTGGCGATGTCCCAGAGCAGCGCGCTCCCGTCCGGGCCGTCCGTGGCCAGGTAGCGCCCGTCGGGGGTGGCGGCCAGGGTGACGAGCGCGGAGTCGAATCCGCTGCGGTCGCGTCCCTGGGTGGCGATGCTGCCCGTCTCGCGGCCCGCCGCCATGTCCCACACGCGGACGATCTCGGCGCCGGACACCAGGGTCCTGCCGCCGCGGGTGAGCTCCATCGCCACCACGGGATAGGTGTGCCCTTCGAGCGTGCGGATCCGCCGGCCCGTGGCCGTGTCCCACAGCATGATGGGGCCGTTGACGCCGCCGCTGAGCAGCGTCGCGCCGTCCGGGGTGAACGTCACGCGGCTCACCCCGGCGCCGTGGCCCGTGAGCACCCCCGCGTGGACGGGCCTGGGCGGCGAGGCCGAGGGC
This sequence comes from Spirillospora sp. NPDC029432, assembly GCF_040703975.1. NCBI lineage: Bacteria > Bacillati > Actinomycetota > Actinomycetes > Streptosporangiales > Thermomonosporaceae > Spirillospora > Spirillospora sp. NPDC029432. The sequence goes on from NZ_JBEZWH010000001.1 coordinate 177,730, forward strand.
CGCCGCGGCGCCGCCTTCGCCCCGGAGTCGCGGGTCGCGATGATCACCGCGGGAACGGCCACCGCGCCCGCGCCGGCGGCCGCGAGGCCGCCCAGCAGCAACCGCCGGCGGGTGAGCGAGGTGCCGGCCGCCGGGCCGTCCGCGACCGGCGAGGTGCTCACCGGGGCGCCGCCGCGCGGCCCCGTGGCGGGCGAGGCGGCGGGCGGGACGGGGAAGGCGGACTCGGGGGCGCCGCCGGACAGGCCGGCGAGGATGGCCGCGGCGGTCGGGCGGGCGGCGGGATCCTTGGCCAGGCAGGCGGCGATGAGGCCGCGGAGGCCGCCGGTGACCGTGCCGAGGTCGGGTTCGGCGTTGACGATCCGCAGGACGGTCGCCGGGAGCGTGCCGGCGGCGAACGGGCTGCGGCCGGTGGCGGCGTACGCGAGCACCGCGCCCAGCGAGAAGATGTCGCTGGCCGGGCCCACGTCGCCCGAGCTGACCTGCTCGGGCGACATGAACGCGTACGTCCCCACCACCGCGCCGTCCTCGGTCAGCACGCTGGCGCCGTCCATTCGGGCGATGCCGAAGTCGATGATCCGGGCCCCGCCGGCCGCCATGATCACGTTGCCGGGCTTCAGGTCGCGGTGCACCAGCCCGCAGGCGTGGATGGCGGCCACGCCCTCGCTGAGCTGCGCCGCCAGCGCGCGCACGTTCTCCGCGGAGAACGCCCCGACCTCCTTCACCAGCTGCTGGAGGGACGGCCCGGGGATGTACTCGGTGACCATCCACGGGGGGTCGGCGTCCGGGTCCGCCGCCACGACCTGCGCGGTGTGGTAGCCGCCGACGCGCTGCGCGGCCGCGACCTCGCGGGCGAACCGGCGGCGCGCCTTCGGGCTGCCGGCCAGCTCGCTCCGGACGACCTTCACCACCACCTCGCGGCCGCCGGGCGAGCCGGCCAGGAAGACCTCGCCCATCCCGCCGGCGCCGAGCCGGCCGCGCAGCCGGTACGGGCCGACCTGGCGCGGGTCGTGCGGCCGCAGCTCTTCCATGCGCGTCGTCCACCCCCGGAGAGAAAGCCAAGGGATCATGCTAGGGCCGGGGCGCGGGCGGGTTACCCGGGATCGGCGATCTTCGCCAGGGCGCGCAGGCCGGCCAGCACCTCGGCCGCGGTGGGCGCCTGGCCGGGCGGCGCGCTGAGGGACTGAACCATCACGCCGGTCATCAGCGCCGTCTGGATCATCCCGAGGGTGCGGGCGGAGCGGTCGGAGACGGCGTCCTCAGGGACGCTCTCCAGCATCGCGGCCATGCCCCGCCAGCCCTGCTCGACGCCGCCCGCCAGCTGCTCGCGCAGCTCCGGCTGCCGCTGCGCCTGCATGAACAGCTCCACCGTGGCCAGCCACAGGTCCGGATGCTCCCGGAACTGCTCGACCAGGCCGTCCCACATGCGCTCGAAGCCGCGCGCGGCGTCGTCGCCCGCGCCGGGCGCGAGCGCGCGGCCGAGGCCGTCGCCCCACTCGTCCAGGAGGGCGAACAGCGCCTGGCTGAGCAGCGCCTCCCGCGACCCGTAGTGGTAGCCGATCGCGGCCATGCTCACCCCGGCGGCGGTGGCGATGTCGCGGACGCTCGTGCGGTCGTAGCCCTTCTCGCGCAGGCACCGCTTGGCGCCGGCGAGCAGATCCTCGCGGTTCCCCATGCGCGGCACCCTACCAAGCGGCTGGCGCGAACGCCTTAGGCGATCGTCTTGCGCGGTCGTCTTGCGCGATCGCCTTGCACGTTCGCCCAAATCCCGGCTACGGTTCTGCCATCGCCCGACCGACGAGGAGCAGGACATGAAGAAGATCGCGCCGCTGGGCCTCGGGCTCGCGCTGCTCGGCACGCTCGTACCGGCCGCCGCCGCCCAGGCCGCCCCCGACCCCGACCCGGCGGTCGTGGTCACCGCGCAGGGCGCGGTACGCGGTGAGGCGGGCCCGAAGGTGCGGTCGTTCCAGGGCATCCCGTACGCCGCGGCCGCCCGCTTCGCCGCCCCGCGCCCGGTCCCCGCGTGGACCGGAGTACGGGACGCCACCGAGCCCGGCAAGGTGTGCGCGCAGCCGGCCGGCTACCCGATCGGCAAGGCCAGCACCGACGAGGACTGCCTGAACGTCAACGTGACCGCGCCCGCCGGCAAGCGCGGGAGGCTGCCGGTGATCGTGTTCATCCACGGCGGCAGCATGATGTTCGGGATGGGCGACCTGTACGGCCCCGACCGGCTGGCGGCGGGCGGTGCCGTCGTGGTGTCGATGAACTACCGGCTGGGCGTCACCGGCTTCCTGACCCACCCCTCGCTGAAGGAGTCGGGCGGCCTGGCGCTGGACGACCAGCGCGCCGCGCTGCGCTGGGTGCGCCAGAACATCGGGGCGTTCGGCGGCGACCCGCGCAACGTGACGATCATGGGGGAGTCGGGCGGCGGCTTCAGCGTCTGCGGGCACCTCGCCTCGCCCGCGTCGGCGGGCCTGTTCCAGCGGGCGATCGTGCAGAGCGCGCCGTGCGGCACGCCGGGCGGCGCCTCCCGTACCCGGGCCGAGGCGATCGACGACAGCGAGACGGTGATCCGCGAGGTGGGCTGCGAGGACGCCGCCGACGTGGCCGCCTGCCTGCGCGCGGCCGACATCGAGAAGCTGCTGGAGGAGTACGGCACCAAGCGGGAGCCGCGCCCGGTCAGCGGCACCCCGTCGCTGCCGCTCCCGGTCGACGAGGCCCTCCGTACCGGCCGGTTCAACCGGGTGCCCGTCCTGATCGGCGTCAACCACGACGAGGAGAACGGCATGGTCCTCGGCGAGGAACTGGCGACCGGCAGGCCGATGGCCGCCGAGGCGTACGAGCCGGCCGTCCGGCGGCAGTTCGAGGCGAAGGCCGACGCCGTGCTGAAGCGCTACCCGCTCGGCGCCTCCCCCGGGCGGACGCTGGCGAAGGTGAAGACCGACGCGACCTGGTCGGCGCCGACCCTGGACACCGCCCGCACGCTGTCGCGCTGGACGCCGACCCGGATGTACGAGTTCACCGAGCAGGACACCCCCTGGTACGCGGGCTACCCACAGCCGAGCTTCCCGGCCGCCTCCCAGCACATGGCCGAGCTGCCGTACATGTTCGACCTCGCGCTGTTCGACAGGCTGACGCCCGCGCAGGCCGCCCTCGGCGACCGGATGATCGGCGCCTGGGTCCGCTTCGCCGCCACCGGCGACCCGAACGGCGGCGGCGAGGCCGCCTGGCCCCGGCTGAGCGACCGGCGCGGCCAGGCCGGCTGGCACATCCAGTCCCTGACCCGCGGCGCCTGGAAGCGCGCCGGCTTCGTCGAGGACCACTCGTACCGCTTCTGGAGCGGCGCCGCCCGGCGCTGACCGTCCAGATCCGCCGGAAGGCCGGACCCGCGAGACCGGGTCCGGCCTTCCGGCGTTCCACCGCTAGATCACATCTAGCGGTAGATCTCGCGCCTTAGGGATAAAGGACGCGGGAGGTGGACGATGGGCGGGCCGGTACGGGTAGCGGTGATCATCGGCAGCACCCGGGAGGGCCGCGCGGGCGAGGACGTCGCGCGCTGGTTCCTCGCCCTCGCGCGCGGCCGGGACGGCATGGACGTGGACGTGGTCGACCTGGCCGCGTTCGACCTGCCGGCCCGCTACGAGTGCGAGGTCACGCCCGGCGTGGCCGCGTTCACGGCCCGGGTCGACCGGGCCGACGCGTTCGTGATCGTCACTCCCGAGTACAACCACAGCTTCCCGGCGCCCCTCAAGCAGGCGATCGACTACGCCTACGACGAGTGGCAGGCCAAACCCGTCGGATTCGTGGCGTACGGGCACGGATCCGAGGGGCTTTACGCGATCGAGCATCTCCGGACGATCTGCACGGAACTGCACATGGTCCCGGTGCGGGGCCGCGTCAACCTCGACCTGCTCGGCGGCGGCACCGGCGGGGACGGCCCGGCGCGCGCGGCCGAGGCGATGCTCGACCAGCTGACCTGGTGGGCGCTGGCCACGCGCGAAGCCCGGGCGGTCCGCCCGTACGTCTCCTGAAAGGACAGCGATATGAGTGAAGAACCGGCCATCGAGACATCGGGCGTCGTCAAGACGTTCGGCAAGACCCGGGCGCTGGACGGGCTCGACCTCACCGTGCCGCGCGGCACGGTCTACGGGGTCCTCGGGCCCAACGGCGCGGGCAAGACCACCGCGGTGCGGGTGCTGTCCACCCTGCTGCGCCCCGACGCCGGCGAGGCCCGCGTCTTCGGGCACGACGTGCGCCGCGAGCCGGACGCCGTCCGCACCCGGGTCAGCCTGACCGGCCAGTACGCGTCGGTCGACGAGGACCTCACCGGCACCGAGAACCTCATTCTGCTCGCCCGGCTGATCGGCTACGGCAAGCCCGCCGCCCGCGAGCGCGCGGCCCGGCTGCTGGAGGCGTTCGGGCTGACCGACGCGGCCGGCCGCCAGGTCAAGAACTACTCCGGCGGCATGCGCCGCCGGATCGACATCGCGGCCAGCATCCTCAACACCCCCGACCTGCTGTTCCTGGACGAGCCCACCACCGGGCTCGACCCGCGCAGCCGCAACCAGGTCTGGGAGATCGTCCGGGTCGTCGTCGCCCAGGGCACCACCGTCATGCTGACCACGCAGTACCTGGAGGAGGCCGACCGGCTCGCGGGCCGGATCGCGGTCATCGACCACGGCAAGGTGATCGCCGAGGGCACCCCGGGCGAGCTGAAGTCGTCCGTGGGCGCCGGCTCGGTGCACCTGCGGCTGCGCGACGCCGGCCGCCGCACCGAGGCCCGCGAGCTCCTCGTCCGCGTCCTCGACGCGCCCGTCGCGATGGAGGCCGACCCGGTCGCGCTTACCGCCCGGCTCACGACCGAGAGCACCGAGCGCGGCGCCGCCGAGCAGGCGTCCCGCGCCCTGGCCGAGCTGGCCGCGGCCGGCATCACCGTCGACGACTTCTCCCTCGGCCAGCCCAGCCTGGACGAGGTCTTCCTGACCCTGACCGGCCACCCGGCCGAAGACGACAAGGAGGTGGCGGCATGACGACCACCACGCAGGAGGCCCCCGGCGCCTACGTCCCCTCGGCCGAGGTGATCGGGGCGGTGCTGACCCGCACCGAACGGCCCAAGCGCCCCAGCGCGCTGTCGGCGTCGATGACGTTCGGCTGGCGCGCGATGCTCAAGATCAAGCACGTGCCCGAGCAGCTGTTCGACGTCACGGTCTTCCCCGTGATCATGACGCTGATGTTCACGTACCTGTTCGGCGGCGCGCTGGCCGGCTCGGTGACCGACTACCTGCAGTACCTGCTGCCGGGCATCATGGTGATGAGCGTCATCATGACCACGATGTACACCGGCGTCTCGGTCAACACCGACATCGAGAAGGGCGTCTTCGACCGCTTCCGCACGCTGCCGATGTGGCGCCCGGCCCCCATGGTCGGCTACCTGCTCGGCGACATGTTCCGGTACGCCTCGGCCTCGGCGGTCATCCTCGTCCTCGGCCTGATCCTGGGCTTCCGCCCGGACGGCGGCCCGGCGGGCGTGCTGGCCGGGATCGCCGTGCTGGTCGCGTTCTCGTTCGCCTTCTCCTGGGTCTGGACGATGTTCGGCCTGCTGATGCGCTCGGAGAAGGCCGTCATGGGCGCCAGCATGATGGTGCTCTTCCCGGTGACCTTCCTCAGCAACATCCTCGTCCGCCCCGAGACCATGCCCGGCTGGCTCCAGGTCTTCGTGGACGTCAACCCGATCACCCACCTGGTCGCCGCCGTCCGCGCCCTGATGGACGGCTCCGCCGCCGGCACCGAGCTGGTCTGGGTCACCTCCTGGGCGGCCGCGTTCATCGTCGTCTTCGGCTCCCTGACGATGTGGCTCTACAACCGCAAGTGACCGCCTGACGGCGCGGGGACCCGGCCCGGAGCCGGCGGCTCAGAGCCGCCAGCTCTGGGCCGGGTCCTCCGGCGTGTATGAGCAGGTGGTGCCGGTGGAGACGGTGGCGCGGAGGTGGGCCGCCAGGGCGGGGTGGCGGTCGTCGAGCTTGCGGAGGGTGTCGCGGATGCGGGCGGTGACGGTCTTGCGGGCGCGTTCGGCCTCGTCGCCCAGGCGGCGGTCGCGGCCCGCGAGGCCGGCGGCGGCGCGCAGCTCCGCCAGCAGGGCGGCGCGTTCGCGGTCGTACCGGGCGGCGCGGTCGTCGTCGCCGGCCGCCGCGGCACGGTCGATCTCCTCGTCGAGGCGGCGGAGGCGCTCCTTGTAGCGGGCCTTGGCCTCCTCGTCGAGGACGGGGTCGCTGCCCAGCCGGCCGGCGGCCGCCGCGAGGGCGCCGTCGGGGGACAGCAGGGCGGCGGCCGGGATCGGGGCGCCGGGGTTGGCGAGGAGCTCGCGCAGGTCGCGCAGGCCCTTGGCGTCGGGCATGTGGATCGTGCGGCCGGCGAAGGCCAGCGTCCAGACCTCGCCGTCGAAGCGGAAGGCGTCCTCGCACGGCGCCCCGGCCGGCCCGCCGGCCTCGCCGAGGCCGGCGAGGGCGCGGCGGGCGCGGGCGGCGATGTGCGGCATGTCCAGGCCCTCGGCCTCGGTGGCCGTACGGGACAGCAGGGCGCGGGCGGTGTCGCGGTCGCCGCGGCCGGCTAGCGCCTCGCCGAGGACCGTCCGGGCCCGTACCGACCAGGGCCGGGCCCGCAGCCGGTCGGCGGACCGGTACGCGCGGGTCAGATGGTCGACGGCCGCGTCCCAGCGCTCCTCGGCGGCGTCGACGACGCCCAGCCACAGGTCGATCGGGCCGCTGACGTCGCAGCCGTACAGGGCGACCGCCCACAGCCCGCGGTACGGCCGGAGCTCGGCGCGGGCGCGCTCGCAGCGGGCCGGGTCGCGGGACGCGGCGGCGGTCTGGGCCAGGAAGCGCAGCCACAGCGGCTCGATCGCCCGCGGTTGCCGCTCCGGGGCGGCCGCGAGGTGGGCGAGCGCGGCGGCATCGTCGCCGCTCTCCACGGCGACGATGCCCTCCAGCAGCGCGGCGTGGGGGTGGCCCTGCGCGCGGACGGTGTCCTGGAGGGCGGCCGCCTCGTCGAACCTGCCCCGCAGCGTCTCCAGCGCCCACCGCAGGTGGACGGCCATGTAGCCGAAGTCGTGCGTGGCGCCGTCGCCGGCGAGGACGGTGTCGATCTGGGCGCCGGCGGTGGCGAAGTCGCCCAGCAGGGTGTTGATGATGCTCTGGTCGACCAGGGCCGACATGCTCCAGATCGTGGACTCCTCACCTCCGTTCATGCCGAGGAACTCGTGGTAGGCGTCGAGGTAGCGCGGGTCGCCCTGCTCCAGCAGGGCCACCCAGCGGAACGAGGTGGCGAACCCGGCCGTGGTGCGGTCGCCGGAGCGGCGGGCGAGCTCGGCCAGCTCGATCGTCAGCGCCTCGCGCTCGACGGCGGTGCCGAGGCCGAGCAGGGAGTCGTGGCGGGCCCAGAGCCCGAACGACAGCGCCTCGTCGTCGCCGTCGGCCCTGGCCATGCCGGCGAGCCGGGCCGCCAGCTCCTGGGCGATGTGCATGCGGGGCGGCGGCGGGCCGTCGGAGACCAGCCGCCGGTACGCCTCCTCCAGCAGGACGCCGCTGTGGTCGCGCTCGTGGCGGTACATGGCGAGCGCGACCCGGGCGAGCAGCTCGGGGTCGCCGGCCTCGCGGGCCAGCCCGACGGCGAGGTCGAAGGCGTCCCGGACGACGTCGGGATCGCCGCTGTGGGTGAGCGTGCCGCCGAGTTCGACGGCGAGCAGGACGCGGTCGCCGACCCGGTCGGGCGGGACGCGCTCCAGGGCGCGGCGCAGGTGCCCGGCCGCCTCGTCCAGCGACAGCCGGAACGAGGCGTGCGACGCGGCGGCCTTGAGCAGCGCGACCGCCCGCATCGGGTCGATCCGGTCGCCGGCGAGGTGGGCGTGCCGGGCCGCCTCGGCGGGCAGCATCCGTTCGGCGAGCGGGGGCGAGCGGTCGATGGCCCGCACGACGGCGGCGTGCGCGGACCGGGCCGCGTCCTCGCCGAGCGCGCCGTACAGCGTCTCCCTGACCAGGTCGTGGGCGAACGCGAACCGGCCGCCGCCCAGCGCGGTCACCAGCCGGGCGGCGACGGCCTGGTCGAGCAGGCGGTCGACGTGCGGCACCGGGACCCCGGCGGTGGCCGCGAGCACCCGGCGGTGGAACCGCCGGCCGAGCACGGCCGCCGAGGTCAGCAGCTCCGCGACCGGCGGGGCCAGCAGCGACAGCCGGCGCCGCACGGCGTCGCGCACGCCCGGCGCGATCGCGGTGGCCGTGCCGCCGCCGTGCCAGAGCCGGGCGGTCTGCTCGACGAAGAACGGGTTGCCGCCGGTCCGCCGGTGCACCTCGGCGACCAGCTCGGGATCGGGCTCGCGGCCGACCGTGCGGCTCATCAGCAGCCCGGCCTCGGCCGGGCCGAGCCCCGCCAGCGGCACCGTGGTGGCCTTGGCCGCCAGCGCGGCGAGCGTGGGCCGCAGCGGATGGTCGGCGGACTCGACCTCGGCGTCGCGGTAGGTGCCGATCAGCAGCAGCCGCTCGAACCAGGTGTGCCGTGCCGCGAACTCCAGCAGCCGCACGGACGCGGCGTCGGCCCAGTGGAGGTCGTCGAGGACGACCACCACGGGCACCCGCTGCGAGGCCGTCACCAGCGCGGTGGTCACGGCGTCGTACAGCCGGAACTCCCCGGTCCCGGGACTCGCGTCGCCGGGGTGGCCGCCCGCGCCGCCCGCGCCGCCCGCGCCGTCGGAGGCGGGGGGCTCGCCGAGGAGGATGGCCAGCTCTTCGCCGGCCGCCGCCTGGAGGGCGGACCACTCCTCGGGGGCGGTGCCGCGGCGCAGCGCGCGGATCACCTGGGTCCAGGGCCAGTAGCCGGGGGCGGCGGCCTGGTCCCAGCAGGCGCCGCCGAGGACGAGGGCGCCCTGCTCGCGGGCGCGCCGCGCGGCCGCGGTGACGAGGGCCGTCTTGCCGATCCCGGCCTCGCCGACCACCAGCGCGAGGCCGCCGTGGCTGGTGAGCGTCCGATCGACCGCGGCGTCCAGCACCGCGGCGGGGTGGTCCCGTCCGATCAGCGCGGGGGTCATGGTGGCTACCGTCTCCTCTTTTCCGGCGCGTTCGACGACGGTAGCGGCCGGGACCGACAATTCGCCGCTCCCGCCCCGTGGACATCATCCATACTTGGGGGTACGGTCTCCGTACTATGGAGTATGGAGATGAGATCGTCCGCCGCGTGCGGGAACTTGCCCCCGTCCTGGCGGAGCGCGCCCGCGCGGCCGAAGAGGCGCGCCGCCTGCCCGACGAGACCATCGCCGACCTGGCGGACGCCGGGCTGTTCGGCATGCTCGTCCCGGAGCGCTTCGGCGGCGCCGGGCTCGGGCTGGAGCCCATGGTCGCGGCCTGCCGCGAGATCGGGACGGGCTGCGCGTCGACCGGCTGGCTGTCGGTCATCTACACGCTGCACAACTGGATCCTCGCCCTCTTCCCGGAGGAGGCGCAGCGGGAGGTGTGGAAGGACCGCCCGTACGGGCTGATCCCCTGCACGCTGGCGCCGACCGGCACGGCCGAGCCGGCGGACGGCGGCCACCGGGTCACCGGGCGCTGGTCGTGGGGGAGCGGCGTGATGCACGCCGACCACGTGATGGTGATGGCCCTCGTCACCGTGGACGGCGGGATCGAGCCGCGGCTGTTCCTGCTGCCGCGCGCGGACGTGAACGTGCACGACGTCTGGCACACCAGCGGCATGCGCGGCACCGGCAGCAACGACATCGAGGTGCCGGACGTCTTCGTGCCCGCCCACCGCTCGGTGCCGCTGGCCGACCTCACCGAGGGCCGCTCGCCGGGGGCGGAGGTCAACTCGGGCTCCCTCTACCGGATCCCGCTCGTCCCGGTGTTCGCGCTGACCGGGGCCGCGCCCGTACTGGGAGTGGCCGAAGGGGTGCTCGCCCGTTTCGCCGACCGCATGCGGACCCGGGTGATGGCCTACAGCGGCGCCAAGCAGCGCGACCTCATGAGCGGCCAGATCAGGCTGGCCAGGGCGACCGCCGAACTGGCCGCCGCCCGGCTGCTGCTGGACGAGGCGATCCGCGACCTGAGCACGGCGTACGAGTCGGGCGAGGGCTACGGGATCCGCGAGCGGGCCAAGGCGCGGCTGGTCGCGGCCCACGTCGCCGGGACGGCCCGCGCGGTGGTGAACGAGCTGTGCTCGGCGGCCGGGGCGAGCGCCCAGTTCAGCGAGTCGCCGTTCCAGCGGGCCCAGCGCGATGTGAACACGATCTCCTCACATGTGGTGTTCGACCCGGACGCGACCTACGCCCTCTACGGCAGGATCGAGATGGGGATCGACCCCGACCCGATGACGCTGGTCTGAAGTCCGAAGGACGTGTGAGGAGCGCGATGACGGCCCGTACGAAGGTCAGCCGGCGCGACTGGATCGAGGCGGCGTACCAGGAGCTGGCGCGGGCCGGCGAGCGCGGCGTGGGCATCAACGCGCTGGCGGCCCGGCTGGGCGTCACCAAGGGCAGCTTCTACTGGCATTTCAAGGACCGGCCGGAGCTGATGGCGGCGCTGCTGGACCGGTGGGCGCACGAGCGGACCGACGAGATGCTGGAGCTCGCGCTCGGCAGCACCGGCGACCCGCGCGAGCGGCTGCGCCGCATCCAGGCGCTCGGCCGGGACGTCGCGCCGGTCGACCGGGCGATGCGGCTGTGGGCGCGGCACGACGCGGCCGCGGCGGAGGCGGTGCGGCACGCCGACCGGGCGCTGCTCGGGCACATCACCGCCTGCCTGGACGGGCTCGGCTTCGCCCCGGCCGACGCCCGCCTCCGCGCCCGGCTGATGCTCCGCTCGTGGATCGGCGGCTACCTCCTGGCGGACGGCGACGACGGCGACCCGCCCGCCGGGCCGGACGCCGACGACCGCGCCCTGGAGATCTTCCTGGGCGGAACCCCCTAGCCGCCCCCCCCCCGTCCTCAGCAGCCTTCGAAGGCCGGGACGGTCGTGGTCACGTCCAGCCGCGCCGTCCCGTACCACTCCTGGAGCAGCGTCTCCGCGGCGCCGCTCTGGTACATCTCCGTGATGTGCCGGTTGACCGCCAGGCAGGCCCGCACGTCGCCCTCGCGGAGGCCGATGCCTTGACGTTCCGCGGCGAACGGCGCGTTCAGCGGCACGGCGCCCCCGTCCCCGGTGGTGGCGGCGAGGCGGGCGAGCAGCACGTCGTCGCCGGTCACGGCGTCGACGCGGTTCCGGGTGAGGGCCTCGACGCAGTCGCGGTAGGTGCCGGCGGGCACCGGCGTGGCGGCGATCCCGAGGCCCTCGACCACCTGGCGCGCGGCGCCGGCGCCGGGGCCGCCCGTCACCTGGCACAGCCGCTTGCCGCGCAGGTCCCGCACGTTCCGGATCGTCTCGTCCCCCGCGCGTACGAGGAGGTCCTCGTGCACGACGTGGTACGGCCCGGCGTACGTGGCGCGGCGGCGTCCCTCGGGCGCGATCGGGTACGCGCCGACCACTATGTCGACCGTTCCCGCGGCGAGGTCCCGCTCCCAGCCGTCCCGGGTGGAGTGCCGGAACGCGACGCGGTCGCGCCCGAACCCGAGCCGGCCCGCGAGGTAGGTGGCGACGTCGGTGTCGAAGCCGTCGAACCGGGCGTTCCGTACCCCCGGCCAGGAGCCCGGGCCCCGCTCCGGCATGCGGGTGGCGACCCCGACGACCAGCCGCTCCCCGTCCATCAGCGAGGGCTCCCGGCCGTCCGCCCCGGCGCGCAGGACGACGGCCGCGGCGACGAGGACGGCGGCGGCCGCGAGCACGGCGGCGATCTTCGCGGTGGTGCGCACGCCGGGCCTCCCTCCCTTCCCTCTCCTCCCTCTCTTCCGGTTCACCGGTACTCCGCGAGCCGCGGCCAGACGCCGCCGATCACGAGCGCGGCGATGGCCAGGAGCGACAGCGGCCGTATCCACCCCCACGCGGCCAGCGCGCGCTCCCCGTCCCGTACGGCGCGGCCGGTGACGTACCGGTGGTGGCCGATCCGGCCGTCGAGCGCCTGCTCGTGCTCCCGGAACAGCGGATGGGGCAGCTGCGGCCACTCGGGATCGACCTGCGCCCGGGCCGCGGCCGCGCCGGCGTTCCCGGGGTACCCGGCGTAATGGTCGAGGAGCCTCTTCCCGGACGGGAGCCCGGGACCGGCGAGGACCGTCCGGGACCTCTCCCGGTACGCCTGCCCGTACAGGTCGGCGCGTCCGGGATCGAAGAGGGAGCGGCTCCGGTCGGCGTGCAGCGTCCTGGCGTCCGCCTGCGCCCGCGCCAGCGCGAGCGCGGGATCGGCCCCGCCCTCCTTGGCCGCCCGCAGGTGGTCCCGTTCCGTCGCCAGCAGCGACGCGCCCGCGGCGGTGAGCGCCAGTGTCGCGAGCGTCGCGCCCGCCAGGCCCAGGTTGAGCACGCGCCGGAAGCGCACCCCGAGGTAGAGCTGGAGCAGCACCAGGACGGCGACCGCGAGCGCGCCGAGCGCCAGCACGCCGGCCCGGCCCGCCCCGATCTCCGAACGCTCGCCCTCGTACACCGTGTCCAGCTCGGCCGTCCAGTCGAGGGCGAGGTTGCCCGCCTTGGGCATGAGGTCCTTCGCCATCACCTCGTGGGCCGCCCGGTACTCGCGCAGCGCGCCCGGCGGGAGGGGGCCGTAGGCGTGCCGCGTGCGCGCGCCGTCCCGCATCGCCGCCTGGACGTGCTGCTCGTAGCGGTGCAGGCCGTCCAGCACCGCCTGGACGGTGCGCAGCCGTACCGGATCGCCGCCCGCGAGCCGCGACGCCTGGAGCACGGCCCGCTGGGCGTCCTCGCGGCGGATGTCGTAGCGGTGGCGGGGCGGCTCGCGCACGCACGAGGAGTCCTGGCCGGGATCGCAGAGCCAGCCGCTCTCGCGGCCGGTCAGCAGGACGGCGGCGACCTCGGCGTCCATGTCGGCGAGCGCCAGCCGCACGTCGGCCATGGTGGCCACCGTCGGGCCCTCCTCGTGCCCGACCGCGCGCAGCGCCTCCCGCGCGTCCGTGACGGCGGCGCCGGTGACGGCGTACAGGAGGGCGGGCATCAGCAGGGCCAGCGCGGCCAGCGCCCGGACGCGCGCCGGAACGCCGCGAAGCCCGGGGAACCCGGCGGAACCGCTCGTGGTGGGCTTCCTGAAGCCGCCCGTAGCCAGAAGACCGCCTCCCGCTCCGCCGATCCCGGTGATCAACACTAGGCCGAACGCGGCGATCCGCCGGAATCTGTCCGGAACCGGCCGCCCACGCGGCCGTACGCGCGGCGGACGGCCGGCGTCAGGGCTCGCTGAACGCGGCCAGGAAGCGGTCCCGGAAGGAGCTCATCCGCCACACCGGGGCCTGCGGCCCTGGCTTGAGGCCCTCGTTCCAGCCCCAGCCGGAGATCCGGTCCAGCACGGCGCGGTCGCGGGCGACGACGGTGATCGGCACGTCCCGGCCGGAGCCCTCGCCGGCGACCTTCGGCAGCGGCTGGTGGTCGCCGAGGAACACCACGACGAGGTCGTCGTCGCCGTGGTTCTCCACGTACGAGATCAGCGTGCCCACCGAGTACTCGATCGAGCGCCGGTACTCGCCGCGGATCCGCTCGGGGCCGGGCCACGGCGGCCTGGTCCGGGCCTCCGGCATGCTCCGGTAGACCGAGCCGTCCCCGACCTGGTCCCACGGGATGAACCGGGGGATGGAGCCCCAGGACGCGTGGCTGGACAGCAGCGGGATCTCGGTCATCGTCGGGCCGAGGTCGCGCCGCCCGCGCTCCAGGCGCTCGAAGGCCGACAGCGTGTACTGGTCGGGCATCGTCGACCAGCCGAACTTCGGGCCGCGGTAGCCCAGGTCCCGGCCGGTGTAGACGCGGTCGTACCCGAAGAACGTCCCCTCCGGCCAGGCGCGGGTGACGCCGGGCATGACGCCGACCGTCCGCCAGCCCGCGCGCCGGAAGGCGCGGTTCAGGGTGAGCCGGTCGCTGTCGACGAGGTTGCGGTAGCGCTGCTCGTTGTCGATCCACAGGCCCGACAGCAGCGTGGCGTGCGCGAGCCAGCTGCCGCCGCCGGCCGTCGAGGAGGTGAGGAACGCGCTGCGCGAGCCGTACCCCCTGGCCTTCAGCCGCCGGTCGCCGTCCGCGAGCAGCGCCCCCACCCGCGGCGCCATCTCCGGGTCCTCGACGGCCGACCGCCCGTAGCTCTCGACGAACGCGAGCAGGACGTCCTTGCCGCGCAGCGCGGTCAGCAGCCGGTCGCCGGGCACGTCCCGGTATGCGTCGACGGACGCCTCCGCGGCGAACGCCCGCCGGTCGTGCAGGCCCGCGCCGATCTGGACGGTGTGCCGGTAGGCGACCTTGGTCGATCCCTTGGACGCCAGCGGCACGCCCGGGACCAGGTGCGCGCCGAGCGCCGTGGCGGCGAGCCACACCGCCGTGAGCACCGGTACCGCGCCGGCGGCCGCGGTCCGGTGGCGGCGCAGGAGCCGGGACAGCCGTACCGCCGCCAGCGTCGTCGACGCGATCACGGCGACGGCGAGCAGCACGGCCCCCGCGACGGCGCCGAGCGCCGAGGCGCGGCCCCGGGTGCTCTCCACGAACTCCACCCCGGCCCGGATCGACACCCCGTCCAGGACCGGATCGAACGAGCGGGCGAGGAAGTAGTGGAAGCCCATGTCCATCGCCTTGAGTATCGCCAGCACCCCGAGGCCCGCGCCGAAGGCGAGCACGAACGCCCGCCGCGTCCGGCGCGGCAGCACCAGCACGAGGAAGGCGGCGATCAGCGCCTCCACCGGGATCCGCGCGAACCACTCGGGTTCCAGCCGGCCGATCCGTACCGGTGCCAGCAGCACGAACAGGACGAGCGCCGCGGCCAGGCAGTCGACGCCCCAACCGGCGGCGCGCCGCCACCATGGGCGGGCCCGGCCGCGCGCTTCCGCGGGCCCGCGCTCGTCCTTCTCCGGGCCTTGCTTCTCTGGGCCTTGCTTTTCCGGGCCTTGGCCTTGGTCGTCCCGGAGGCCGCCGTCCACCTCGGCGGGCGCGGCCTCCGGCCGGCTGTCGATAGTCAGGGCGTCCTCCGTGCGTCGTACCGGGCCGACACCGTCAGTACGTCGGCCCGGCCGCCGCCGGTTCAGCCGCTGCGCCGCACCCGGTGGACTAGCGCGGGCGGACGCGGTCGTCGACGTTCAGGGTCGGCTTGGGGCCGACCAGGGCGCCGGTGATCTGGACGGGCTTGCCGCGGCGCCACTTGCCCTTGGCGTGCTCGTGGCTGCGGGACGAGTGCCAGGTGCTCCAGCGGTGGCGGTCGCCGTCGCAGCGGACCCCGGTCCGGCCGGGCGACTTGAGCGGCTTGGGCCCGACGTGCGGCCCGCCCGGCTGCTGGGCGATGAGGACGAGCCTGCCCCGGTGGCCCTTGGCCTTGCACTTGACGGTGCCGTGCACGTACAGGATGCGTCCCCTGATCCACGCGTGCGTGACGTTCACCCGGGCGGCCCGCTGCGCCTTCGCGGGCGGCGCGGCGGCCTTGGGCCGCTGCTTGCTGATCAGATGCGCCGGCGCCGGGACCGGTACCGGCTCGGCCGCGGCGGGAACGGCCGTGAGGACGGCCGCGGCCGGCGCGAGCACGGCCAGCGCCGCGGCGGACGAGGTCAGGGCGCGGGCGCCCCGGATGGTGGTTCTCATTGAGCGATTTCCCCCTGATGCGTGACCACAAAATGCCATGTAGTCGCTACTTAGAGTAGTAATGGCTGGGTGCGGCGGGGGTCAACGGGGCGACCGGGTCTTTGCGGAGCGGCGGCCCGTCCATTGCGTTCGGCGGCGGGATGTCGGCGCCCGGCCCTACGGTGATCGTCCATGAGTGATCAACCGCGCGACGAGGACGTTCTGGTCATCCCCGACGCCTGGCGGGACGCCCTGCTCCCGCGCCGCGGCGGCCGCACGCCCGTGCCGGAGACCGCGCCGGACGGGGCCGAGGCGGAGCGGATCCGGCACGCTCTGGAGGTCGCCCGGCCGGACGTCGAGACCGTCCTGGCCTACGGGACGACGGACCGCCGCCTCGCCCTGGCGGCCGAGGGCTACCTGCGCGGCGAGCCCGACGCGCTGGGCGCGGCGGTGGTCGCGGTCGCGGAGACGCGGATCCGCACGGGCGCGCCGTACGCGACGGACCCGGCGTGGGTCGACTTCCTGGCCGCCGAGCACGGGCTCGCGTTCGCCGCGCGGGCGTTCGCGGAGTTCGACGGGATCCAGGCCCCGTGGCACGACTCGGTGGCCGACTGGCCCTGGGCCGTCCTCCACGACGGCTGGTCCACCCGCCGCGCGCACTGGACCCTGAACGAACCGGGGCGGCGGATGCGGGCGCTGCTGGCCGCGGCGGGAGACGACGAGTACGCCGCCGCCGTCGAGGGCCTGGCACGGCACCGCGGGCCGCGCCTGCAACGCCTGGTGGTGTCCTTCCTCGTGCCGACGCGGCAGGACTGGGTGGACGAGTGCTGCGATGAGCCGGAGCCGCGCGACTACTGGGCGTCGGACGAGCCCCTGCTGCTGTGGTGCGCGCTCGGCGACGAGGCGCGGCTCGAACGGCTCGGACCCCTCGCGCGCGTCGAGTACGGCACGCGGCTCCGCCCGGTCGTCGCCACCCTGGTCGGCGAGCTGGGCGCCGCCGCGGCGCCCGCCCTGGCCGCGGCCCTCCACGACGAGACCTGGTACCACGACCCGGCCGAGGCGGCCGGGCGGCGCCGGGCGCTGCTGGAAGGGCTCGGCGCGATCCCGACCGACGAGGCGTTCCGGCTCGTGATCGAGGCGCTCGGACGGCCGCAGGTCCTTGTGGCCGCGGCGGAGATGTGCGAGCGCTTCCCGGCGCGGGCGCTGCGCGTCCTGCCGGAGTTCGGCGGCGGGACGTCCGAGCGCGCGCGGCTGGCCGCCGGGCTGCTGAACGCGTGCGCGCGCGCCCGGCCCGAGCTGCTCGAACGCGCCGGGAGCGAGACCCGCGCGGCGGTCGAGGCCGTTCTGGAGGGCATGGTGGCGGAGGCGCCCGCGGCCGAGGTGCCGAAGGCGCTGCTGAAGGCCGCCGGCACCGCCACGCCCGTCTGGGCGCCGCCGGGCGCGCTGCCGCAGGTGCTGCTCAAGGGCCGGGAACGCGCCCTCCCCCTCGCCGCCACCGGCCACCTCATCGGGGCGCTGACCAGGGCGACTCCGCGCCGGAAGCCGAACGCCGCGGTGCGGGACGCGCTGGACGCGCTCGACCCGCGCTCCCTCTTCGAGTTCGGGTGGGCGCTGCTCGGGCTGTGGCGCGCCGCCGGCGAGCCCGATCGGGCCGGCTGGGCGCTGGCGCAGCTCGGCTGGACCGGCGGCGACGAGGCCGTGCGGCGGCTGGGCGCGATGGCGCGCTCCTGGACCGGGCAGGAGGGGATCCGGCTGCCGCTGGACGGCCTGGACGTCCTCGCGGGCTCGGGCGGCGACGTCGGGCTCATCCAGCTGCACCTGGTCGCCGCGAAGGCCAAGCCCAAGCGGCTCAAGAAGAAGGCCGCCAAGCTGCTCGCCGCGGCCGCCGAGGCGCGCGGCCTCACGCCCGACCAGCTCGGCGACCGGCTGGTGCCCGACCTCGGGCTGGACGCCGAGGGCGGCATGGCGCTCGACTACGGGCCGCGCCGCTTCACGGTCGGCTTCGACGAGCAGCTCAGGCCGTACGTGGTCGACGGGAGCGGCAAGCCCCGCAAGACGCTGCCCAAGCCCGGCGCGAAGGACGACCCGGAGCTGGCGCCCGCCGCGTACGCCGCGTTCACCGGGTTGAAAAAGGACGTCCGCGCCGCCGCGCCCGAGCAGATCCGCCGGCTGGAGCGGGCGATGTGCGAGCAGCGCCGCTGGGAGACCGGGGACTTCCGCGCGCTGTTCGTCGAGCATCCGCTGCTCTGGCACATCGTCCGGCGGCTGGTCTGGCTGCACGAGGACGACGCAGCCGGCGAGGGCGGGAAGGTCACCGCGTTCCGGGTCGCCGAGGACCGCACGCTCGCCGACGCGGCCGACGAGACCCTGGCGCCGCCCGCGGCGGGGGGCGTCCGGATCGCCCACCCCCTCCACCTCGGCGAGGCGGTCAAGGCGTGGGGCGACGTCTTCGCCGACTACGAGATCGTCCAGCCGTTCGCGCAGCTCGGCCGGCCCGTGTACGCGCTCACCGAGGAGGAGCGCGGCGCGTCCGTCCTGGAGCGCGTCAAGGACGTCACGGTGCCGACGGGGCGGCTGCTCGGCCTGGAGCGCGACGGCTGGGCGCGCGACACCGCCGAGGACGGGGGCGTCCAGCACGCGCTGGTCCGCGAACTGCCCGGCGGGACGGTCCGGATCCATGTGAACCCCGGTTTCCCGGTCTGGTCGCCGGCCGACTGGAAGGAGCAGACGATCGGCGCGGTCAGCGTCCGCGGCGGCCGGGCCCCGGCCGCCCCCCACCGCTTCGACGCCCTCGACGACGTGACCGCCTCCGAGCTGCTCCTCACCCTGAGCACACTCACCGAAGGAAGCGTGCAGTGAACGAGAACGTCCTGGTCGTCCCGGACAACTGGCGGCGGTACCTCCATCCGCGGCGCGGCGGCGCGCCCGGCCCGAAGATCAAGATGCCCGCCGGCGCGGCCGAGACCGTCGCGGCGTGCGTCGACGCAGGCCGGGACGGGATCGAGCGCGTTCTCGCGCGCCGCACCACGGCGCCGGAGCTCGTCGCGCCGGCCCGGGCGTACCTCTCAGGCGAGCCCGATCCGCTCGGCGCGGCGGTGGCCGCCGCCGTGGCCGGCGAGGTCTCCGCCGGGTCGGACGACGCGCGCTTCGTCGACGGCTGGACCGCCGCGCACGGGGTGGCGTTCGCGGCCTGCGCCTTCACCGAGCTGGCCGCGCTCTACCCGCGCTTCGAGCACGGCAAGGGATGCACGGCGCTGCGGCTCAAGGCGCCGGACTCGGGCGACCCGACCCACAACTTCGCGGAGGGGATGTGCCGCCGGATGCGGGCGCTGCTCGCCGCCGCCGGCGACGCCGAGTACGAGGAGGCCGTCGAGCGCCTCGCCGGGCACCGCGGCACGGCCCTGCGCCGCCTCGTGACCGCCTATCTCGTCCCGACCCGGCAGGACTGGGTCACCGAGTGCTGCCGGACGCCGCCGAAGGAGGGGCGGGACGTCCTCTGGACCGCGCTGGGCTCGGCGGAGCAGCTGGAGATCCTCGGCGACTGGACCCGGCTGACCCACTCCGACTGCTGGAGCCCGGGCACCGTCCTCACGCTGGCCGAGGGCGTCGGCGCCGCCATCGCGCCGCTGCTGGCCGAGGCGATCGACACCCTCGAACCGAACGCGCGGCGGCGCAAGGGGCTCCTCGGCGCGCTCGGCGCGCTGCCGTCCGACGAGGCGTTCCGGATCATGCTGGAGCGGCGGTCGAACAAGCACGTCGTCCCGGTCCTGATGGACGCGATGAAGCGGTTCCCCGTACGGGCGATCCGCGAGCTGGCCGCCGCGGGCGAGCGCGACCTGCTGGCCGACCATGTGGCGGCCCACCGCGACCTGGCCGAGCGGGTCCTGCCCGACCTGCCGCCGCGGGCCCGGGCGGCCGTCCACCGGATCATCGGCACCCGCCCGGACGTCCCGGACGCGGCCGCCGCCGACCTGCCCCGCGTCCTGGCCGACCCGCCGTGGGCGCGCCCGGCCGCCAAGCCGAAGCGGACCGCCGTCAAGGGCCTGGCCGCGCCGCCGCCCCGCGCGGTCTGGAACGACGGCGAACGGGAGAAGTGGGCCAGGGAGCGCGTCACGTACCCGAGCTCCTGGTACTACGACGGCGGCTCCGACGAGCACAACGTGCACACGCGCGTCCCGCCGGCGGACGCGGTGACCGAGGCGTGGCGGCGGCGGGCGGCCGCGTTCGAGGCGGGCGACCTCGCGACCCCGCGGCAGATGGCGCTGCTGGCCGCCGGGCCGGAGGAGCTCGCCCGGCCCCTGCTGCGCGGCTGGTTCCCCGAGGACTGGACGTGGTTCGGCGCCACCGGCGACCCGGACGAGTGGATGAAGGTCCTCCTCGCCCGCTTCGAGGCGGACGCGCTGCCGGCCGCCCTGCGCTTCGCGCGGAGCAAGCCGGTGCGCTTCGGGTTCCTGCTCGTCCCGTTCGCCGACGCCGAGGTGGCGGCGCTGATGGGCGACTGGCTGCTGCGGCTCAAGAGCGCCCGCCGGCACGCCGAGGACTGGCTGCGCAGGCACGGGCCCGGCGCCGTGCCGCCGCTGCTGCCGGCCGCGCTCGGCCGCGCCGGGCGGGCCCGCGCCGGCGCCGAGTACGCGCTGAACGACCTCGCCGCCCGGCTCGGCCGCGACGCCGTCACCGGGGCGGCGGGCGAGCACGGCGAGGCGGTCGCGGCGCTCCTCGACCAGGGCGCGCCGGAGATCGTCGCGCGGGACGTCCCCAAGGTCGGCGACTGGGCCGACCCGGCGATGCTGCCCCGCGTGCTCCTCACCGGCCGGGACCGCGCGCTCCCGCCCGCCGCCGTCGCCCATCTGACCACCGTCCTCGCGATGCCGGACGGCCGGTATCTGGACGAGGCGCGCGCCGCCTGCGACGCGGCCTCCCTCAGGGAGTTCGCCTGGGCGCTCTTCGAGCGCTGGCGCGAGCACGGCGAACGTCCGGGCGACCTGTGGACGCTCGCGGCGCTCGGCCGGGTCGGCGACGACGCCACGGCGCGGCGGCTCGCGCCGATCCTGCGGACCTGGGGGTACGGCGACCCGCAGGCCGACACCGGCCTGGACGCGCTCGCCGCGATCGGCACGGACACCGCGCTGATGCTGCTGGACGCGCTCGCCCGCGAGCACCCGGCCGACCACCTCGTCCGCCAGGCGGGGAACCGGATCGAGAAGGCCGCCGCGGAGCGCGGGCTGACCCGCGAGCAGCTCGCCGACCGGCTCGTCCCGGGGTTCGATCTCGACCCGGACGGCAGCATGACCCTCGACTACGGGCCGCGCCGCTTCACGGTCGGCTTCGACGAGCAGCTGAGGCCGTACGTGACGGACGCGGACGGAACCCGCCTGGTCTCCCTGCCCAACCCGTCGGGCCGGGACGACCCCGCCCTGGCGCCGGCCGCGCACGCCGCGTTCGTCGTCCTCCAGCGCGACGTCCGCGCGGTCGCCCCGGTCCAGGTGGAGCGCCTGCGGGAGGCCATGGCCGCCGGGCGGCGCTGGACCCTCGCGGAGTTCCGGGAGTACCTCGTCGGCCACCCGCTGATGTGGCACATCGCGCGGCGGCTGGTGTGGTCCGCCGGCGGCACCGCGTTCCGCCTCGCGGAGGACCGCACGTTCGCCGACGTCGAGGACAGGGCGTTCACCCCCGCCGGGGACGCGGAGATCACCCTGGCCGATCCCGCGTCGCAGGACCCGGCCTGGCAGCAGATCTTCGCCGACTACGAACTGGAGCAGCCCTTCCCGCAACTCGGAACGTCCGCGTAAGCCGCGCAAAGCGGGTCCGTGCAACAGATCGGCGGAGTGGCGCGTCCTGGGTGCGATGGAGAGGACGGCCTTTGGACGACGGCGTGACGTACGAGAGATTCGTGACCACCCGCGCGCGGGCGCTGCTCCGCTACGCCTACGTGCTCACCGGCGACCCCGACGACGCGGCCGACCTGCTGCAAGAGGGTCTGATCCGGTTGCGGGGGGCGTGGCCGCGGGTCGTCAACAAGCACGACCCCGAGGGGTACGTGCGGACGATCATGGCGCGGCAGCACATCAGCGCGTGGCGGCGGCGCAGGCGCGAGCACCTGGTCGGCAGCGTTCCGGAGCGGCAGTACGTGGATCCCGGGCTGGAACGCGCCGAGCACGACCCGCGGCTGTGGGAGGCGCTGATGGCGCTGCCGCGGCGGCAGCGGACGGTGCTGGTGCTGCGCTACTACGAGGACCTGGCCGACGAGGAGATCGCCAGGGTGCTCCGCATCTCGCGCGGGACGGTGCGCAGCCAGGCCGCCCGCGCGCTGGGCAAGCTGCGCGCGGAGTGGGGTCCGCCGCTCGACACGGCCATGACGGGAGTCCAGCATGAGCGATGAACTCGACCGGACGCTGCGCGGCACGCTCGCGACCGTGGCCGGGGACGCGCCGCCGCCGGTGGCGGACCTCCTGGAACGGGTCGAGACCGGCCACCGGCGGCGCCGGCGCCGGCGGCGGCTGGCCGCCGCGCTCTCGATCGCCGTCGTTCTCGGCGGTACGGGGACCGTCGGCGTGGCGGCGCGTTCGGGGGAGGGGGCGGCGCCGGTCGCGGCCAAGCCGTCCGGCCTCGCGCCGGTCCCGCTGTCGGGGCTGGGCGAGCCGGTCCAGATCCGGAAGAAGTGGCCGGGCGCCGTACGGTCCCTTCCGGCGCGGCTGCCGAACGGCCGCGAGTACCGCCCCGCCACGATGCTGGGCCCGGACTCGATGCTGGTGTCCACCTGGTCCTCCTTCGAGCGGACGGACGCGCTGTGGGAGTACGACTTCCGCGACCGCCGGGTCAGGCGCGTCGCCGACGTCGTCGTCCCGCCCGGTGCGAAGATCTTTCCCTCGGACTTCACCGTCGCCGGGGGACAGGTGGTGTGGTGGCTGGTCACCAGGGCGGCCGGAGCCGAGACCGTGCAGTTCTGGGCCGCGCCCCTCGCGGGGGGGAAGTCCCGCAGGATCGCCGCGATGCCGCTGGCCGGCGGGAGACCGGCCGACATGATCGTCGATGGCGGCGATGTGGTCTGGACGCTGGGCGGCGGCAGGTCGGCCGCCATCTACCGGGTGCCCCTCTCCGGCGGCGCCCCGCGGAAGATCCCGGGTACGGACGGCCTGCGGATCCTCTCCTGGCCCTGGGCCGGTGCGCCCGGGGACGAGCGGAGCGCGCGCGTCGGTGACGTGCGCTTCAAGTCGATCCGCAATCTCCAGACGGGCGAGCGCCGTACGGCGAACGTCGCCTCGTTCAAGGGCGTATGGGATTGCAGCGTGAACTGGTGTGTGGGAGGCCCGGCCTCCGACGTCGTCTACAAGAGTGACGAGCTGGCCACGCCCGTGCAGCGCCGGAACGGCAGGGACGGCCGCAGCCTCCCGGTGGACGCCGGCATGCACGGAGGCGTCCTGTACGAGCGGTTCGTCCGCTACCAGCCGCGCGAGTTGAGGACGCGGAACCACGTCCTGTACGACCTGGAGACCGGAACGCTCCTCGACACCGGGATCCGGCGGGGCAGCAGCGGGATCGCCCCGAGCGACAGGCGCGACGGCCGGAATCCCTGGTTGCTGCAGGGGAACGAGAGCGGGACCTTCCTCATCGACCTGTCCAAGATCCGCTGACTCGGACGGCGGCCCGGCCGTCGGCCGGGCCGCCGTAGGGGCCGTCAGCCCGCGGGGCGCGGGGGCGTGTCGAACCAGTCGCAGCCCTGCGGTCTCGGCCTGTCGCGCCCGTACTCCGAGCACGGCAGGCCGGACAGCACCTTGGACGGCCGGCCGATCAGCGAGAAGACCGTCCAGCCGGACGGCCGGTCGCAGGTCGGCAGCTTCGCCGGATCGGACCTGACCGTTCCGTACGACGAGGTGTTGTCCTGCCAGCAGTTGCCGTCGCCCTGCTCGTCCCACCAGACGTCGAGGCCGTTCGGGAGCCTCCCGCCGTCGGGGGCGATGCCGAAGGCGTTGCGGGTGTAGCGGTTGCGGTGCGAGGTGTCGCGGAACTTCGCCAGGTCGTTCTCGCCGCGGATCGGCGCGGGCACCCAGATCTGCCGGAAGCCGCTGCGCCAGTTGTCGTACAGCCGGTTGTGCGCGTAGCTGTTGTCGTTGCCGCCGCCGAGGAGGAGGCCGGTGCCGACCGGGATGGGCGGTGCCGGGCACACGACGCCGCGCTCGTGGCCGCGGTCGCGCGGCGGCTTGGCGCAGGTGCCGTCCCAGATGTTGCCGTAGTAGTTCTCGTTGTTGCTGTAGATGAGGTTGTTCTCGAACGTGGCGTGGTTCTGCGGCAGGCCGGGGTGGCCGGGGAACGCGCTGTCCATCGACACGCCCGCCGAGTTGTGGTGGAACGCGTTGTCGTGCGCGTAGACCGAGTCGCCCGCCGTGCCCGAGTATCCGAGCGCGTTGTGGTGGGAATCGCACCGCTGGATCTCGATGGAGTGGCGGCGGCCGTTGAGCGGTGAGGCGGAGCCGGGGTAGATGCCGGCGTCGCCGTTGCCGTGGCCCTCGCAGTCGGTGTAGAGGCCGTGGTCGCTGGCGAAGGTGAGGAAGCCGTACTCCTCGTTCCAGCGGGCCAGCGCGCGGTCGATCACGAAGCCGTCCTGCTCCAGGATGTAGACCCCGTTGAACTCGAAGAGCTGCGTGGTGATGTTGCGCAGGTAGAAGCCGTCGGCGCGGTCGGAGCGGATGCCGTTGAGCTTCGCCCAGCTCCCGTCGTCCTTGAATCCGCCCTCGATGACGACGTCGGTCATCTCCCGGCCGGTGCCCTCCAGTTGGAGGTCGCAGCGCGGGCTGTCGCACGAGTAGTCGTCGTCGTCCGGCGTCCGGTCCCCGAAGATCGCCACGAGCTGCTGGAGGTTCGGGCAGGCGTACTGCTCGGCGTACGTGAGCAGGTCCTTGCCCTCCAGCGGGGCGCAGCGCTCGCTCGGCGCGGCGCGGCTGGGCTCCTCGCGGTACGTCCCGGGGAGCACGTAGATCGTCGTGCCGCGCTTCCCGACGGCGTTCACCGCGGCCTGGATGTGCCGGTACGAGCACTCGGCCAGGAGCCGCTCGTTGAGCGTCCGGAGCCATCCGGTGTAGCTCCTGATGCGTTCGGCCGAGTCCGGCTTGCACACCACGAGCCGGGGCGAGGCGGGGGCCTTCCGGTAGGTGGGGACCTCGCCGGTGCCGGCGGGGAACCTGACCTCCCGCTCGGCGTGGGCGAAGGCCGGGGCGGCCAGGAGCCCGAGGGTGACGGTGACGACGAGCGCGACGACTGCGCCGCGCGGTACGCGCTTGCCCTTCATGGCCCGGAATATGAACGGTGCTCGCGATTCTGCCCAGGCCCACTCACCGGCCACTTAAGGCCATCCCCACCCCTCTCGGACATAGGATGTCCGATGTCTTGGGAAGGGAGCTTCGTGAACAGGTTCGATGACGGCATCGCGGAATGGCTGCGGCGGCGGGCGCAGGACCCGACGGCCGCCGACACCTCCGTGGCAGGCGCCCGGCGGCACTCCGTGGCGGTGAACGACCGGTCCCGCGCACTCCTCGCCGATCCGCCCGTGCCGGCCGCGGAACGCGACGTCCGCCACGGCTCCGTGCCGGTGCGCGTCACCGAGCCCGCCGGCCGCACGCCCGGGACGACGATCGTGTTCTTCCACGGCGGCGGCTGGATCGCCGGGGACATGCGCACCCACCTCCAGCACATGCGCCGGCTGGCGGGCGAGACCGGCTGGAGCGTCGCCGGCGTGGAATACCGGCTGGCGCCCGAGCACCCGTTCCCGGCGGCGTTCGAGGACTGCCTGGCCGTGACCGAGGAGATCGCGGGCACGGGCGAGCGGGTTGTCGTCGCCGGTGACAGCGCGGGCGGGCAGCTGGCCGCGTCCGTCGCCCTCGCCTGCCGCGACCGCGGCGTGCCGCTGGCGGGCCAGCTCCTCATCGTGCCCGTCATCGACGTCACCGGCGGCTACGAGGACCCGGAGGTGAACGCCCGCTACCCCTCCCGGACGGAACGCGCGGAGGGGTACGGGCTCACGCGGGCGGGCATGGCGTGGTTCGCCGGGCTGTACGCCCGGCCCGCCGAGTGGGACGACTGGCGCGTGTCCCCGTGCCGCGCCGCCGACCTCTCCGGCCTCCCGCCCGCGGTCGTCCACACGGCCGGCTTCGACCCGCTGCGCGACGAGGGCAACGCGTACGCCGCCGCGCTCCGCGCCGCCGGCGTCCCGGTGGTCCACCGCGAGTGGCCGACGCTCAACCACGGCTACTTCGGCCTGGGCGGCGTCTCCGGCGCGGCCGAGCGCGCCGCCCGGCAGGCCGCCGCCGACCTGCGCGACCTGCTCAGCCGAGCGCGGCCGCGAACCGCGACGTGATCCACCGCGGATCGGTGATCGCGGTCCCGACCACCACCGACGTCGCGCCCGCCGCCAGCGCCGCCGCGGCCGCCTCGGGGGAGTGGTAGCGGCCCTCGGCGACGATCACCGCGGCCGGCAGCCTCCGCCGCAGCGCCCGCACGAGATCCAGGTCCGGCCCGTCCGGGACCGGGCCGGGTCCCGTGTACCCGGCGAGGGTGGTGGCCACGATGTCGGCGCCCGCGGCGTCCGCCGCCACGCCCTCCTCCAGCGTGGCGACGTCCGCCATGAACAGCGCCCCCGCCTCGTGCACGGCCGCGATCGACTCGCCGAGGGGGCGCCCGTCCGGCCGCGGCCGGAACGTGGCGTCCGCCGCCACGATCCGCGCGCCCGCCGCCACGACCGCGCGGGCCGCCGCGACGGTGGGCGTGATGAACACCCCGTCCGTCCCGTCCTTGGTCAGCCCGATGACGGGGACGTCCACGGCGCCCGCGATGGCCGCCACGTCCGCGACCCCGCCGACCCCGCCGCACCGGATCGCGACCGCCCCGCCCGCAACGGCGGACCGCGCCATCCGGGTGAGCGCGGCGGTGTCGCGTAGCGGATGCCCCTGCCCGGCCTGGCAGGAGACGATCAGCCGCCCGCGCGCGAGCGCGGCGAACGATTCCGGATTCACGTGACTGCTCTCTTCGCTAGGAGGGCGGCGCCCACCAGGGGGGCGTCGGTGCCCAGGGCGGCGGGGAGGATCGGGAGGGCGCGCAGGGGCGGGAGGGCCTCGGCGCGGAACGCGGCCGTCACCGCGTCCAGGAACGGGGCGCCGATCTGGGCCACGCCGCCGCCGAGCACGACCGCGTCGGGGTCCAGGACGGCGAGGAGCCCGGCCAGCGCCCGGCCCAGGACGCCGCCCGCGCCGGCGGGGTCGCCGGTGGCGGCGATGGCGGGGCCGGCGGCGACGGCCTCCAGATGGTCGCGGCGGCCGCAGCCGCACGGCACCGGCCCCCGTTCCGGGACGAGCAGGTGCGCCAGCTCGCCCGCGGTGCCGTGGGCTCCGCGTTCCAGTTCCCCGGCCGTGGTGAGGGCGCCGCCGACGCCCGTGCCGACGGACACGTGCAGGACGCGGCGGAAGGCCGCGCCCGCGCCCGCGCGGGCCTCGCCGTACGCCATGGCGCGCACGTCGTTGACGACCGCTACGGGCAGGCCGGTACGCTCCGCGAGCGCCTCCCGTACGGGGGTGCCCGCCCAGCCGGGCAGGACGTCGGTGGCGGACACGACGCGGCCCGCCGGGTCGACGACGCCGGGGGCGCCGACGCCGATCGCCGCGACGTCCTCGGCCGCGAAGCCGTCCAGGAGGCGGGCGGCCGCGTCCAGGACGGCCGTGCCGCCGCCGCGCGGGGTCGGCACGCGGGCGCGGCGCAGGACCGTTCCATCCCCGTCCGCCAGCGCGGCGGCGATCTTGGTCCCGCCGATGTCGAGCGCCGCGTACAGGCCGGTCACAGCAGTCCGGCGGCCACCAGCAGGCGGCGGACCCGGTCGGTCTCGGCGGCGTCCAGCGGGATCTGCGGCGGGGCCGTGACCGGGCAGTCGATCACGCCGAGCAGGTGCAGGGCGGCCTTGAACGAGCCCAGCGCGGACGACCCGCGCCCCATCCGGTCGGTGCCGCCGGCGTTGACGATGTCGAACAGCCGCAGCAGCCGCTCCTGCTCCGCGCGCGCCTCGTCCCAGCGTGCCTCGGAGGCGTGCCGGTACAGCCGGACGTAGCCCGCCGGGTCCACGTTGCCGAGGCCCGGGACGACGCCGTGCACGCCCATGGCGACGGCGGTGTCGACGGTCAGCTCGGCGCCGGTCAGCACGCTGAAGCCGGTCGTGCCCGCCTCGCGCAGCCGCAGCAGCAGCGTGCGCATCCCGCCGTCGTCGCCGCTGGAGTCCTTCACGCCCGCCAGCACGCCCTCGGCGGCCAGCCGCAGCAGCATCCCGGCGTCCAGCTTGCTGTGCACCGAGACCGGCAGGTCGTAGGCGTAGAGGGGGACCGGCACGGCGGCGGCGACGTCCCGCAGGTGCCGCTCGATCTCCGCCGGGTGCGTGCGGGTGTAGAACGGCGCGGTCGCCACGATGCCGTCGCAGCCGATCTCGGCCGCGGCCCGGGAGTGCTCGATCACCCGCAGGGTGGTCATGTCGATCGCGCCGGCCAGCACCGGGACCTGCCCCGCGACGTGCTTGACGACCGTCTCCAGCACGGTGCGCCGGTGCGCGTCCGGCAGGAACGCGACCTCGCTGGTGGAGCCGAGCACGAACAGCCCGTCCACGCCGGCGTCGAGGAGGTGCCCGACGAGCCGCTCCAGGGACGCGGTGTCGACCTCCAGCCCGGGGGTCAGCGGCGTGCAGACGGGCGGGACGACGCCGCCCGGCGCGGGACGTCCGGACGGGTCGGCGGGAGCGGCGGTCACGGATTCTCCTTGGTCACGGCGACGGCGAGGTCGGCCGGGTCGGTGATGGGGTGCAGGCACCGGAACAGGTGCCCGGGCTCGGACGCGGGCGCGAAATCGGGCATGGCCGTCCCGCACTCGCCGGTGGCGCGCCAGCAGCGGGTCCGGAACGGGCAGCCGCTGGGCGGGCGCACCGCCGACGGGACGGGCCCCTCCAGCCGGATCGGCTCCATCGGGTCGAGCAGGCTGGGGGTCGCCGACATCAGCGCCCGCGTGTACGGGTGGCGGGTGTCGCCGGCGGTCACCGCGCCGGCCGGGGCGTCCTCGACGATCCGGCCGAGGTACATGGTGACGACGCGGTCGGAGACGCGGCGGACGGTCTGGATGTCGTGCGACACGAACACCATCGACAGCCCGAGCCGGTCCTTCAGGTCCAGCAGCAGGTTGAGGATCTGCGCGCGGACGGACACGTCCAGCGCCGAGGTGGGCTCGTCGGCGACCAGCAGCGACGGCTCCAGCATCAGCGCGCGGGCGATCGCGACGCGCTGCCGCTGCCCGCCCGACAGCTGCCCGGGCAGCGCCGCGGCGGCCGACGCCGGCAGCCCGACCAGCGACATCAGCTCGCGGACGCGCTCGTCCCGCTCGGCGGGCGTGCCGCGCCGGTGGACGTCGAGCGGGTCGCGCAGGATCGCGCGGACGGGCAGCCGCCGGTTGAGGGCGGTGGCCGGGTCCTGGAAGACCATCCCGACGGACGCGCCGAGCCGCCGGGACCGGTCGGCCGAGCGGAGCGTCCCGAGGTCGTCGCCCTCGAACAGGACCGTCCCGGAGGTGGGCCGCTGGAGCCCGACCAGGACCTTCGCGAGCGTGGACTTGCCGCATCCGGACTCGCCGACGATCCCGACCGTCTCGCCGGGGGCGACGGCGAGGTCCGCCCCCGTCAGGGCGTGCACGTGGGCGCGCCGGAAGACGGATCCGGTACGGACGGGATGCCGTACGTGGACGTCCCGCAGCTCCATCACGGGCGTGCTCATCGGGTGCCTCCCGTCTTCGCCCCGGCGGCCGCGCCGAGGGGGTGGTGGCAGGCGAACGCGTGCCGGTGCCCGTCGCCGGACGGCTCCGGCCGTACCGAGCACGCGTCCGTGGCGGCGGCGCACCGGCCGGCGAACCGGCAGCCCGCCGGGAAGTGCGACGGCGACGGCACGACGCCGGGGATCTGCGCGGGCCGCGCGTCCGGGGTCTCCAGCGACATGACGGCGCCGAGCAGGCCGCGCGCGTAGTGGTGCCGCGGCGCGGCGACGACGTCGGCCGTCACGCCGGTCTCGGCGACCTGCCCGCCGTACATCACCACGACGCGGTCGGTGACGTCGGCGACCAGCGCGAGGTCGTGCGAGACGAGGACCAGCGCGAAGCCGAGCTCGGCGCGCAGCCGCAGCAGCAGCCGCATGACCGTGGCCTGGACGGTCACGTCCAGCGCGGTGGTCGGCTCGTCGGCGATGACCAGCCGCGGGTCCCGCGACAGCGCCATCGCGATCAGCACCCGCTGCCGCTGGCCGCCCGACAGCTCGTGCGGGTGGCTGCGCAGCGTCCGCTCGGGGTCCAGGCCGACCAGTTCGAGCAGCTCGGCCGGGGTGCGGGTGCCGCCGCGCCGGGTGAGCTGGCGGAGCTGGGCGCGGACGGTCATCGCCGGGTTCAGCGACGACAGCGCGTCCTGGTAGATCATCGCCATGTCGTGGCCGAGCAGCCTGCGCCGCTCGCGGGCCCGCATGGTGCGCAGGTCGCGGCCGTCGAACAGCAGCTCGCCGCCGATCCTCGCGGCGCGCGGCTCCAGGCCCATGACCGTGAGGCTGGTGAGGCTCTTGCCGCAGCCGCTCTCGCCGACCAGCCCGACGACCTCGCCGGGCCGCACGTCCAGGGACACCTTGTCGACCACGTTCACGTCGCCGTACCGGTCGGGGAACCCGATCGTGAGGTCGCGGACGCTCAGCAGCGGCTCGCCCTCGGGCAGCGGCCGGGCCCGCTCGGCGAGCCGCTGGCCCGCCTCGCGCAGCCCCTCGTCCACGGTGGCGTCGCGCGCCTCGTCCCGTTCGGGCCGCTCCACCGCGACCGCTGCGGGGGCGGTGGCCGCATCGTCGCCGGTACGGCCGGCGGGCGCGGCCCAGGCGTCCGACACGCCCTCGGACAGGACGTTCAGCACCAGCACCGAGACCAGGATGAACAGGCCGGGGAAGAACGTCGCCCACCAGCCGCCCGACAGTACCAGCGCCTTGCCGTAGGCGATCACGCTGCCCCACGACGGGTCCGGGTCCTGCACGCCCGCGCCGATGAACGACAGGCTCGCCTCGAACACGATCGCGTTGGCGACGACGATCGTGACGAACACCAGCACCGGCGCCGCGCAGTTGATCACGACGTGCCGGCGCAGGATGTGGCCGCGGCGGGCGCCGATGACGCGCTCCGCCGCGACGTAGTCCTCGCCGTACTGCGCCAGGACGTTCGCCCGCACGACCCGCGAGATCTGCGGCGTGTAGAGGAACGCGATCGTGCCGATCAGCACCGGCAGGCTCTTGCCGAACACGGTGACCAGCACGGCGGCCAGCGCGACGGCGGGGAACGCCATCACCACGTCCAGGCACCGCATGATCACTTCATCGACGGCGCGGTGCGAGGTGGCGGCCAGCGAGCCGAGCAGCGCGCCGGCGAGCAGCGCCAGCAGCGCGGCGCCCAGCCCGATCGCCAGCGACCAGCGCGCGCCGTGCAGGACGCGGGCGAACACGTCGCGGCCGACCCGGTCGGTGCCGAACCAGTGCTCGGCGGACGGGGCCTGCCCCGCCATCCCGGTGGTCAGCGGATCGTGCTGCGCGATCAGCGGCGCGCACAGCGCGGCCGCCACGATCACCAGCAGCACCGCCAGCGCGGCGCGGGACGCGGGCCGCAGCCGGCGCAGCGCGCGGACGGGCGCGGCCAGCGGGGCACGTGCGGCGCCGCTCATCGCGTCGCTCCCTTCAGCCGGGGGTTGGCGAACAGGTAGAGGATGTCGACCAGCAGGTTGACCAGCAGGAACGCCAGCGCGATCGACAGCACCACGCCCTGCACCAGGGCCGGGTCGCCCGCCGTCACGCCCTGCATGATGAGGGTGCCGAGGCCCGGCAGCCCGAAGATCGCCTCGACCACCACGGCACCGCTCAGCAGGTAACCGATCTGGAGTCCGAGCACGGTCAGCGGGGTGATCAGCGCGTTCCGCAGCACGTTGCGGCCGACGACCACCACGGGCGGCAGGCCGCCGCCGATCGCCGTCCGCACGTAGTCGCGGTCCAGCTCCTCGACCATCGCGGTACGGACGACGCGGGCGAGCAGCGACCCGACCGGGAACCCGACCGCCAGCGCGGGCAGCGCCATGCTGTTCAGCCACCCGCCGAACGAGTCGGCCGGATTGACGTACCCGCCGGTCGGGAACCAGTCGAGCCGCAGCGCGAACTGCTGGATCAGCAGGATGCCGAGCCAGAACGAGGGCATCGCGACGCCCGCCATGGACACCACCCGGATGAGCTGGTCGGGCCAGCGGTCCCGGAACAGCGCCGCGGTCACCCCGAGCAGCAGCGCGAAGACCACGCCGACGAGGACCGACAGCAGGGTGAGCTGCAGGGTGAGCGGGAAGGCGGTCCCGATCGCGCCGGTCACCGGGCGGCTCGGCGGCGCGGTGACCCCGAGATCGCCCTGGAGCAGGTCGCCGAGGAACCGGACGTAGCGCACCGGCAGCGGGTCGTCGAGCCCGTTCGCGGCCGCGTACGCCTCCCGCGCCTCGGGCGTCGACCCCTCGCCGAGGGCGTTGTACGCGGGATCGTTCGGGGAGAACCGCAGGACGACGAAGACGAACAGCGTGACGCCCAGGATCATGGGGATCAGGGCCAGCAGCCGTCCCGCCGCCATCCGCAGGATGGTCGCCATCTAGGTGGTGTCCGTTCTGTCAGTTCAGTCGGGCTCGGTCAGGCGCGGCCGACGTTCAGGAACGACAGGCCCGTGGTCGCGACCGGCTGGAAGCCCGCGAGCGCCTTGCCGTCCCAGGCCGTCACCAGCTTGCGGTGGAAGATCGGGTACAGCGCGGCCTGCTCGGCGACGATGTCGATGGCCTGGCCCCACAGCTTCTTGCGGGCCGCCGCGTCCGTCTCGCGCGCCGCCTCGTCCAGCAGCGAGACGACCTTCTTCGCCTCGGCCGTGCCGGAGTTGTAGCTGCGGGTCTCGGGCCAGGTGCCGACGTAGAACCAGCGCATCAGCAGGTCGACGTCGTTGCCGAACACCGACGGGTCGCCGGGCGCGGCCATGACCTGGTACTTGCCGGTGTCGACGCGGTTGGCGTACTGCCCGCCGGACTGGCCGACGTTCAGCGTGGTGGAGACGCCGATCGCGTCCCAGCTCTGCTTGATGAGGGGCGCGCAGTCCTTGACGAAGTCGGTGTCGGTGGTGAGCAGTTCGACCTTGAGGTTGCTCACGCCCGCGTCGGCGAGCAGCTTCTTCGCCTTCGCCGGGTCGTACCCGTAGACCGTGGACGCCTTGACGTAGTCGGGGTGCTCGGCCTGCAGAAAGCTGGTCGCGGCGGTGGCGTTGCCGAGCAGCGCCGTCTTGATGAGATTCTCGGTGTCCATCGCGTAGTGCAGCGCCTGCCGTACGCGCACGTCGTCGAACGGCTCGACCTTGCAGTTGAACATCAGGAACAGCAGCCCGAAGCTCTGCACCGACCGCACGTCGCTCTTCTTGGCCAGCGCGCCGGCGTTCAGGTACGGGACGGCCTCGATCGCCTGGACGCGGTCGGACTGGAGGGCGGTGACGCGGGCGTTCGGGTCGGTCAGCAGCAGCCAGGTCATCTTGGCGACCTTCGCGGGCCGCGGGCCGTTGTAGGCGTCGAACTTCGCGAACGACAGCCCGTCGCCGGCGTTGGCAGCGGTGAGCCGGTACGGGCCGGACCCGACCGGCAGCGAGTCGAACTTCTTCTGGTCCGCCTGGACGAGCTTCTTCGGCACGATCCGGACGACCGAGAGCCGCTCGCCGAAGAGGGCGAAGGCGTACTTCAGCGTGAACTCGACGGTCCTGCCATCGACCTTCTTCACCTCCTTGAGGAACGGGAGGAACTGCGCGAACAGCGAGGCGTTCTTCTCCTCCAGCACCCGCTCGAAGCTGAACACGACGTCGTCGGCGGTGACGGGCGAGCCGTCGTGGAACGTGGCGCCGTCCCGGAGCGTGACGCGGTAGGTCGTGTCGTCGACCTTGCTCGGGCTCTCCTTGGCCAGCGCGTTGTACGGCGCCCGCGACACCGGGTCCAGGTCGACCAGCGGCTCCAGCACGTGCAGGTTGGCGGCCACGGCGACGGCGCTGGAGGCGGTCATCGGGTCGAACCCGCCGGACAGCGCGTAGGAGAGCGCGGCCTGGATGGTGTTCTTGTCGCCGCCCGCACCGGCGCCGGTGGAGGAGGGCCCGCCGCACGCGGCCACGCTCGCGGTGATCGTCGCCGCGGCGCCGAGCAGTCCGGAGTAGCGCAGGAAGTCGCGGCGGTTCAGGCCGCGGGCGGACTGGAGATCGGTCACGTCGTCTCCCGGTGTTCGGAGGGATGTCGGGGGGTTTTCGGGGGCTGAGCGGTGGAGCGGTGGGCGGCGACGCAGGTCCCGGGGGAGGTAGGACGTCCAACGTCACTCGTCGGTGTACCGTAGGGCGCGGCACCGGCCAGGTCAAGGGCCGGTGCGCGAGGCGACGCCGGGTGAACGACGGTATGGGGAGCGTGAGCTGATGACCGCAGGCCGGACGCGGGGGCGCTCGACGAGCGGCCGGGCCAGCCGGACCGAGGAGGTGCAGCAGCGGATCAAGCAGCTGATCCTGGAGCGCGGCCTCGCGGTCGGCGACCCGATGCCCACCGAGTTCGAGCTGGTCGAGGAGCTGGACGTCAGCCGCAACTCGCTGCGCGAGGCGCTCAAGGCGCTGCAGGCCGTGGGCATCGTGGAGATCCGGCACGGGTTCGGCATGTACGTCGGCCGGATGTCGCTCGGCGCGCTGGTCGACGAGCTGACCTTCCACGCCCGGATGTCCCGCCGGCAGGGCCGCGACGACCTCGCCCACCTGGTCGACGTCCGGGAGATCCTGGAGCGCGGGCTGATCGAGCAGGTCATCGACCGCGGGCTGACCGCCGGCTCGCCCGAGCTGGACGAGATCGTGCGGCGGATGGAGGCCGAGGCGGCGGCCGGCGAGGTGACGCCGGAGACCGACCGGCTGTTCCACGAGCTGCTGTACAAGCCGCTGGGCAACCCGATCGTCAGCCAGCTGCTCGGCGCGTTCTGGGACGTGTACCGGACGCTCCAGCACGATCTGCCGCCGGTCGTCCAGGAGGCGGCCGACGTCGCGCAGCGGCACCGCGACATCTACGACGCGCTGCTCGCGGGCGACCGCACCGCGGCCGCCGCCGCGATGGCCGCGCACTTCCGCGGCATCAGGGTCCGGCTGGAGCTCGGCCGGGACTCCGCGGCGTCCGGGGCCTGAGGGGCGCCGGGGGTTGACGGGCGGGGCCGTCCCGCCTAGCTTCCCCGAGGGAGGGACATCCTACGTCCCACATCCCAGCTGGTCCG
Source organism: Spirillospora sp. NPDC029432 (assembly GCF_040703975.1). Taxonomy (NCBI): domain Bacteria; kingdom Bacillati; phylum Actinomycetota; class Actinomycetes; order Streptosporangiales; family Thermomonosporaceae; genus Spirillospora; species Spirillospora sp. NPDC029432. The sequence goes on from NZ_JBEZWH010000001.1 coordinate 212,729, forward strand.
TCCGAAGGGTGAAGCCATGCCCCCGCACGCCCGACCTCAGCAACCCAGGCCCCCGCACGCCCGGCCCGCTCCCCGCCGCGCACCCGGCCGACGCGGGACCGCCGCTGCCGCGGCGGCCGCCGCGCTCCCCGTCCTCGCCCTGGCGTCCGCGCCCCCGGCCGCGCACGCCGACGCCCCCGGCCAGTCCGCCACCGTCACGCAGGACTGCACGTCGAGCCGCATCCAGGCGACCGTCGTCAACCGGACCGCCGCGGCCACCACGTTCACCCTCACCTGGCCCGGCACCGGCACCTGGACGGCCCGCGTCGCGGCCGGCGACAGCGCGCACTTCCACTTCACCAAGCCGACCGGCACCGCCTACACGCTCCGGACGACCACGCCCGAGGGCTTCGACCAGACCGACAGCGGCGTCCTCGACTGCTCCACCGCCATCAGCGCCCGCGCCACCATGGACTGCGGCTCCCCGCACCGCCTCCGCCTGATCCTCGCCAACCGCACGCCCGCCGCCAGATCGTTCACCGTCACCTGGCCCGGACGCTCCACGTCCACGGTCAGCGTCCCGGCGGGAGCGGGCGACGACTCCCTCTACTGGACGGTCCCCGACGGCACCGCGTACAACGTCCAGGTCTCGGCCGGCTCCTGGACGCGGACGCTCTCGGGCTCCACCGGCTGCGGCCTGGACGCCGGCGAGCCGGGCATGAACGCGCGGACCGTGCTGACCACGTCCACCGTGATCGAGGGGCTGGGCAAGGCCGCCAAGTCCGTGCGCATCCCCGCGCTGGCGGTCTCCAACGGCGGAACGGTCATCGCCACCATGGACGCGCGCGTCGACGGCAGCTACGACCTCGGCGGCGGCACCAACAACATCCAGATCGCCATGGCGCGCAGCACCGACGGCGGCACCACGTTCAGCACCCCGAAGATCATCGCGAAGGCGCCGGCCACGTCCCAGGGGTACGGCGACCCGAGCCTGCTCGTCGACCGGCGCACCGGCAAGATCTTCTGCTTCTTCACGTACTCGCCGCGCCCCGGCGTCGGCTACTTCTCCTCCACCCCCGGCGACACGTCCGAGACCGCGCCGGACAACACGCACATCCGGTACGTGGCCTCCACCGACGACGGCGCCACCTGGAGCGCCCCGGTCGACCTGAACCCGCAGGTGCGCAAGCCGGACTGGGCGGGCATGTTCGCCTCGTCCGGGCACGGGATCCAGCTCGCCTCGGGACGGCTCGTGCAGCCGATCGTCTACAAGGACGCGACCGGCGACCACGCGTCCAACATCTACTCCGACGACCAGGGCCGGACCTGGCGCAACGGCACGGCCGCGGCCACCGGCGTGAACGAGAGCAAGGCCGTCCAGCGCTCCACCGGCCGGGTCGCGCAGAACATGCGCAACAACGGCGGCGGCAACCGCTGGTACGCGACCGCGGCCGACGTCACCGCACCGTTCGGGACGAGCTGGAACAGCGGGCTCATCGACCCCGGCGTCAACGGCGACGAGATCTCCCACGTGCGCCCGGCCGCCGGAACACCGACGCTCACGAACGTCGCGCTGCACAGCAACACCGCCGCGACGAGCCGGACGAACCTGACGGTACGGGTCAGCCGCGACGACGGGACGAGCTGGCCGCGCGAGGCGCTGGTCAAGCCGGGCGCCGCCGGCTACTCCACGATGGCCGTGCTGCCTGACGGCTCCGTGGGGAACCTGTACGAGATCGGCGACACCGGCGGCATCGTCTTCACCCGGTTCACCCTGCCCTGGATCGAGTCGTGACGGCCGCGGGGACCAGGGCGGGAACCAGGGCGGGAACCAGGACGCGTCCGCGCGCGTCCTACCCGGTGCTCCCACGTACTCGAAGGGAGCCCGATGTCACGATCAGCCGCCCAGAACTCAGGCGCCAAGAACTCCGGAGACAAAAAATCCGGAGACAAGACGAGCCCGGTGGGCGTCATCGTCCTCTTCTCCATGTGGCTCGCCCTGGGGCTGATGCCGATCCTGTTCTCCCTGGGAGACATGCGGCTCGCGTTCGGGCTGACCGGCGAGCCGGGGACGGCCGTCGTCCAGTACTGCGCGGACCTCGGCGACGACCGCTACGACTGCCGCGGCCGCTTCGAGCCGGCGGACCCGCGCCGCGCCGCGACCGAGGACGTCCATCTCCCGCCGGATTCGGACGAGGGCGAGATGTTCCCGGCTCAACTGCGGCCGGACGGGGAGCACGCGGCGCCCGCGGGCACCCAGGGCCGGCTCGCGTCGCTGGCGCTGCCCGCGCTCGGGATGGTCTTCCTCGTACCGCTCCCGTGGGGCCTGGCCTCCCTGGTCACCAGCCGGCGGCCCGGACGGCTCTCGCTGTACGTGATGGGCGTCCTGGCCGGGGCGTTCGCGCTCCTGTGCGTGGTGGGCATGGTCGCCTCGTCGGCGTAGCGCCCTAGCCGGGGACCGCGGCCGGGGCCGCGGTCAGGGGCGGTCGGCGGCGGGGCTGGGCGGCGGCGCGTTCACGCTGAGCGCGACCGACATGCCCAGCCCCGCCGCCAGCGCCATCGTGACCAGAACGAAGAAGAAGCGGTGCATGGAGCCGTCCTCTCAGGTGCGCGCGGCGGCGGGCTCGGGCTCGGGGGCGGCGGGGGGGTCGGCGGTGGGGTCGTCTGGGGCGACCGGCAGGCCGCCGGAGGTGTAGGCGTGCCCGTCGTTCGTGATGGCGGCCGACTCGTACCCGGAGCCCGAATCGGCCAGCCGCGCGAGCCACAGCAGGCCGTCCATGCCCATCGCCAGCGCGGCGGTGGCGTACGCGTCCGCGAGCCCCAGGTCGGGTCCCGTGACGGTGACCGAGCGCAGGGCGCGCGCGGGCTCGCCGGAGTGCGGGTCGATGACGTGCGGGCCGCGCTCGTACGTCCCGGACGTGGCGACCGCGAAGTCCGTGCCGGCGACCACCCAGGCCGACCGGTCCGGCTCCCACGGATGCCGGATCCCGACGCGCCAGTCGCGGCCCGGCTCGGGGCGCCCCCGGCCGCGGACGTCGCCGCCCGCGTTCACGCAGTGGTTGAGCGCCCCCGCCCGCGCCAGCCGCGCCGACGCGACCTCGACCGACCAGCCCTTCACGTACCCGGACGGGTCGAGCCGCCCGGCCGCCCGCGCGTCGAAGGTGCCGCCGGTCTCGCGGCGCAGCGCCTCGCAGGCGTCCAGCACGGCGCGGGTGTCCGGCGAGCAGTCCGCGAGGGACAGCTCGCCGCGGTCCAGCCGGCTGATCTCGCTGTCCTCGCGGTACGTGCTGAACCGCCGGTCCACCTCGTGCAGCCAGGCGCACGTCCGCTCGACGAGCCCGGCCAGCGTCGCCGCGGGCAGCGGGTCGGTGATCTCGATGGTGACCGCGGTGCCCATGACGTCCTCGACGTGGTACACCATCAGGCCCTCGCCGCTTCCAGCGCCGACCGCAGCGAAGTGGCGAACGAGCCGCTGGTGTAGGTGGCGCCGGAGACGGTGTCGACCCGCGCGCCCTGCGCGCGCAGCGTCTGCTGCCGCAGGACGGGGATGGCCCGCCGGTTGACCTGGAGGGTCTTGGCGGGGGTGGTGCCGTGCTTGGCGGCGACGCCGGTGATCCGCCCGTTCGCCACCCTGATGGTGACCTGGATGGGGCCGTGCCGGTTGACCGAGGTCGCCCCGCGGTACACCCCGTCGTTCAGCCCGTTCCCCGCCGCGCTCCGGCGCGTGTTCCGCGCCTGCGGCGACTTGCTCGCCGTGCGGGACGGGCTCGGCTCGGCTTCCAGGTCGCCGCTCTCCCCGGCGGCCTGGTTCGCCCCGGCGTTGTCGGCCTCGAACGCGGCGTCCGCCCCGAACTTGGCCCCGAGGAGCAGGGCGGTCCCGGCCAGCGTGCCGGCGACCGCCGCGGTGGCTCGGCGCATCACGTACCTCCCAATGGTCAGAACGGGCTGGGTCTAGAACTCGAAGGGGTCCAGGTGGATCTGGCCGCGGCGCACGCGCAGCCGCCGCAGCGTGGCGAGCGCGGCCTGCACCATCCCGGGCGGGCCGCACAGGTACACGTCGCGCTCGCGGACGTCCGGGACCAGCTCCCGCAGCCCCTCGGGCGTGAACAGGCGCTGCGGCCCCGGCTCGTCCCGCGAGCCCAGCACGTACCGCAGGTCGTGGCCGCGCCGGTGCGCGACGCCGCGCAACTCGTCGCGGAAGATGACGTCGCCGGGCCCGGTGGCGCGGTAGATGACGGCGGTGCCGCCGGGCAGCTCGTCCATCAGGGCGCGGATGGGGGCGATCCCGCTGCCGCCGGCGATCAGCAGCGCCTTCGGCCGGGTGCGGTGGCCCGCGGTGAACGTTCCGGAGGGGCCGCTCGCGAGCACCCGGACGCCGGGCCGCATCCGGCTCAGCTCCTCGGTGTGGCCGCCGACCGCGTTCACCGTCAGCCGCAGCCACTGCTGGTTGGGTGCCGCCGACAGCGAGAACGGGTGCGACTGCCACCACCCGTTCCCGGTCAGGAACCGCCAGCGGAAGTACTGCCCGGCGCGCGCCTCCAGCCGGTCCAGCCGCCGGCCGCCCACGTAGATCGAGAACATCGTGTCCGACTCGGCGACCACGTCGATCACCTGGAGCCGGTGCCGCAGGTTGAACCACAGCGGCTCCACGACCCGCCCCCATGCCAGGCACGCGATGACCAGCGCGTAAAGGCTCATCCAGAACCAGCGGCCGAAGCCCTCCCGGGACAGCTCGGTCCCTTCGGTGAACTGGTGCCCGTACCCGAGGATCAGGATCGCGTACGTGGCCAGGTGCAGCCAGTGCCACAGCTCGTACGGCAGCCGGCGGCGCAGCCCCCGGATCGCCAGCGCGCTGATCGCCACCATGATCCCGACCGCGGCGAACGCGCCGGTCAGCGTCCCGAACAGGGTCCTGGTCTCGGCGACGATCGTGACGCCGTCGGTCATCGCGTACCCGACCGTGATGTAGCCGGCGTGCGCCAGCACCATCACCAGCAGGTACGCGCCCAGCCGCCGGTGCCAGCGCATCAGGTCGCGGCCGCCGACCCACGTCTCCAGCCACGACACCCGGCTCATCAGCAGCACCTGCACGAGCAGCAGGTAGCCGCCGACCAGGCCGGTCACCCGCCCGGCGGCGGTGACGACCTCGGCGGGCTCGCTGAGGCCGCTGGGCGGCGTGCCGAACACCCACAGCGCGACGCTGGTGGCCAGCAGCGCCCAGAAGAGCATGACGACCAGCAGCCGGTTCCCGGCGGTCCGCGCCGCCGGCGCCGGTGCCGCCCGCCGCCGCGGGGGCGCCGCGCGCTCGGTCCGTTCCCAGAGGCCCGCGTCCCGCGAGTAGCGCGGGCCGCGCGGGTCCTCCAGGACCGCCGTCGGGTTCTCGGGCCGCGCGCCGTGCCGCGGATCCGGCGGCCACGACAGATCAGGCGCCTGGCGCACGCGGCGCCGGTCCCAGGCGCTGCCGTACGCCTCGCCGACAGAGTGCACACCGACCTCCGTGAGGGTTCGGGGGCCCACCGCTCCGGAAGCGTCCCGTCCACCCGGAGCCTGACGGCATGTCGTACGGTCGGCCCCGCGCGTCCGGTTCACCTCACGGCGGCGCGCGTGCCCGCCCTACCTCACGAGCCGCGCGGCGGCGGTGGCGGGCTGCCGGGATGCCGGCCCAGCTCGCGCTCCCAGAACAGCGCGGCCTCGCGGTCGGCGTCCGTGCAGCCGCACTCGCGGGCGTGCCGGGTGAGCGAGGCGGCCCGGCGGATCAGCGCCGAGGCGCGCACGGCGGCGCAGCCGCACCGGTGCGCGACCGGCGCCCCGGTCGTCGGGCTGACCGGCGGCACGGGCCCGGCGCAGTCGCACAGCGGCGAGCCGCGCATCTCCAGCTCGTCCGCGAACATCGCCCGCCGCACGTCGCCCATGCCCGCCATCCTCTCGCCATCGCCTCCCCCGGCGAACGGAAAACGCCATGGAATGTCGGCCGCCGCCCGTACGGTGATGCTCCATGATCGATCACCCCCCGCCGGCCGAGGACGTCCTGACCATCCCGCCGGGCTGGCGCCGCGGCATCCATCCCCGGCACGGCGGCATCGCCGGTCCCAGGATCGCGCTCGGCGCGGCCGCGGCGGAACCGCCCGCGCGCGCCCTGGACGAGGCCCGCGCGGACGTCGAACGCCTGCTCGCGGACCCGGCGACCGCCCCCGCCCTGGTCGCGGCCGCCCGCGCCCACCTGGACGGGACCCCGGACCCGCTCGGCGCCGCCGTCCTGGCGAGGATCACCGGCGGCTGGGCGGGCTCGTCCGTCCGGAGCCACGAGTTCGTGGACGCCTGGGCGTTCGAGCACGGAGCGGCGTTCGCGGCCCGCGCGTTCACCGAGTGGTGCGCGCTGGAAGCCGCGTGGGAGCAGCCCCGGGGAGCGCGCGAACGGCACTGCGCGCAGATCGGGTACGCGCCGCGGGGAACGGTCGACGCGCGGGCCGCCCACCGGGCACGGTCGCTGCTGGCGGCCGCGTCCGAGGAGGAGTACGCCGAGGCCTGGCGGCGGCTCGCGGAACACCGCCGCACCCACGTGCAGTGTTACGTCACCGCCTACCTCCTCCCCGGGCGCCGGGACTGGGTGACCGAACTCTGCCGCGATCCCGACGAAGTACCGCGCGTCCTGCTGTTCGCGTCCCTCGGCACGCCGGACCAGCTCGACCTGCTCGGCGACTGGGCGACGCTCACCATCCCCGACTGCTACGAGAAGGAGACGCTCCGGACCCTGGCCGAGGGACTCGGAACGGCCGCCGCGCCGCTGCTGGCCGACGCCCTGGACCGGATGGTCGAGGACGCGACGCGCTGCAAGAACCTGGCGGAGGCACTGGCCGTCCTGCCGTCGGACGAGGCGTTCCGCGCGCTCGTCCGGCACCGCGGCAACCGGCACGTCTCCGCCGCGCTGGCCAAGGCCGCCGAGCGCTTCCCCGCGCGCGCCGCCCGCGAGCTGGGTACGGGAGGGCCCGCCACGGACGGCGACCTGGACGGCGTTCCGGCCGTGCTGGCGGACGCGCCGTGGACGCGCGAACCGGAACGGCCGGAGCCCGTGGTCGTCACCGGGCTGCCCGTACCGGAACCGCACATGGCCTGGGACGGCGGCGAGGCCGAGGCGTGGCGGAAAGCGGCCTGGTTCCCCATCCCGTCCGGCTGGTACGGCGACGGCGCGGCGCGCGGGCCGTGGGACGGGCGCATCGCCGACTTCGAGGCCGGCCGGCTGGCGAGCCACCAGCAGGTGGCCCTTCTCCTGCTCGCCCCGGTGGAGGAGGTCCGGCACCTGCTCGACGGCTGGTACCCGGCGCGGGACGACCACACCGCGGAGACGACCGAGCATTGGGTGCCCTCGCTCGCCGCCCGCTTCGGGCTCGACGCGCTCGACGCCGTCCTCAAGGGCGCGCGGAAGAGGCCGGGGAAGTGCGGGCACGCGGTGGTGCCGTACGCGGCCGAGCCGGTCGCCCTCCTGGTGAGCGACTGGCTGCTGCGCGTCAAGTCCGGCCGCCCGCACGCGGAGGCGTGGCTGCGAAGGCACGGTGCCGGCGCCGTACGGCTGCTCCTTCCCGCCGCGCTCGGCAAGCCCGGCAAGCGGCGCGACGCGGCCGAGCGCGCGCTGCACTTCCTGGCCGGCGAGCTGGGACACGAGACCGTCGTCGAGGCCGCGCCGGACCAGCGGGCGGCGCTCGGAACGCTGCTGGATTCGGGCCCCCGCGAGCTCGCGCCGCGCAAGGTCCCGGAGGTCGGCCCGTTCGCCGACCCGTCCGCGCTGCCTCCGGTACGGCTGAGAACCGGCGGCAGGGCGCTGCCGGCCACGGCCGTCCGGAACCTGCTGACCCTCCTCGCGATGCCGGACGCGCCGGGCCTGGACGAGGTGCGGGAGGCCTGCGACGCGGAGTCGCTGGCCGCGTTCGCGTGGGCGCTGTTCGAGCGGTGGCGCGAGTACGGCGAGGCGCCCGGCGGCGCGTGGGCGCTGACGGCCGCCGGCCTTCTCGGCGACGACGCGGCCGCCCGCCGCCTTGAGCCGATCATCCGCGCCTGGCCGGGGGAGAACGGCCACCACAAGGCCGTCAGGGGCCTGGACGCGCTCGCGCTGATCGGCTCGGAGACCGCGCTGATGCTGCTCGACGGCATCGCGCGGAAGTCCGGATTCAAGGCGATCAAGGTGCGGGCGGGGGAGAAGATCGAGGAGGTCGCCGGCCGGCTCGGCCTGACGGGCGAGCAGCTCGCCGACCGCCTCGTTCCCGGCTACGGCCTCGACGCCGACGGCGGCATGACGCTGGACTACGGGCCGCGCCGCTTCACGGTCGGCTTCGACGAGCAGCTCAAGCCGTACGTGACCGACGCCGAGGGCAGGCGCCGCGCCGCGCTCCCCAAACCGGGCGCCAAGGACGACCCCGACCTGGCGCCAGCCGCGCACGCCGCGTTCAGCCGGCTCAAGAAGGACGTCCGGGCGGCCGTGCCGAACCAGGTCCGGCGCCTCGAACTCGCCATGACGACCGGCCGCGCCTGGACCCTCGCCGAGTTCCGCGACCTCCTCGTCCACCATCCCCTGATGTGGCACCTCGTGCGGCGGCTGGTGTGGGCGGCGGACGGCACCGCGTTCCGGCTCGCCGAGGACCGCACGTTCGCCGACATCGACGACAAGGCGTTCACTCCGGACGAGAACGCGACGATCACCCTGCCGCACGCCGTGTCGCTGGACCGCGCGTGGCGGCACGTCCTCGCCGACTACGAGATCGTCCAGCCGTTCCCGCAGGTGGACCGGCCCGTCCACCACCTGACCGGGGACGAGCGCGGCGCCGTCCGGCTGGCCCGCTTCGAGGGGCGCACGGCGCCCTGGGGCAAGGTCCTCGGGCTTCAGAAGCGCGGCTGGTACCGCGGCGAACCGCAGGACAACGGCACCGAACGCTGGATCTCCCGCCCCGTCCCCGGCGGCCTGCACGTCGTGATCGGCCTCGATCCCGGCATCCAGGTCGGGTACGGCGACCAGAACGAGGACCAGATCCTCGACGTCGTATGGCTCGCGGCCGAGCCCGGCGACTTCCGCGGCGGGGACGACCACCCCCGCTTCGGCGGGCTGGACGCGGTTACCGTCTCCGAGGTCCTGGCCGACCTGGCGGCGATCACCGAGTCCTAGGACGGCACGGGGAACGCGACCGGGCTGCGGTGGCCGGCCCGGTCCACGGCGCGGACGCCGAAGAACACGTTGTCCTTCGACAGGTCGACGCGGGCCTCGGTGACGTTCCCGACCGGCAGGACGTGCGTCCAGTCCGGGTTGGTGGTCTCCCGCCACACCACCTCGTACCCGGCGAGATCGGGTTCCGTGCCGCGGTCCCACACCAGGTCGGTGTCGTTGGTGAGCCGGTCCGTCCGGATGCGGGCGTTCCTCGGCGTCCCCGGCGCCTGCGCCAGGGACCACAGGACCGCGGCGTTCACCCGGGCGACGCGGGCGATGTACGGGAAGTCGCAGAACTCGGGCAGGTCGCCGTACTGCTTGCCGTCCTCGACGCGGACGTCCTGGTGCTGGTGCGCGAAGTCCTCGTGCGGCTCGGTGAACCGGGCCGCGGGATAGCCCTGCTCCAGGAACCCGATGTGGTCGCCGCCGCGCAGGTAGCGGTCGCGCCGGTAGATGACGCGGATGTCCATGCCGGTCACGCGCCGGCCGGCGACCGAGCGGGCGAATCTCGCCAGCTGCCGGGACGGGGAGTCGTTCTCGCCGCCGACCGACCGCCGGACGTTCGCCTCCGCGGGGGTCTCGGCGGTCGGCACGCCCTCGGCGAACAGCCGCACCGTACGGGGATCGCGGGTGCCGTCGTCGGCCGTGCCGCTGCCGACGATGTCGTTGGTGAACATCGCCTGCACGTCGGCGCCCGCCTCCTTGTACCGGCGGGCCATGTGCCGGGCCCCGTACAGGCCCTGCTCCTCCCCGGCCACGGCGGCGAACACGATCGTCGCCTCCGGCCGCCGGGTCGCCATCACCCGCGCGAGCTCCATGGCGACCGCCACCCCGGACGCGTCGTCGTCGGCGCCGGGCGAGTCGGCGGTGGCGTTCATGACGTCGGAGACGCGGGAGTCGTAGTGCCCGGACACCACGTAGATCCGGTCGGGTGCCACCGAGCCGCGCAGCGTCGCCATCGGGTTCGTGATCCGGGTCGCGACCGGGATCCGCGAGGCGGGCTCCTGCACGTACGACTGCGCCTCCACGGTCATCCGCCCGCCGGACGCCGCCGCGTACCGCCGCAGCTCCGCCAGGATCCAGTCGCGGGCCGCGCCGATGCCGCGGCGCGGGTCGTCCTGGCTGGACAGCGTGTGCCGGGTGCCGAAGCCCGCGAGCTTGCGGACGATCGCCTCGATCCGGCGCTCGTCGATCTCGCGCAGCAGGGCGCGCAGCTCCGCGTCCGGCGGCTGCTCCCGGACGGGCCTCCCGGGGCCGTCCGGCCCGGCCGCCGCGGCGGGCGGCGCCGCGCCCAGCGCGGCACCGGCCGTGACGGCGGCCGTCGAAGCGGAGAGAAAGGTCCTGCGGCTCGCCCTGGTACGGCCCTCATCGTCAGTCACAAACCGGGTGTACGCGCCCCCGTACCGCGTGTCCAGGGTCGAAAGCTGCCAGCGATCGGAACGCCCGGCTGTGCAGAATTCGCCGGTGAGCCGGTCACCCGAGGAAGTCGGCGAGCCCCTGGAGGAGGCGGTCGACGTCTCCGGCGTCGTTGTACGGCGCCAGCCCCACGCGCAGGCCGCCGGTGTCGCCGAGACCGAGCCGGCGGGACGCCTCGATCGCGTAGAACGAGCCCGAGGGCGCGTCGACGCCGCGTTCGGCGAGGAAGCGGTACGCGTCGGCGGTGTCGCGGCCCTCGATGGTGAGCAGGAGGGTGGGGGTGCGCTCGGCCGCCCGCGACAGGACGGTGACGCGGTCGAGACCGGCCAGGCCCTTCTCGATCCGGACGCGGAGGGCGTCCTCGTGCTCCTCCAGGGCGGCGTACGACGCGATCAGCCGCTCGCGGCGGCCGCCCTCGGCGTGCGGCGCCAGCCCGGCGAGGACGTCGACCGCGGCGGTGGCACCGGCCAGCAGCTCGTAGGGCAGGGTGCCGAACTCGAACCGTTCCGGGACGGCGTCCGTCGAGGGCAGCAGCTTGTCCGGCCGCAGCGTCTCCAGGAGTCCGGGACGGCTCGCGAGGACGCCCATGTGCGGCCCGAGGAACTTGTACGGCGAGCACGCGAAGAAGTCGGCGCCGAGCCGTTCGACGTCCACGGAGGCGTGCGCGGTGTAGTGCACGCCGTCGACGTAGAGCAGGGCCCCGGCGTCGTGGACGGAACGGGCGATCTCCGAGATCGCGGGGCGCGTGCCGATCAGGTTGGAGGCGGCGGTGACCGCCACCAGGCGGGTGCGCTCGGACAGCACCGCGCGGACGGCCTCCGCGGGCAGCTCGCCGGTGGCGGGGTCGAAGTCGGCCCAGCGAACCGTGGCGCCCGCCCCCGCGGCGGCCTGGACCCACGGGCGGATGTTGGAGTCGTGGTCCAGGCGGGTCACGACGACCTCGTCCCCGGGCGCCCAGGTCTTGGCGAGCGTGCGGGCGAAGTCGTACGCCAGCTGGGTGGCGCTGCGCCCGAACACGATCCCGGCCGGGTCCGCGCCGAGCAGGTCGGCCAGCGCCCGCCTGGCCGCGGCGACGATCGCCTCCGCGTTGCGCTCGCCGCGGGTGACGTCCCCCCGGTTGGACAGCGGCGCGGACAGGGCGGCGGCGATCGCTTCGATGACGGGGCGCGGCGTCTGCGTGCCGCCGGGCCCGTCGAAGTGCGCGCCTCCGGCGTCCAGAGCCGGGAACAGCGCGCGGACGGCGGCGGCATCGTAGGCCATGGGGGAACTCCGTTCCGGGGTCGGCGGGGCCGGTGTCGGATGACCATATCTACCGGAATCGCCCCTGATCCGCGTTACCCTGGCGGGGGTTCGGGGGAACGCCGCATACGAGACGGGGAAGGCCGGTTATGGGCGAGGAGTTCGTACCCCCTGGGATCGATCCGACCGTGATGAGCCACGCCCGCGCGTACGACTACGTGCTGGGCGGGAAGGACAACTACGCGGTCGACCGGGAGGCGGCCGGGGCCGTGATGGCGCTGGCGCCGGACCTGCCGGTGCTGGGGAACGCGCAGCGCCGGTTCCTGCTGCGGGTGACGCGGATGTGCGCCGAGGCGGGGATCGACCAGTTCCTGGACATCGGCGCCGGGCTGCCGACGGCCCCGAACGTGCACGAGACCGCCAAGGCGATCGACCCCGACGCGCGCGTGGTGTACGTCGACTACGACCCGCTCGTGACCGTCCACAACAGCGCGCTGCTGGCCGGCGTGCCCGGCGTGGTGTCGATCGTGGGCGACGTCCGGGACCCCGACTCCATCATCGACGCGCCCGAGGTCGTGAAGCTGATCGACTGGGAGCGGCCGGTGCTGCTGCTGTTCGTCGGCCTGTTCCACCTGGTGGGCGACGGCGACGACCCGGCGGGCATCGTGGCGCGGTTCCGCGAGCGGGTGGTGCCGGGCAGCCACATTATGCTGTCCCAGTTCTGCTCCGACGGCAGCGATCCGAGCGCCCGGGCGAAGCTGGAGGAGATCTCGGCGGACTCGCCGTCCCCGATGTGCTTCCGCACGCGCGAGCACATCGCCTCCTTCTTCGAGGGGCTGGACGTCCTCGACCCCGGTGTCGTCGACGTCCAGGACTGGTGGCCGGACGAGTCGGCGCCGCCGACCGGGCTGAAGGTCGCGGCGGGCGTCGGCGTCGTCCGCTGACGCCCGCCGCCAGGCCCGCAGCGGCCGCGTCAGTCCCGGAACTCGGGCGGCCGGTTCTCCTTGCGGGCCTGCACGGCCTCCTGGAAGTTCTGCGTCGTGAGGCGGACGAACAGCTGCCCGAGCCCTTCCTGGCCCATGTGCGCGTCCAGGCTGCCCGCGTCGAGCCCCGACCACAGCGTCCGCTTGGTCAGCTCGACGCCGGGCCGGCTGAACGCGGCGATCCGCTCGGCGAGCTGGAAGCAGTCGTCCAGGAGCTTCTCGCCGGCGACGACGCGGGACACCAGCCCGATCCGCTCGGCCTCGGCGGCGTCCACGTCCCGGCCGGTGAGCATGATCTCGAACGCCCGGGACGAGCCGACCGCGCGCGGCAGCAGGTAGCTGAGGCCCAGCTCGCTCGCGGTCAGCCCGTTGTTGATCCCGGCCGCCCGGAACACCGCGGCGTCGGCGGCGATCCGGATGTCGGCGGCCAGGCTCAGGCACATCCCCCCGCCGATCGCCGGCCCGTTCACCGCCGCGATCACCGGCTGGTGGGCGCGGCGCATCGCGCGGACGACGTCGTCCAGCAGCTCCATCGAGCGCAGCGCGATCGAGGTGGGCGTCAGCCCGTCGATGCCCGGGATGCGGCCCGCCGACTCCAGGTCGGCGCCGGAGCAGAAACCCCGCCCGCTGCCCGTGATCACGATGGCGCGGGTGTCGTTGTCGCGGCTCGCCTCCTCCAGCGCCTCCCGGAACGGGACCATGACGTCGAACGCCATCGCGTTCATCCGTTCGGGGCGGTTGAGGGTGATGAGCGTGACGTGCGGGCGGGGCTTGTCGGTCAGGACGAACGGCATGCGGGCTCCTCGCTGTGCGGCCGGGGAGGGCACTGTACCCAGCAAGCGCTAGGTTACTTGGTGGCGAGCGCGCGCAGCCGGGCGTCCAGCCCGTCGAGGTCGGGGACGAACCACACGTGGCCGGACGTGTCGGACTCGCGGACCAGCGCCCGCAGCGCGGAGCTCTCCGCCAGGTGGCGGGAGATGTCGCCCACGACCGCCAGCCGCAGCCGGTAGGTGGCGAACTTCTGCATGATCTCGCCCGCGACGCGGGTGCCGAGGGTGAAGAACCGCGGGTCCAGCCGGTCCACCGGCACGGCCACCGCCTCGGCGCCGAGGAACACCGCGCCGATCAGGTCGAGCGCGTCCTCCAGGGTGGCCACCGGCGGGCCGGCCGGGTCGCACACCAGCACCGGCACCCCGGCCCGCTCCTGGATCTCGTCGGGCATCGTCTACCTTTCCTTTCGAGTTGCTTCAACCACGCAGGAACGCCAGCACGGTCTCGGTCTGGCCGAGGATCGCGTGGCCAGTGCCGGGCAGGACCTCGACGGCCGCATCCGGGACGTTCCGCCGCACGCGCCGCGCGGTCTCCGCGGAGTCGAACATCACGTCCCGCGCTCCGACGATCACCAGCAGCGGCATGCCCAGCCCGCGCAACTGCTCGTCGGAGAACACGGGCAGCCGCTCCGTACGCGGCCTGAACTGCGAGAACGTCAGCGTCAGGAAATCGAGCGCGGGCCCGTGCTCCGGCGCGTCCAGGCCCGCGACGACCGCCACCGACCGGCGCGTCCCCCGGCGGCCGAACAGGCGCAGCACCATCGCCTTGAACAGCCAGCCCATCGTCTGCCGCCCGATCCCGCCGGGGCACAGCAGCGCGAGCCGCGCCACCCGGCCCGGCCGGCGGACCGCGTAGTCCAGCGCCGCCCAGCCGCCGAGCGAGGTGCCGGCGAACGACGCGGCGCCGATCCCGAGCCCGTCCAGCACGTCGTCCAGCCACAGCGCGACCGCCTCGGTCCCCAGCACGGGGCGCGACTGGGCGCTCAGCCCCGGCTCGCCGACGAGGTCGACGGCGTAGGTGCGGAAATGCCGCGACCACGAGGCGATGTCGCCCTGCCAGGTCACGGCGTTCGCCCCGGAGCCGTGCAGGAGCAGCAGGGGCGGCGCGTCCTCGGGGCCGGAGACGAGGACGAACGTCTCGCCCTCGCGCGTCGGCACCCGCACGTGCTCGGCGGGGACCGGCCAGGTGCGCAGCGCGTCCTCGTACCGCCGCCGGATCTCGTCCTGCCCGGCGGCGGACTTGTAGATGGTGGTCACGCCTCCATCACCCCTTCGATGTAGTCGAGCAGCCGGGCGGTGTCGCCCAGCCCGCCCAGCACGACGACCTTCATCCGGGCCCGCTCCCGGTCGTACACCGTCTCGATCCGCAGCGGCGCGTCGCCCGCCCCGCGGCCGGAGCCCACGGTGGTCAGGAGCGTGGTGATCCGGTCGGCCGTCGCGGTGTCGACCCCGTCGAGCTCGACGATGCTCGACACCTCGCTGTGCCGCCGCCCGGCCGTTCCCGCCGCGGGCACGGGCGCGGGACGGCCGGTGAACGCCTCCAGGTCCTCGGGCGCGATCCGGTACTGCTTGCCGATGCGGACGGCCTTGAGCCGCCCGTCCCGGACGTAGTTGCGGATCGTCCGCACATGCAGTCCGAGCCGCTCGGCGACCTGTTCCACAGAGTAGAAGCGTTCTGTCACGAAATTACCTTATCTTCCGCTATCTGCATCTACCAAACGACTTTTAGCGGAAGATGGGGAGTGCTGACCCGGCATGCGTCCCCGTCGGGTAGGCCCTCACCGCGAGGATTCGGAACGCGACGCGAAGAGGGCGGGGGGCATGGCCGACATGCTGGCCGGGCGGCTGAACGTGCGGACCCGGAGCTTCACGGTGACGGAGGTCCCCGTGCCGGAGCCGGGGCACGGCGAGGTGCGGATCGCGGTGAAGGCCGCGGGAGTGTGCCTGTCCGACGTGCACCTGATCGACGGCACGGTGAGCCCGCTCTACCTGAAGGGCGACGAGGTGACGCTGGGCCACGAGGTCGCGGGCGTCGTGGACGCGCTGGGGGAGGGGGCCGGCCGGTTCGAGGTCGGGCAGCGCGTCCTGCTCCAGGCGGGCGAGGAGGACCTGGACGGCACGGTCCGCACGCGCGGCGTCGACTACGACGGGGGCTGGGCGGAGTACGCCGTCGCCACCGAGCGGACGGTCGTGCCGATCCCGGACTCGCTGCCGTTCGAGCAGGCCTGCATCATCCCCGACGCGGTGTCCACGCCGTGGGCGGCCATCACCGCCACCGCCCGCACCGAGGCGGGCGAGGCCGCCGGCGTCTGGGGCGTGGGCGGGCTCGGCGCGCACGCGGTGAAGCTGCTGCGCCTGATCGGCGCCGCGCCGATCATCGCGATCGATCCGGTCCCGGCGGCACGCGAGCGGGCCGTCCGGTTCGGCGCGGACCACGTCCTCGACCCCGGGGCGGCGGACTTCCGGGACGCCGTCCGCGCGGCCACGGGCGGGCGGGGCCTGGCGGCCGCGTTCGACTTCGCGGGCGTCCCTGCCGTACGGGAGCAGGCACTCGGCGTCATGGGCAGGCGGGCCCGGCTGGTGCTGGCCGGGCTGAGCGGCCGGCCGGTGACGATCGCCGAGGACACCTTGTTCAGCTACCTCCGGCAGCAGATCCTCGGCCACTACGGCTCCGAGCCCGAGCACGTCGAGCAACTCGTCCGCCTGGTCGGGCAGGGCCGCCTCGAACTCGCCGAGTCGGTCAGCGACGTGCTGCCCCTCGCCGACGCCGCGCTGGCCGTGGAACGCGCGGAGAAGAAGACCGGGAACCCGATCCGCCTGATCCTCCGCCCCTGATCACCGCCCCTGATCCGCCGTCCGGCGGACGGATGTCGGTGCTTGATCATAAGGTGCCCGGGATGGAGATCTCGGCGCTTGAACAGAGATTGCGGGACGATCCCGGCGACCTGGCCGGATGGCTGTCCTACGGCGACCGGCTCACGGAACGGGGCGACGCCCGCGGCGAGCTGATCAGGCTCGAACAGCGCCGCGACCGCCTGGCGCCCGCCGGGCGCCGGGACGTGGAACGCGAGATCGCGGCGCTCGTGAAGGAGCACGGCGCGGGCTGGGACGCGGGGCTGCCGCCGGGCGCGACCGTGCTGGAGCGCCGGTACGGGTTCGCGACGAAGGTCGCCGTCGAGTGGTCCGACCGCCTGCCCGTGGTGGTCGAGCAGGCGCTGCGCGGCCCGTTCACGACCGCGCTGCGCGTCGTCATGCCCGGCGACGGCGAGGAGGACTGGGACGGCGAGGAGGGCTGGGACGGCGAATTCAGCGAGGGGCGCTGGCGGGAGAACCTCGATCCGGACGGCCAGCCGAAGCCGTCCGGGGCGATCGAGGCCGGACTGCTCGCGACGCTCGACATCTCGGGACTCACCGAACTGGACCTGTCGTACATCCGCATCGGCGGGCTCGGCGCCAAGGCCCTCGCCGTCTCGGCGCTCCTGCGCGCCGAGACTCCCGGCGCCCTCGACGGCACGGGCCGGATGGAGGCCCTCGACCTCCGGTACGCCCGCGTCGGCGACGGCGGCCTGGCCGCGCTCGCGGAGTCGCCGTCCTTCGGCGGCGTCCGCCGCCTGCGCCTCCAGCGGAACTCCCTGACCGCCGAGGGGGTGCGCGCCCTCCACCGCTTCGCGGGGCTGACCGAACTCGACCTGCGCTACAACGAGATCGGCGCCGCCGGCGTGGAGGCGCTGCTCGCCGCGCCGTTCATCGGCTCGCTCCGGCGGCTGCTGCTGTACCGCGACGACGTCGGAGACGCCGGCGTGAAACTGCTCGCGAACGCCCCCCAACTCCCGCCCGTACTGCGCACCTACTGGAAGAGCGTATGAGCATCGAACTCCGCGACCGATTCTTCGCCCTGTCCAACGGCGACGGCCGCGCCCCGGCCGGCGAGGTCGACGCGTACCGCGCCGAGGTGGACGCGACCGACGCCGAGCCCGCCGCGACGGTCGGCGGGCTGGACGTCTCCTGGCATCCGACCGCGCGCTTCAAGGCGGTGCGCTTCGTCGACGCCGAGGCCATCGACGCCGGCGTCCGCGACCTGTTCGCGCGGCCCAGCCGGGAGGCGCCCCACCTGGCCGCCGTGTTCGCCGACCCCCGCGAGCTGTCGTTCCGGACGTTCGAGAACATCCTGCCGCTGGACGGCCTGCTCGACGGCGCGGAGTGGACGATGGAGCTCACCGGGCGCGAGGAGTTCGCGGCGGGCGCGTACACGTTCGCGCTGCGGCTCCCGGACACCGGCCGCGAGCGGCTCGAACGGCTGGACGCCCTGGACCTCTACGTCCCGCCGCTCAACGCCGCCTCGCGCGGCGGCGACCGCTTCATCTTCCACTCCGCGCTGCTCGCCGAAGCGCTCACCGAGGCGGTCAAGGGCGCGCTGCCGCCGGCGGCCCTGGAGGGGTTCTCGCACGTGAACCCCGTCTTCCGCTGCAACCGCTTCGAGCCGGACGACGCCAACTTCCACCGCCACCGCGACACGCCCTACTACGACGCCGCGCGCGACCACGTCTCCCGCCACACCCTGCTGATCTACCTCACCGGCGGCTCGGGGGACCCCGTGCTCGACCTGTCCGGGGGCGGCGCGCTGACCGACATCGAGCCGTTCACCTGCGTGGTCTTCGACCAGCGGTACGAGCACGAGGGCGCCCCGTACCGCGACGGCCGCAAGGTGTTCCTGCGCACCGAGCTGGTCTTCACCGACCCCGGCGTCGCGCACGACCCCGAGATCGCCGCGCTCTTCGGCAAGGCGTGCTACCTGACCGGGGAGAGCGTCTTCGCGCCGGAGCTGGCCCGGCACGCCGACGACTACTACAACCGGGTCGCGGCGGCGCACTGGGAGGGGCTCACCCCGGCGCCGGACGGGGCCCGCGAGGCGTACGTGCACAAGCGGTTCCGGGGCCTGGACTTCGTCGCCAACGGCTACGACTTCTGGTTCGCCGCGCGCGGCGGCCTGTCACCGGCCGAGTGCGCGGCGATCACGCTGCTGGACTACTTCAACTGCAAGGTCGGCGGCACGGCGTTCCGCGCCCAGTGCGAATCGACGGTGATCGAGGCTGAGGATTCCCGCTGGATCCCGGACTTCCTCGCGGGCAGGGGCGGCGAGGCGCCGATCGCGCCGTTCGACAAGTCCCTGCTGTTCCCCGAGCCGGAGGCGCCCGCGACCGGCGAGCTGCCCGACTGCGCCTGCGGGATCTGCGACGGGGGCATGCTCAACCCCGCATTCGAGAGCACGCGGAACGCCGACGTCATCGAGCACTACACCCGCGCGCAGGACGCCGCGAAGGCCGACATCATGCCCGCGCCGATCCTGCTGCTCGGCGAGAGCGTCGCCCTCGACCCGGACCGGTTCGTCGTCGAGGGCGGCCGCATCCACGTCCTCGGCAAGGAGGCGCTGACCCCGGTGAACTTCGCCTCCTGCCAGGGCGGCCCGCCCGTCCCGCCGGTGGAGGAGTTCGTCACGACGGCGGCCACGGTCGAGGTGCCGCACCTTCTCGTCCCGCCGATCCTGTTCACCGAGTCGGCCGGCTGCTACCACCTCAAGTTCGACTTCTTCCGCAACTCGTGGCTGGTGGACCACGAGCGGTCCGCCGTGTCCGCGTCCGCGTCCGTGTCCGTGTCCGTGTCCGTCCCGATGATCCGCCCGTTCGACTTCGAGACCGACATCGACGAGAACTGGGAGGAGCACGTCGATTACGACGAGGACGACGAGGAATGGGACGACGACGAGGACGATGAGAACGAGGACGGCGAGGACGACGACGAGTAGGCCGGGGCGGGCCGGTCAGCCGAGCGCGGCGAGCCGGCCCATCCGGGCGAGGGCGGACACCCAGAAGCGCTGCCGTTCCGGCGCCTGCCCGACCAGGTAGGTGGCCCGCAGCTTCGGCGGCAGGTAGGGGAGCAGCCGGGCCACCGCGTCCAGGTGCCGTTCCAGCTGGGACACCTCGGCGTTGGAGAACGCCTGGTGGACCAGGTCGGTGTCGTCGGTGCCCTCCGTGCCCGCCTCGGCCGCCGCCGCCAGCCGGGCCTCCCAGCCGGGGAGGTCGGCGGCGATCTCGGCCAGGCCCGCCCGCGGCCGCTCGGCCAGCCGGGCCTCCAGCCCGGACAGCGGCACCGGCGCGTACTCGCCGTCCCCGAGGTAGATCAGCCCCGTCTGGAGCGGCATGCCCGCCCCGTGCAGCTTGATGAGCCGCTCCAGGGTGCGCTTGGTGACCCAGTCCCGGCCGTCGTCGTCGATGTCGTTCTTCCACCACTCCAGGACGGTCTCGGCCGTCTCGCCGTACGTCGAGATCAGCCACTCGTTGGCCGGGATGTCCTCCGGGCGCACCTCGTAGCTGACGGTGAACCGGCTGGCCTGCGCCACGTTGTTGGCGGCGACGAGCAGCTTGCGGCCCAGATGGTACGGCGGGTTCTGCAGCGCCACCTGCGCGCGCAGGCCGGGGAGCGGGCGGCCGGCGAGCGTCCACTCCTGGGTGATCTCCATCAGCCGGGCGAAGGTCGCCTTGTCCTTCGGCCGGTTGTACTCGTCCCAGACCAGCACCTTGGGCTCGGGGTCGAGCAGCGACCGGCTGAGCAGGGCGTCCAGCGACCCGTCCGGCGCGGGCACCGGAACGCACAGGTCCTCGACGTTGGTCACCGGCAGCGAGAAGTACACCGGGTCGCGGCCGGTCTCCTCCCGCGCGATCTGCTTGGTGATCTCCGTCTTGCCGCATCCCGGCGGGCCCTGCAGCAGGACGGCCCAGCGGTGCGTCATCGCGGCCCGCAGGATCCGGCGGACGGGGTCGGACACGGTGGCCGGGTTGCGCGCCCCGACCGCCGCGGCGATGCCGTCGAGCACCTCGGCGGTACGGTCCCGGCCCGGCCTGCCGTCCTCGCCCTCCTCGGTCAGCGCCAGCCGCGCGCCGTTCAGCAGCGGCAGCCCCCAGGCCAGCGGGAATCCGGCGCGCGCGCAGTCGAGCACGTGCTGCAGCGTGCGCGGCGAGAGGGCGTGGCGCAGGCGCGTGCCCAGCGACGCCCACTGCCGGAACACCTCGCGCAGGTCCCAGTCGGGGTACCGCTCCGCCAGCGCCTGCCGCCACGCGGTGTCGTTCGAGGTCAGTCGGAGGGTGACCATCCGGTCCAGGACGGCAAGGTCGGAGCGGCTCGCGCCCGTCTCGGCCAGGGACTCGTTGTCGGTGAGGAAGACCCCGACGCAGCCCAGCTCGCGCAGGTCGTACTCGCCGAGCGTCCAGTCGCACGCGATCTGCATGAGCTGCGACTGCACCGCGTTGCCGGCCTGGAGCGAGTCGTCGATGAGCAGCACGAACGGCTTGCCGGGGACGAGCTGCCGCATGACGAGCTGCCGGAGCATCAGCTCCCCGCTGCGCTCGTCCCGCACCGGCGCGTTGACCAGCAGGTCGTCCGGGGTGAGGTTGGCCGCCGGGACGACCACCAGCGTGGTGCCGGGGAACCGCTCCGGGACGTACGACACGAACGTGGACGTCTTGCCGATCCCGTGCTCGCCGAAGACCTGCCCGGTCTGCCCCATGGCGATCATCGCGTCGATGAACGCCTCCAGCTTCGCGGTGGTCCCGTCCGCCGGCGGATCGGGGTAGGTGGCGGTGGGCTTCCACTGCCGCACTGCGCCCTCCTTCGTGGTGGTCAGCGTCCATCAGCGTTCATCAGCGGTGATCAGCGTTGATCAGCGGTCATCGGCCGGACGCGACCCGGTGGCAGGCCATCGGGGGGTCGTGCCGGTCCGGCCAGTCGTCGCCGCCGTCGGTGATCAGCCAGATCCAGCGGCCGGGGTCGGCGGGGGTGACGCGGGGCGCGTACCCGTCGGTCACCATGATGACCGCGTCCGGGTCCGCCGCGAGCGTCCTGCCGTCCACCTCCAGCCGGCCCTCCGCGTAGTCGACGACGTTCTGGAAGTCGGTGCCGCCGCCGCCCACGACCCGTTCGCCGGGGACGAACGGCGCCACCCTGCCGTCGAAGCTCAGCCAGTGGCTCTCCACGCCGTCGGTCCGCCCGACCAGCGTGGTCAGCCACTCGACGACCGCGTCGGGCATCGAGCCCGAGGTGTCGAACGCGATCAGCACGACCTTCGTCCGCTCCGGCCCGCGCCGGGCCAGCATCGGCTCGTGGCCGAGCGCCAGCATGACCGCGCCGTGCTTCTTCGGGTAGACCAGCCGGTCGCTCTCGGAGAGCTTCGAGGCGAGCACGTCGGTGAGCCACCGCTGCCACCAGTCGACCCGGCGCGTCCTGAGGGTGGTGCCGCGCAGCCGGTCCAGGCCGAGCCCGCCCCACATCCTCGCCAGCCGCTCCCCGCCGTCCGCCGTCCGGTCGGCGAGGTCGAGCAGCTCGCCGCGCGCCGCCCGGTCGCCGCGCAGCGCCGCCTGCGCCACCTCGCGCAGCACCTCCTCGCCGACGCGTTCCACGGTGGCGTCCTCCAGCGGGACGCCCTCGCCGCCCAGGTGGACGCAGTACGTGGCCGCGGGGACGGGCGGGTCCTTCATCTTGCGCAGCTCGCCGTACACCGTGAGGTCGGTGCGGGTGAACTCGTCGTACGGCAGCGGGGCCAGCCCCTGCTCCAGCAGATCGTCCCGGTACGCCCGGTAGATGGTCTCCGGATCGACGCCCACCGGCTCCCGCTCGACCTCGCCGTCCTCGCCGCCGCCCTCGCCACCGTCCGTGCCGCGTACCGGGACGGTCGGAAGGGCGGACCGCTCCAGCCGGCGCAGCGCGACATGGTTGACGATCACCTCCGCGGCCAGCGTGAACACCGGGTCGGTCCGCAGCTCCTCGTCCACGTGCAGGTGCCGGAGCATCAGGTGCCGGGCCTCGTGGAACAGCACGAACCCGACGCCGTCGAGGTCGAGCTCCAGGAAGAAGTACGGGTTGTAGAGCAGGACGCAGCCGTGCTCGCCGGTCGCCGCCACCGCGGCGGTGGGGACCGCGGTGGTCGGGATGTGGTGGTGGCATTTGGCGTACAGCCAGGACGCGACCGTGCTCTCGCCGACCCCGAAGCCCAGCAGCGCGTCCTCCTTGCGCCGCCGTGCCCGCTCCACCACGTCCGGGTCGGCCGGCTCCTCCGCCATCAGGCGGCGCGGATCGGGCAGCCCGGGATAGCCCTGCGACAAGTCTCCCCAGCCCCCCGCCCGTCACGATCCGTCCCGTACCGACCACAGGAACGTTAGCGGCCCGGTGTGACAGAACGGGCGTGCCCTGGGGACTCAGCCACCGAGGATGCGGCGGACCAGGTCCTCGGTGTAGGCCTCGGTGAACCGGTCGGCGGGCCCGCTGATCTCGACCTTCCCGCCGGTGATGGGGGCCGCGACCGTCGGCGCGGCCAGCACCTCCCCCTGGGCGAGGACGGCGATCCTGTTGGCCGGCTCCTGCCGCTTCGCCGCCGCGGCCGTCAGGGCGGCGAACGTCCGGGCGTCCGCCGGGGTGAACGACATCGCCACCGTGTGGGTCGTCCGGCCCTCGGAGCCGGGCGGCCGGACGCGGATGTCCTCGACCTCGCGGATCGTCATGCCGGAGCCCACCTGGAGGCACCGCCCGTCGGACGGGTCCGCCAGCCATGCCTGCCCGCACGGCCCGTCCGCCGCCGCCAGCACCGGGACGAAGCTCACCGGCTGCTTCAGCCGGCCGGACCCGCCGGCCGCGGGGTCCTTCTCCCGCAGCAGCGCGTAGGCGCCCAGCACGGCCACGCCGAGGACGGTGACGGCTCCCACGACCAGCACGGGGATCAGCCATGCCCGGCGTGCCGGCGGCGGGGGTGGCGGGGAGAAGGGCGGGGGAGGCGGCGGATTGGCCCCGTAGGGCGGGGGATCGCTCTGCACAAGGTCCGAGTATGGCCGCCGTGCCCGTCCCGCGCCATGCCCGCCCGCTCAGCCGAGATCGGCGATCTTGCGTTCCAGCACCTCCCGCTCGCGCTCGTTGCCGCACAGCCGGACGGCCTCCGCGAACTCGGCACGGGCCTCCTTGGCGCGGCCGAGGCGGGCGAACAGCTCGCCGCGCACACTCGGCAGCAGGTGGGAGTGCGCCAGCGTCCCGGCGGCGGCCAGCCCGTCCACGATCGGCAGGGCCGCGGCCGGCCCCTGCGCCATGGAGACCGCCACCGCCCGGTTGAGGTCCACCACCGGGGACGGCGCCAGCCGGCCGAGCGCCTCGTAGACGAGCACGATGCGCTCCCAGTCGGTCTCGTCGACGGACGGCGCGACGGCGTGGCACTCGGCGATCGCCGCCTGGAGCCCGTAGGCGCCCAGGCCGCGGCCGGTCCGCTCGGCGCGGGCCAGCGCGGCCCGGCCCCGGCGGATCGCGGAGCGGTCCCAGCGGCGGCGGTCCTGGTGCTCCAGCAGCACCGGCCGGCCGTCCTGCCCGGTACGGGCGGGGAAGCGCGCCGCCGTCAGTTCGAGCAGCGCCAGCAGGCCCAGCACCTCCGGCTCGTCCGGCACCAGCCGGGCCAGCACCCGCGCGAGGCGCTGCGCCTCGCCGGCCAGGTCGAGCCGGAGCAGGTCGCCGCCGGAGCTGGCCGAGGACCCCTCCGTGAAGATCACGTAGATCACGCTGAGCACCGACCCGAGCCGCTCGCGCCGGTCCTGCGCGGGCGGGACCTCGAACGGCACGCGGGCCGCCCCGAGGGTCTTCTTCGCCCGCGTGATGCGGGCCTGCACGGTGGCGGTCGGGACGAGGAACGCCCGCGCGATCTCGTCGCTGGTCAGCCCGCCGACCACGCGCAGCGTGAGCGCCACCCGCGCCTCCGGCGACAGCACGGGGTGGCAGGCGGTGAACATCAGCGCGAGCACGTCGTCGTCGATCTGGTCCGGGTCCCACAGCACCTCGGCGTCCGGGTCCGGCGCGGCGGGCTCGGCCCCGGAGAGCGCGCCGCCCTCGCCCAGGTTCTGGGCGAGGGCGGCGTACCTCTCGTCGCGGGCGGAGCGCCGCCGGAACGCGTCGATCGCGCGGCGCCGGCCCACGGTCAGCAGCCACCCCGCGGGGTTGCGGGGCACCCCCTCGCGCGGCCAGTTCACGAGCGCCTCGGCCAGCGCCTCCTGGGCGAGGTCCTCGGCCAGCGCGAAGTCGCCGGTGTAGCGCGTGAGCGCGCCGACGATCCGCGCCGACTCGATCCGCCAGACGGCGGCCACCGCCTCACGACCGGTGTGATCCGTCATCTCCCGCCGTTCCGCTCAGAGCTGGCCGGTCGCCTCGCGCCACGCCCGCTCCTTCTTGATCCACTCGTTGTCCTGCGGCATCTCGTCGATCGTGGTGACGCGGCGGATCTCGGTCTTGAAGCCGGGGCCGGTGAGCGGCGCCCGCTTGGCCCACTCGACCGCCTCCTCCTTCGACGCGACGTTGAGGATGTAGAAGCCGCCGAACAGCTCCTTGGTCTCCCCGTACGGCCCGTCGGTGACGACCGGCACCTCGGAGCCGTGGTCGACGACCACGCCCTCAGCGGCGTCGTCCAGGCCCTCCGCCGCGACCAGCACGCCGGCCCGGATCAGCTCGTCGTTGAACCTGCCGACGGTCTCGATCATCTCGGTGAAGTCGACGTCCGCCATCGTCTTGAAGGCCTCGTCGGTCGCGCGCATGATCAGCATGTACTTCATGTCCGTCTCCCTGGCTCGGTCGGGCCCCTTGCGAACCCTCTCACCCCAAGGTCGAACGGTGCGCGGACCGGATCGACACGGCGGCCGAACTTTTTCCGGGAATTTCGGGAACCCGACATCATGGGTGTCGATCGCTCGACCGAACCGCCAGGCAGGAGCCCGCATGAGCCGCCGTTCCGGCGCCCCCGAACCGTCGACCTCACGGTCGGCCACCGCCAAACTGGCGGTCCTCGCCGCGCTGCTGCTCGGACTCGGCGTGCTGGTGGCCCTGGGCGGCGGCGCGTTCTGGGCGGACCTCAGCGCGTGGGTCGACTCGCTCGGCTTCTGGGGGCCGCTCGTCTTCGCGGCCTGCTACGCGCTCGCGGTGGCGGCGCTGGTCCCTGGCTCGGTGCTGAACGCGTCCGCCGGCGCGCTCTTCGGCGTCGCCCTCGGCTCGGTGGCGGTGATCGCCGGCGCCTCCGCCGGGGCGGCGCTCTCGTTCGGCCTGGCCAGGCTCCTGGGCCGCCCGGCGGTGGCCCGGTTCACCGGGTCGGGACGGCTCGCGCGGCTGGAGTCGTACCTGTCGCGCCGCGCGTTCGAGTCCATCCTGGTGCTGCGGATGGTGTCGATGTTCCCGTTCGGCGCGGTCAACTACGGGGCGGGGGTCGCCGGTGTCGGGTTCGCCCCGTACATGGCGGGCACCGTGCTCGGGATCGTGCCGGGCACGCTCGTCTACACCGGCCTCGGCGAGGCGCTGCGCGAGCCCGGTTCGCCGGCGGTGTGGATCGCCCCGGCGGGACTGGTGGTCCTGAGCGCGGGCGGCTGGTACGCGTCCCGCCTCGTCCGCGCCCGCACCGCCCGGACGGCCGCCGCGAAGCCCCAGGAGACCGGCGACGCGCCCTGAGGCCGGCCACCGGAACGGGCCCGGCCATCGTGTCGGCGCGCCATGGCGCGCCCGGCGATGTGACCATGGCGGCATGCCGGTCACCGATGACGCCGGGGACGCCGCCGGGCACGGCCCGGTGCGGGCGGACCGGCGGATCGCCGAGCTCGACGCCCTGCGGGGCTTCGCGCTCTGCGGGATCGTCTTCATCAACATCCCGCAGACCCTGGAGATGTTCGGCGCCGAGGAGGAGCTGCCCGGCGTCCTCAGGTGGTTCGTCCTCGGACGCTTCTACCCGATCTTCTTCCTGCTGTTCGGCATCGGGTTCGGGATCTTCCTGCGGTCGGCGCGGCGGCACGCGCGGCGCCCCCGCGTCCTGCTCCTGCGCCGGTTCGCGGCGCTGGCGGCCGTGGGCGCGCTGCTGCACCTGCTGCAACCGGGGGAGGTGCTGCTGCCGTTCGCCGTCACCGGCGTCCTGGTCCTGCTGCCGCTCAGCTACCTGGACGGGCGGGCGGTGCTGGTCAACGGCGTCGTCCTGACCGCCGTCGGCCTGCTGGCCGGGACCGGCGGGTACGGGCTGCTGCCAGGGCTGTTCGCGCTGGGGTTCGCGCTCGCGGAGCTGGACGTGCCCGCCACCCTGGAACGGCGGGCGGGGCAGCTCCTCGCCCTCGGCGCCGGGGCCGCCGCGGCGGGCGCCCTCGCCTGGTGGCCGATCGTCCTCGGCCCGCCCGGTGCCGCGGGGACGCGGCTCGGGCTGCTGCTCTCGCTCGCCATGGCCGCCTGCTACCTGGTGCTCTTCCTGCTGGCGCTCCGCACGCCCGCCGGGCCCGTACTGTCGCGGGCGCTGTCCCCGATGGGGCGCATGGCGCTGACCAACTACGTCACCGCCGCGCTGCTGTTCGTCCCGATCGGCAGGGCCATGGGGTTGCACGGGTCCGCCGAGTGGGGCCTGTCGGCGCTGCTGGGGATCGGCGTCCTGGCCGTGCAGGCGGTGTTCAGCGTTCTGTGGCTCCGGAGGTTCCGCTATGGCCCCCTGGAGTGGGCGTGGCGATGCGTCACGTACTGGAGGCGCCTGCCTGTCCGTGGGCCGGCCTGACGGCCCCGGAAAGGCCGATTTCTTATGGAGGGCGCACACTCCCCGCTTTTCTCTAACACGGGAATTGTGCAATTGAAAGCGCTGTTTTCCGGTCAACGGAAATAGGCGATTGCGCCGATGACCTGCCGCGAATCCCGACGGACCCTGCGGTCATGAGAACCTCAGTCAAGGCGGGCGAATCCCGCCCCCGCCGCTCCCGCCCCCGTCGCCGCCGCAGACCGTTGCTGGCCGGTGCGGCGTCGGCCGCGCTCCTCCTCGCGCTCACCGGGACGGCCTGGGCGCTCGCGCCGCCCGCGAGCGCGCAGACAGGCTTCCACGAAGTACGAGCCTTCGGGAGCAATCCGGGAAATCTGCGGATGTTCGCGTACGTCCCCGCCGCCGCCCAGAACGGCGCGCCGGTGGTCGTCCTCTTCCACGGCTGCGGCGGCTCCGCCGAGGACCTCGACGTGAACACCGGCTGGCGCAAGTTCGCCGACGCCTACGGCTTCACCATCGTCTTCCCCGAGCAGAAACAGGAGAACGTCGGCTCGGGCGGGATCGTCCCGCACAAGTGCTTCAGCGCGTGGAACGCCGAGGACCGCACGCACGCCGGGCAGGGCGAGGCCCGTTCCGTCGTCCAGATGGTCGACTACATGAAGGCGAACCACCAGGCGGACGCCGGCCGGGTCTTCGCCACCGGGTACTCCGGCGGGGGCGCGGCGACCAACGTCATGCTCGCCGCGTATCCCGAGGTGTTCAAGGCGGGCGCGGTGTTCTTCGGAATGGCGTACGGCTGCGCCGACACCGAGGACGCCTATTTCCGCACCGGGTCGTTCGGGCCGTGCTCCGGGGCGTTCAACACGCTCACCCCGCGGCAGTGGGGCGACAAGGTCCGCGCGGCCTACCCGGGCTATTCCGGCCCGCGGCCGCGCGTGCAGATCTGGCACGGCGGCGCGGACCGGCTGATCGACCCGAACTCCCTGGAGAAGCAGCGCGACCAGTGGACGGACGTGTTCGGCTTCTCCCGGACGCCCGCGTCCACGACCACCCCGGCGCTCGGCGTCACCAAGAGCGTCTACGGCGACGGCCGGCTGGAGACGTACCTGATCAGGTCGATGGGGCACGAGGCGCCCATCGACCCGGGAACGGGACCGGACAAGTGCGGCTCCGTCGGGCAGGGCCATGACGCCCTCTGCGGTCCGTACTACGCCGCGCGCTTCTTCGGCCTGAACTGACCCGCCGCGCCGGGCCGTGCCGGTTTCGGCCGGCCCGGCCCGGTCCTTCAGCTGGCCTGGACGACGCCGGTCGCGACCAGCGTGAGCACGACCGCGCCGAGGATCACCCGGTACACGATGAAGACGGTGTACGTGTGCTTCGCGATGAACTTCAGCAGCCAGGCCACGGCCACGTACGCGACGATGAAGCTGACCACCGTCGCCGTGATCGTCGCGGGCCAGCCGACGCCCGTGGTGATGGTGTCGAACTCGTCCACGACCTGGAGCGCGCCGGCCGCGGTCAGGGCGGGCACCGACAGGAAGAACGACAGCTTGGTGACCGTCACCCGGTCCAGTCCCCGCATCAGGCCGGCCGACATCGTCGCCCCGGAGCGCGACACCCCCGGGATCAGCGCCAGGCACTGGACGATCCCGATGATGAGCGTGTCCTTCCAGGTCACGTCCTTCTCGTCGCGCTTCTGGGTGGCGGTCTTGTCGGCGAAGTACATCACCCCGCTCCACAGGATCAGCGCCGACCCGACGAACCAGAGGCTGCGGAGCGTCGTCTCGATCTGGTCCTTGAACAGCAGGCCGACGATGCCGATCGGGATCGCGCCGAGGAGCACCGCCCACGCCTGCCGGTAGTTGAGATCGGCCCGGTGCTCGCGGCTGGCCAGCCCGCGCACCCAGGCCGCGATGAGCCGCTGGAAGTCGGCCCGGAAGTAGATCAGGGTCGCGAGCACGGCGCCGACCTGGATGATCGCGGTGAACGCCGTGATGTCGGGGTCGTCGGGGGAGTGCCCGAGGATGCTCTCCAGGATCGTCAGGTGCCCCGTGCTGGAGACCGGCAGGAACTCGGTCAGCCCCTCCACGGCCCCGAGGAAGACCGCTTCCAGAATGTTCAACGTAGCCCTCATGTTCGTTCGTCGACGCGTCCCGGGCGGTCCGCCGCGACCGGCCGCGTCTCACTGCTCAGGGGGTGCACGCCGCGGGGAACTCCATCAGCGGCAGCAGGAACAGTACTGGTCGATCCGGGCCGGGCGGACGCGATCGGCGACCGGCGCGCCGGTCGCGGGAGCGGGGGCACGGGGCCGCACCGTCCCGAACGTACACGTTCTCCCGGGAGCCCCACAGGCACCGGCCCGATGGGAGCGAGATCCGCCTCCCGCGCGCGCGGCCGGGCGGCGGGGGACGGCCGGGCCGGTCAGCGGGCGTGTCACGGCGGGCCGGCCGGTGCGTCCGGGAGCCCGCGCGCACCGGCCGACCCGGCGTGACGGCATGATCACCCGGCGGTGCGGCGGCGTCCGGCGGGCATGCGGGGGAGTGCCGCGGGCGCGGCGGAAGTTCACGTCCTTTTCATCCGCCGGTCACGTCCGGGCGCCCGCGGCGGATTCCCGCGGCCGGTCAGCCGCCGAGGACCAGCCGGACGCCGCGCCCGTAGAGGCGCAGCGAGAAGAGCAGCAGCGGGATGCCGAGGGGAAGCAGCAGGATGGTGGCGCAGAGGATGACCGACACCACCGTGAGAACCGTGGCGAGAAGCCACACGACGAGGGCCAGGAGGCCGCGCACCAGTACGGTAAGCAGGCCCACGACGGGGGACAGCACCCCGTTGAGCAGCCCGCTCAGGAACCTCATCTTCCTTCACCTCTCTGTGAATGAATGAGGTGGGCTCCATACCCGGAAGTTCCCTTCCCATGTACGGAAAGTCAGGGAACGGGGAGGGTATGGCGGGCAGTGCTGATTGGTCCCAGAAAGGTGTGGTGTCGGACGGGCCGAAGAGGGTCCGCCACGGATACGATCTTGGTGACGCGACCGCACCCGCCCCCGAGGAACCGCCCTTCATGACCGAGAACCCACCGTCCTTGGATCTGCGTACCGACGAGCCGCACCCCGCGCGGGTCTACGACTTCTACCTCGGCGGCAAGGACCATTTCGGCGCCGACCGGGAATTCGGCCGGCGCGTCCTGAGCATCTGCCCGCAGCTGCGCCCGCTGGCGCGCGCCAACCGCAGGTTCCTCGCCCGTTCCGTCGGGGTGCTCGCGCGCGACCACGGCGTCCGCCAGTTCCTGGACCTCGGTACGGGCCTGCCGACCTCGCCCAACCTGCACGAGGTCGCCCAGGGCGTCGCCCCCGAGTCCCGCGTGGTGTACGTCGACAACGACCCGATCGTCCTCAACCACGCCCGCGCGCTGCTGACCAGCGCACCCGAGGGCGCCACGGCCTACATCGACTCGAACGTCGTCGACATCGACCGCATCATGCGGGAGGCGGCGCGGACGCTCGACTTCGACCGGCCGGTGGCGGTCAGCGCGCTGGCCCTGTTCCACTTCCTGCCCGACCCCCATCCCGCCGAGCTGCTGGCCGAGCTCCGCGGCCGGCTCGCCCCCGGCAGCTTCCTGACGATCAGCCACGTGCTGCCGGCCCTCCAGGAGGTCGCCGACGCCTACCAGGGGACGATGGGCCTGGGGACGCTGCGCGACCGGGACGAGATCACCGCCCTCTTCGGCGACTTCGAGTTCATCGAGCCGGGCCTGGTCGACCCGTTCCGCTGGCGGCCCGAACTGGAACCCGCCGAGACCGAGCCCGGCGACGAGATAGAGAATCTGGGGGCCTGCGCGGTGGCCCGCAAGCCGGCCGAGTGATTCCGGCCGTGCGTCACGCGGCCCGGCATTCGATGATCACGTGGCGGCCCGTGGGGCGGTGCACGGCGGCGACCCGGAGGCCGGCGCCTGCGGCGAGCGCCGCGTAGTCGTCGAGGGTGCGCTCGCGGCCGCCGGCCAGCACGAGCATGCGCAGGTCCATCTCCGCGAACGCGGCGGGCGCGTCGCCCGGGGCGCCGTGCTCCTCGACCACCAGGACCCGGCCGGCCGCGCCGGCGGCCTCGGCGCAGCGGCGCAGGATCGCGGTCGCGGCGGCGTCGTCCCAGTCGTGGACGACGCGGCAGAGCAGGTAGACGTCCGCGCCGGCGGGCAGCGGGTCGAAGAAGCTCTGGCCGGCGATCTCGCACCGGCCGTCCAGGCCGAGCGCGGCCAGGTGCTCCCGGGCGCGGGCCGCGGTCTCCGGCAGGTCGGCCAGCGTGCCGCGCAGCCGCGGGTTCCGGCGGAGCAGCTCGGCGATCAGTGATCCGGTGCCGCCGCCGACGTCGGCGACGTGCCGTACCGCCGTCCAGTCGTAGCCGTCCGCCACCGCCGTGTTGTGCCCGGGGTTGGCCGCCATGGCCGCGTCGAACGAGGCGCCGATCGCGGGGTTCGCGTCGAGGTAGCGCCAGAACGGCAGCCCGAAGACCCGCTCCCAGGCCGGCTCCCCGGTGCGGACGGTGTGGGCCAGCTCGGTGAACGCCAGGTCCATCCGGCCGCCGAAGCCGTCCAGGTCCAGCCAGGCGCGCATCCCGGCGGGGTGGTCGGAGCGCAGCAGCGCGGCGGTCAGGTCGAGCGCGAACTCGCCCGGCCGGGGTTCGGTGAACACGCCGTGCAGGACGAGGTGGCGCAGCATCCGGCCGAGCGCGTCCGGATCGGCGCCGGCGCGTTCGGCCAGGTCCTCGACGCGGGCCCCCTCGCCGCCGTCGCCGTCCGGCATGAAGTCGGCGAGCCGGAGCGTCGCGGCGACCCGGAGCGCCATCGGGGTCACCAGGTCCATCAGCGGCCCCAGCGTCCCCCACGCCGCCATCATCGCCTCGTCGGTCACCTCTGCCTGCTCTTCCGGAGTCATCCGCATCCCTCCCTGCCGCCGATCGTCCCCACCCGCTCCCGGAGGCGTCTTGGACGAATGGGAGCTTCCATTAACGAGTTGAAACTTTTCTCGATGCCTCCTGCATGAATATCGCCAAAGCCTCCACGTAAAACTTCAACGATACTGTTGAAGGTATGGATTTCGGCATCAGAGACATCGCCAATTCCGTCGACGCCACCACCGTCATGGACTTCTTCCCCGCCCGGCCGCGGGTGCTCGCCCTGGGCGAGCCCACCCACGGCGTGGACGCTCCGCTCGTCCTCCGCAACGAGCTCTTCCGGCGGCTCGTCGAGCGGGAGGGCTACCGGACGATCGCCATCGAGAGCGACTGCCTGATGGGCCTGCTCGTGGACGACCACGTCACCTCGGGCGCGGGCACCCTCGACGAGGTCATGGAACGCGGGTTCAGCCACGAGCTCGGCGCGTCCGCGGCGAACCGGGAGCTGGTGCGCTGGATGCGCGACCACAACGCGGGGAGGCCCGCGTCCGAGCAGGTGCGCTTCGCCGGGTTCGACGGCCCCCTGGAGATCACCGCCGCCGCGAGCCCCCGGCGGGCCCTCACCGCGCTGCACGCCCACCTCGCGGACCGGCTGGACGCGGACCTGCTCCCCTGCACGGCGGAGACGCTCGACCGCCTGCTCGGCGACGACGAGCGGTGGACCGAGCCCGCCGCGATGATGGACCCGTCCCGGTCCTTCGGGCGGTCGCCCGAGGCCGCGGAACTGCGGCTGCTCGCCGACGACCTCGTGGCGCTGCTCGACGGGTACGCGCCCCACCTGCTCGGCACGGCCGCGCGGGACGACCGGGACCGGGCGCTCCTGTACGGGCGCACCGCCGTCGGCCTGCTGCGCTACCACTACTGGATGGCCACCGAGTCACCAGGCCGCCTGGCACGGCTGACCGGCCTGCGGGACCTGATGATGGCCGAGAACCTCCTCGCGCTCGCCGGCCGGGGCCCGCTCCTGGTGTTCGCCCACAACGGCCATCTCCAGCGGGAGAAGAGCTCGATGCGGATGGCGGGCCGGCGGGTGGAGTGGTGGAGCGCCGGCGCGCACGTGAACGCCCGCCTGGGCGAGGAGTACGGCTTCCTGGCCATGGCCATCGGCACGATGCGGAACCAGGGGGTGGACGCCCCGCCGCCGGACACCCTCGAAGGGCTCCTGTACGCCCTCCAGGAGGAGAGCTGCGCCTTCGACGCCCGCAGGCTGGTAAGCGCCTTCGGGGACGCGCTCCCCGCCCGGCGCGAGTCCCCGTACTTCGGCTACGCCCCGCTGGACCCGGCCGACCTGGGCACGAAGGACGGGATCGTGTTCGTCAGGGACATCTCGCAGGACTAGTCCGTCCGCTCCGGCGGGCGCAGGCCCGCGACGAGGAGCCCGACGAGCCGGCGGGCGTCGTAGCGGGGATCGCCCTCGGCGCCGATGCAGAGGTTCCCGGCGCCGCGCATGAGCTCGTACGCCTCGATGCCGGGGCGGATCTCGCCGGCGGCCGCGGCGGCGTCGAGCAGCCGCGCGCACACGGGGAGGAGCCGGTCGAGGAAGTACGCGTGCAGCGCGTCGAAGCCGGCGTCGTCGGACCGCAGCACGGCGGCGAGCCCGTGCTTGGTGACCAGGAAGTCGACGAACCGGTCCATCCACCGCGCGAGCGCGTCGTGCGGGGACGCGGTGCTCTCCAGCAGGGCCGGGCCGGCCTCGGCGCACGCCTCGATCTGGTGCCGGTAGACGGCGATGATGAGGTCGGCCCGCGTCGGGAAGTGGCGGTAGATCGTCGCCGTCCCGACGCCGGCCTTCGCCGCGATGTCGCGTACCGGCGCCTCCACGCCCGCCGTCACGAAGACCGCCGCGGCCGCGTCGAGCAGGGTCTTCTCGTTGCGCCGGGCGTCCGCCCGCTTGGGCCGGGCCGCGCGCCCCGCGCCGTCGCCGCCGTCGTTCATCGAGCGCTCCCTCCGGTGCCGCCGTTGCTAAACGGGACAGCGTTCCGTATATTCATAACCGGGACGCTGTTCCGCTTGCTCAATGATGGCAGAGCGGCGGGCCCGTCACCAAGCCACGCGTTGGCACCCCACTCATCCGCCATGGAGGGACACGTCCATGCAGTACCGCACTTTGGGCCGTACCGGCGTGCAGGTCGGCTCGCTCGCGCTCGGCGCGATGAACTTCGGCGCGATCGGGCGCACCACCCAGGACGAGGCCACCGCCATCGTCGACGCCGCCCTGGAAGGCGGCGTCAACATGATCGACACCGCCGACTGGTACGGCGCCGGCGAGTCCGAGGAGATGGTCGGCAAGGCCATCGCCGGCCGCCGCGACGACATCGTGCTCGCCACGAAGGCGAACATGCCGATGGGCGACGAGCGCAACCGCCAGGGCAGCTCGCGCCGCTGGCTGTACACCGCGCTGGACGACAGCCTGCGCCGGCTGGGCGTCGACCACGTCGACCTCTACCAGATCCACCGCTGGGACCCGAGCACCGGCGACGAGGAGACGCTGTCGGCGCTGACCGACCTCCAGCGCGCCGGCAAGATCCGCTACTTCGGCTCCTCGACGTTCCCCGCGTACCGCATCGTGCAGGCCCGGTGGGCCGCCCGCGAGCACCGCCTGGGCCGGTACGTCACCGAGCAGCCCAGCTACTCGATCCTGCAGCGCGGCGTCGAGGCGCACGTGCTGCCCGTCGCCCAGGAGTACGGGCTCGGCGTGCTGGCCTGGAGCCCGCTGGCCTCCGGCTGGCTGTCGGGCGCCGTCCGCAGGGGCCGGGAGATCACCACCAGCCGCGCGGCGATCCTGCCGGAGCGGTTCGACCTCTCCGTCCCGTCCAACCAGGCCAGGCTGGACGCCGTGGAGCGGCTGGCCGCGGTCGCCGACGAGGCCGGCCTGACGCTGATCCAGCTCGCGCTCGGCTTCGTGACCGCGCACCCCGGCGTGACCAGCGCGCTCATCGGCCCCCGCACGCTCGACCACCTCCACTCCCAGCTCGCCGCCGCCGACACCGTCCTGTCCGCCGATGTGCTCGACGCGATCGACGAGATCGTCGCGCCCGGCACCGACCTCGCCGCCCACGAGAAGTTCGACACCCCGCCCGCCCTGCTCGACCCGGCACTGCGCCGCCGCCGGAATTGACCCACGATCACAAAGGCGGAATGCACCTGCCGGCCGGTCTATCCAGGTTCTAGCGTTCTGGTCATGACGAACGCTCTGAACGAACTGCGCACCGCGGTCCGCGGCCAGGTCCTGCTCCCCGGCGACGCCGGCTTCGACACCGCCCGCCGCCCGTGGAACCTGGCGATCGAGCAGCCGGTGGCGGCCGTGGTCGAGGCCGCCGACGCCGCCGACATCGCCGCGCTGGTCGGGTACGCCCGCACCGCCGGGCTGGGCATCGCGACCCAGCCCGGCGGGCACGGCGCCACCGGCCGTACCGACGGCACCGTCCTGCTGCGCACCCGCCGGCTCGACACCGTGGAGATCGACCCGGCCGCGCGCCGCGCCCGCGTCGGCGCCGGCGTGCCCTCCGGCCGGCTCCAGGCGGCCGCCGCCGAGCACGGCCTGACCGGCCTCCCCGGCAGCTCGCCGATCGTCACCGTCACCGGTGTCGCGCTCGGCGGCGGGCTGAGCTGGTTCGGCCGGGCGCACGGCTGGATCGCCGACAGCGTCACCGCCTTCGACGTCGTCGACGCCGGAGGGCACCAGCGGCACGTCACCGCGGACACCGACCCCGACCTGTTCTGGGCGCTGCGCGGCGGGGGCGGCGACTACGCCATCGTCACCGCCCTGCACCTCGCCCTGCACCCCGCGCCGCACCTGTACGGAGGCCGGGTCCTGTGGCCGGCCGAGCACGCCCCGGCCGTCCTGGAGGCGTACCGGCAGATCACCGCGACCGCCCCCGACCGGCTGACCGCCTGGCTGGACCTGCTGCACTTCCCCGGCGCCGACCCGATGGTCGCCGTGGACGCCACCTACCTCGGCCCCGCCGGCGAGGCCCGCGCGCTCCTCGCCCCGCTGGACGCCC
The DNA here is from genome assembly GCF_040703975.1 of Spirillospora sp. NPDC029432. Lineage (NCBI taxonomy): Bacteria > Bacillati > Actinomycetota > Actinomycetes > Streptosporangiales > Thermomonosporaceae > Spirillospora > Spirillospora sp. NPDC029432. The sequence continues at coordinate 248,872 of NZ_JBEZWH010000001.1, forward strand.
TGGCGCGGCCGGTCTCCGACTCCCGCCGGACGATGCCGGTCTCGGAGATCGGCTCCATCGCCGCCGAGCCCACCGACCCCAGCCCCGGCCTCTCGCGCGGCGAACTCCTCACCACCCTGGACGACGCCGCCGCCAAGACCCTGCTGGCCGAACCCATCGCGCCCCTGCTCAGCCTCCAGATACGGCACCTGGGCGGCGCGTTCGCCCGCCCGTCCGACAGCCCGTTCGGCCCGCTGACCGAGCCGTACTCCCTCTACATGCTCGGCATCCCGACCGACCCGGCCGCCGCCCGGGCCGTGGCCGCCAAGCAGCGGGCCGTCGCCGAGGCCCTCCCGGTCAGCGGCCGCAAGCCGATCACCTACCTCAACGCCACCGAGACCGCGGCGGACGCCTTCGCCCCCGCCGCGCTCGACCGCCTGCGCGACATCAAGCACCGCCACGACCCCGGCGACACCATCCGCAGCAACTTCCCGGTCCAGGGCTGACGCCCGCCGTGTCAGGCGCCGTCGTAGTACTTCTTGGCGCCCGGGTGCAGGACGACCGGGTCGGTCTTCGCGGCGCGGACCCGGTCGATGTTGTTCGCCTCCGGATGCACCTTGATCAGGTCCTGCCGGCGGTCGAAGAGCACCCTGGCGAGGTCGCGGGCCAGGGTGTCGGGCATTTTTGCCGGGACGATCAGCACGTTCGGGACGGCGATCGTCTGCACCGCGCCCGGCGTGCCGTACACGTCCTTCCCGATGGTGGTCGACTGGTAGATCGTCCCGAACTTCGCCTGGAGGCCGGGCAGTTCGCGGGCGAGGGGGACGAAGACGGCGCGGGACTTCATGGTGGTCATCAGGTCGGTGATGCCGCCGGTGGGGAGGCCGCCCGACCAGACCATGGCGTCCAGGGTGCCGTCCTTCATGCCCTGGACCGTCTCCGGCAGCGACAGCGCCTGCTTCTTGATCCCCTTCTGCGGGTCGATCCCCGCCGTCTCCAGCAGGCGCAGCGCCATGGTCTCGGTGCCGGAGTTGGGGGAGCCGGTGGAGATCCGCTTGCCCTTCATGTCGGCCACCGAGCGGATCCCCGCGTCGGTACGCGCGATCACGTGCACGTAGTTGTCGTAGATGCGGGCGAGCGCGCGGATGGGCTGCGGGCTGGAGAAGCCGTGCTTGCCGGTGGCGGCGTCGCCGGCGACGTCGGCGAGGCTGAACGCGATGTCGGAGTCGCCGCGCACGACCCGCCGGATGTTCTCGACGGACGCGCCGGTGGCCTCGGCGGTGGCCTGGTAGCCGCGGACGTGCTTGCTGATCAGGTCCGCGTAGCCGCCGCCGAGCTGGTAGTAGACGCCGGTGGTGTTGCCGGTCGCGATGGCCAGGCGGCCCCGGTTGTAGAGGCCGTCGCCGCCGGTGTCGCGTTCGCCGCCGCACGCGCCGAGCGCGCCGGTCAGGGCCAGCGCCGCGAGGGCGGCGAGGGGCCGGGTGAAGGAGCGCATCATGGTCCTTTCAGGGGTGTGCCGGTGGTGGACGGGACCGCGGTGCGGCGCCGCCGGGCCAGGTGGAGGAGTACCGCCGCCGCGAGCAGCCCGAGGCCGGCGGCCACGCTCTCGGGGCGCAGGTAGAGGAGCGCGCCGGCGGCGCCCGCGCACAGCAGCCGTTCGGCGGGGCCGGCGGGGCCCAGGATCCAGCCGCCGGTGACGGCCGCCAGCGCCGCCACGGCGACGGCCGACACCGCCAGGGCGGCCAGCACCTGCGGCCACGGCGCCTGCCACAGCAGGGCGCGGCCCGACGGCGCCAGCACGAACGCGAACGGGACGAGGAACGCGGGCAGGGTGTACTTCCAGGTCAGCATCATCGTCCGGAACGCGTTCGCACCGGTGATCGCCGACGCCGCGACCGCCGCGAGCGCGGTGGGCGGCGTCACCTCCGACAGCACCGCGTAGTAGAAGATGAACATGTACGCGGCGTCCGGCGCGACGCCCTGCGTCTGGAGGACCGGCCCGATGATGACGGCGGCGATGATGAACGACGCGGTCACCGGCACCGCCAGGCCGAGCAGCAGCACGGCGACGGCGGCGAGCAGGACGGTCGGCAGCAGGTACCCGCCGGCGGCGTCCACGATGAGGCTCGACGACTTCAGCCCGAGCCCGGTGAGCGTCACGACCGCCACGATGATCCCCGCCGCGGCCGTCGTCGCCGCCACGGGCAGCACGCCGAGGGTGCCGGCCGCGAGGGCCTTGGCGGTACGGCGCGGGCCGAGCCGGTTGCGCCGGTCCAGGAACGACAGCGCGAACGCGAGCAGGGTGGCGAACACGACGGCGCGGAACGGCGACATCCCGAACGCCATCAGCACGACGATCGCGACCAGCGAGGAGAAGTGGTACCCGAAGCGGCCGAGCAGCCGCCAGAACGAGGGCGCGTCCAGCTCGACCGGCCGCACCCCGAACCGCCGGGCGTCGATCTCGATCGCCAGGATGATCCCCAGGTAGTAGAGGAGCGTCGGGACGGTCGCGTACAGCAGCACGGTCAGGTACGGGACGCGCAGGTACTCGGCGATGATGAAGGCGGCCGCGCCGAGCGTCGGCGGGGAGAGGATCGCGCCGATCCCGGCGGCCGCGAGCACGCCGCCGCCGGAGGCGGGCGGGTACCCGGCGCGCTTGAGGATCGGCCAGGAGACGCTGCCCAGCGACACGGTCGTGGCCGTCCCCGACCCGGACACCGTGCCGAGCAGGAACCCGGCCAGCGTCACGGTGCGGCCGGGCGCGGCGGCGGACCGGCGGAACGCGGCGAACGAGACCTCCACGAAGAACCGCCCCGCCCCCGAGTGGTCGAGCACGGCGCCGTAGATCGTGAACAGCACGATGTAGGTCGCGGCCACGTCCAGCGGCACCCCGAACAGCCCCTCGGTGCCCATGTAGAGCTGGATGAGGATGCGCTCGAAGCCGAAGCCGCCGTGCCCGAGCGTCCAGTCCACCGGCAGGTAGCCGCCGTAGTAGGCGTACGCGACGAAGCCGACGCAGATGCCCGGCAGGATCGGCCCCACGGTACGGCGCGTCGCCTCCAGCACCAGCAGCACGCACCCGGCGGCCATCGCCAGGTCGAGGCCGGAGGGGGTGACCGTCCGCCGGATGAACTCGTCGAACCCGAACAGCGGGTACGCGCACACGACGACGGACACGGCCGCCAGGATCCAGTCCGCGACCCCGGGATCGTCGCGCTCGCGGACGCGCTCCGGCGCGGTCTCGTCCGGCGCAGCACCGTCCGGGGCGCCTTCGGGACGGCGCCGGGCGCGGAGCCGCGCGCGCAGGTTCAGGCCGGGCCGGTAGACGAGGAACGTCAGCGGCAGCACCGCCGCCAGGAAGCCCATCCGGTACTGGAGCGCCGGCTGCGGCCGGAAGACGGCGTACAGGGCGTACAGCGACACGCCGAACGCGACCGCGCCGGCCGCGTACGCCACCGGGCCGGTGAGGCGCCGCGCTGGACGTTCGGCGTCGTACTCGGCGATCAGGTCGTCGGTGCTGGCGCCGGTGTCGGCGCCGGTGCGCGCGGGCTGGGGCGGCCCGTTCCCGGCCGCCGGGCGCGGGGGTTCAGGAGGTGATATCGACACGCCGTCCTCCGTTCGCTTGCTCGGAACGTAGGTGTGACCCAGCCCACAGGCAAAGCGCGGAGCCCCCGATTTGAGGAACTCTTAGGGTTGCGCCCGCCCGGGGCTCCCGGGCCGGCGGCGCGGCGCGTACCGTGCTGGCGTGCGGCCCGTTCTCGCGCTCGTCCTGGCGGTGCTGGTCCCGTGCTCGGCCGCGGCCGCGTGCGGGGAGCCGGCGCCGCACGAGGGGCGCCTGCTGATCGCGGCGGGCGGCGGCAGCGGCGTCTACCGCGCGTACGCCGAGGGCCTCGCGCGGGTGGCCCGCGCGGACGGCATGGAGGCGCGCGTCCTCGCGACGGCGTCCGCGGCCGACGGCCTGCGGCAGGTGGCGCGGGGGACGGCGGACGTCGCGTTCGCCCCGGCCGATCTCGCGGCGCTGGCGCTGGCGGGACGGCCGCCGTTCGAGGGACGGCAGCGCGTGTCGGCGCTGGCCCGGCTGTACGACGAGTACACCCACCTGGTGGTGCCCGCCGACAGCGGCGTCCACGCCCTGCCGGACCTCAAGGGCCGGACGGTGGCGACCGGCACCCCCGGCACCGGCACCGAGCTGGTCGCGACCCGGCTGCTGGCGGCGGCCGGGATCGACCGGGACGTCCGCGTCCGGCGCCTCGCGGTCCGGGACGCGGCGGCGGCGCTGCGGGAGCGGCGGGTGGACGCGCTGTTCTTCTCCGGCGTCGTGCCGAGCGAGGCGATCACGCAGCTCACCCACGCGATGGGCGTGCGGCTGGTCGACCTCGGCGCGTACGTGGGGCCGCTGCGCCGCTTCCACGGGGACTTCTACCAGGAGCGCTCGATCCCGGCGGCGGCGTACCGGCTGTTCGCCGCGCCCCGGACGGTCGGCGTGCCGAGCCATCTCGCCGTCGGGTCCGCGATGCCCGCCGGCCGCGCCCGCGCGCTGACCCGGCTGCTGTTCGAGCGCAAGGACGTCCTCGTGGCGGCCCGCCCGGAGGCGCTGTACCTGAACCGGCGGGGCGCGATCTCGACCGGCCCGCTGCCGCTGCATCCCGGCGCGGCTCTCTACTACCGCGAGTCCAAGGTCGCCGGCTGACCATCCCCCTCCCGCGCCGGCGGGACGGCCGCGGCCGCGGCCGGCAGGACGAGCCGGACGCACAGCCCGCGCGGCTCGGCCGGAAGCAGCTCCAGCCGCCCGCCCGACGCCTCCGCCAGGGCGTGCGCGATGGCGAGCCCGAGCCCGGTCCCGTCGATGTTCTGGTGCGCCGGGCCGCGCCAGAAGCGCTGCGTCGCGCGGGCGCGCTCCTCCGCCGACAGGCCGGGCCCGTCGTCGGCCACGTCCACGCGGACCACGCGCCGTTCCCCGCCGGGCTCCCCGGCACGGCGCGGGCGCGACACGGTCACCGTGACGGTCGCGCCCGGACCGGCGAACTTCGCGGCGTTGTCGATCAGCGCGTCCAGGATCTGGCCGGTCCCGCCGGCGACCGCCAGCGCGCCCGCGTGCGCCGCGCCCCGCCGCCGCACCCGCACGCCCGCCGCCGCCTCCCGCCACGCGGCGACCCGTTCCGTGGCGACGCGGCCGCAGTCCACGACGGCGACCCGGCAGTCGCCGCCCTCGGCCCGCACCAGCGCCAGCAGCCCGTCCAGGATCCGCGCGAGCCGTACCGTCTCCTCGATCGCCGACTCCAGATCGGCCGCGCCGTCCGGCGCCATGTGCGGGGCCAGGTTCTCCACCCGCAGCCGCAGCGCCGCCAGCGGGTTGCGGAGCTGGTGGCCCGCGTACGACACGAACGACCGCTGCAGCTCCAGGTTGCGGCTCATCGCCTCGGCCATCGCGTTGAAGTGCTCGGCCAGCCGCCGCAGCTCCGCCGGGCCCGTCGCGACCGCGGCCCGCGCCTGCAACTGCCCGGCCGACAGCTCGCCGGTGACCCGGTCCAGGTTGCGCACCACGCGCAGCACCCACCGGCTCACCGGCACCGCCGCCAGCCCGAACACCAGCAACGCGACCAGCCCCGCCCCCGCGAGCTGCCCCCACCGCCGGGCGATGCTCGCCCGCACGGCGCCCGTCGGCGAGACCGTGACCGCGGCGCCGATGACCTCGCCGCCGCACCCCACCGGCTCCACCACGATCATCGGCTCGCCCGTCCAGGGCCACACCACGTCCTGGACCGCCGAGCGCTCGCCCGACAGCACCGCGCGCAGCCGGGACCGGCCCACCTCCCGAACCATCCCGGGACGGGACGCCACCACGATGTTGCCGTCCCGGTCGGCGACCGCGGCCCGGATCCCGTACAGCTCGTCGTAGCGGACCAGCTCGGCCCGCAGGCTGTCGGTACGGCCGCTGCACAGCGCCGGCTCGGCCAGCGACGCGAACCGCGACGTGTCGTTCAGCCGGTCGATGAACATCGCCTGCGTCGCGTGCCCGGCGAACGTCACCGCGAGCGGGATCTCCAGCGCCGCCAGGACCAGCACGAGCAGCGAGACGTACACCGCGAGCAGCCGCCGCAGCATCGGCCGCTCACGCCCCGTCGGCGGCGAGCCGGTAGCCGACGCCGCGCACCGTGCGGATCACCTGCGGGTCGCCGAGCTTCGCGCGCAGGTTCGCCACGTGCACGTCCAGCGTGCGCTGCGCCCCGGGCCACGTGCTCTGCCACACCTCCAGCAGCAGCCGCTCGCGCTCGACCACGTCCCCCGGCCGCCGGGCGAGCGCGGTGAGCAGCTCGAACTCCTTCCGCGTCAGCGCCACGAGCGCGCCGTCCGCCCCGGTGACCTCGTGCCGCCCCAGATCGATCCGCAGCCCCCGCGCGACCACCACCGGCCGGGCCGGCGGCCGCACCCGCCGCATGACGGCGTCGATGCGGGCCATCAGCTCGGCGATCCCGAACGGCTTGACCACGTAATCGTCCGCGCCGGAACGCAGCCCGATCACCCGGTCCCGCTCGTCCCCCCGCGCCGTGACCGCGATGATCGCCGTCTCCCCTTCACCGCGAAGCCGCCGGCACACCTCGACGCCGTCCATGTCGGGCAGCCCCAGATCGAGCAGCACGAGATCGGCCACCGGCGCCGCCAGCGCCGCCGCGGCCGTGGCGGCCCGGCGCACGTCGAACCCCTGCCGGCGCAGCGCCACCGTGAGCGCGTCGGCGAACCGGTCATCGTCTTCCACCAGGAGGACTCGCATGGCGGACTCATCGTAAGAGCGCCGAGCCCGCACGCCTAGGAGATGGCCGAGGCCCGCTTGCGTGCCCGGTACGCCGCGGCCTTGACGCGGTTGCCGCACGCGTCCATCCCGCACCACGCACGCCGCGCGCCGCGCGACCGATCCACATAGATACGGGTGCACCCCGGACGGCCGCACTCCTTGAGGCAGGCGCCGCGATCGGCGAGCAAGGCGATCCCGCCCCTCGCCACCTGCGCGAGCACCGCGCGAAGATCCCCCGACACGCGCATCCCCGCGTCACTGAGCTCGACCTCGGGCGCCGGCCCGGCCGCGATCCCGTTCACGATCCCCAGCGCGCCCGGCTCGAACGGCCGTCCGAGGACCCGATCGAGCGCGAGCCGGTAGATCGCCTCACGCAGCTCCAGCGCGGCCTCGAAAGTCTCGGCATCGGCACTGACACGCTCGGGCAGCCCTGCGCACTCGGCCACCCACCGCTCAAGATCCGCAGGCGTGGCCAGGGCATCGACGGCCCCGTCCCGACGAGACCCCACGGTCCCGGCCAGATCGAGGGCCGGATCACCGCTCACGAACGCGAACTCCACGTCACCATCTTGACCGGTGACGCCCCCCGGGGCAAGATCGTCACCTGTTCAACCGGTGACGCAACGAAGGGGACCACATGATCCGCGGCATCGAGGCCGTCGTCTTCGACGTCCTCGGAACCCTCGTCGACGAGCCCGGCGGCCTCCGAACCGCGATCCACGAGGCCGTACCCGGCGACGACTTGCTCCCCGTATGGCAACGGCACATCGAACACGAACAACAACGCATCGCCCAGGGCGACCGCCCGTACGCCAACACCGACGTCATCGACGCGGAGGCCGCCCAGCGAGTCGCCGACCACGCCGGACTTACCGACCCGGCGGCCATCGCCCGCCTGGCCACGGCCGGCCACCGCCTGCCACCCTGGCCCGACTCGGCCGCCGGCCTCGAACACCTCGCGCGCCGCTTCCCCGTACTCGGCCTCTCCAACGCGAGCCGGACCGCCCTCCTCCACCTCAACGCGCACGCCGGCCTGCGCTGGCACCAGGCCCTGTCGAGCGAGGCCGTCCAGGCGTACAAACCGGCACCGGAGGTCTACCGGCTCGCCATGGACACCACCGGCTGCCCGCCGGAACGCATCCTCATGGTCGCCGCCCACGCCTGGGACCTCCGCGCCGCCCAAACAACCGGCATGCGAACCGCCTACGTCCACCGCCCAACCGGAGACCCACCCGCAAGCACCGACACCTTCGACGCCCACTTCACCGACCTGCCCGCCCTGGCCACCGCCCTGACCACGAGATGAACGGGCTCCCGCCTACCGAGAGTCAAGACGGCCCGTAACAAGTATTCGCCAACCGGGCGGTGACCCAGAGATGTCCGGTGGACATCTTTACGACCTCTCACCGCCGACGGACGATGCGTCCTCTGTCACCCGCGATTCGGGGAGGGTGCACGCCGATGGCGATCGAACGCACCGGCCACGCTAAGAACTGCGAGAAAGCCGAGAAACCGCCGTGCGCCTGCGCCTGCGGCGGCGCCGAGCACGGTTGGCAAGAAGGACTCGCCATCGCCGCCGCCCCATCCGACTCCGGCTTGCGAAAGCTCGTGCGGGCGGCCGACGCGGCCTGGGACGCCGCCGCGAAGGAGGCCGCGGATTCCACCGCCCGCCGGAGCAAACCATGGCAGCAGGCCGTGAACGGACAGCGGGCGGCGATCAAATCATTCGTGGCCGATGTCGTCCGGTGGCTACGCCGTGACCGGAACCTGTACAGCGCCACCGAAGAGGTCGGTCAACCGTTCCGCATCTCTCGCGACAAGGACCCGGAGGATCCGCGCCGACGTCCCACCCCCGAGGAGAAGGAACAGTTCGTCGAGACCCACGTCATCCCGCGATTGCGCCGAGAGTTCGGCGACCGGCACATCGATACGTTCCAGAAAAAGGCTCGCAACGCGCACTTCTGGTGTGAGCTGCTGGCCCAGACGGCCCGTGCCCTCGACGCGTTCCAGAATCGGTACGACCAGGCCAAGCAGGATGTCGTCGCGGCGCTCACCTCCCTGGACGAGAGTCGTCCGGACGGTTGGGCCGCTCTCCTGCCGGAACAGGTCGTGATCCGGCAGGCGGTGGAACTGGTCTTCGAGCACCTGCCGAGGGCCGCCACCGGCGGCATCGCCGTTGAGGACGCTTTCCGCCTTGTCTGGCCGGCCCGCGTCCTGGCCGTGCTGATGTGCCGTGAGCCCCGCCGCCATCCGGCCGTCCTCGAGTACTGCGTCAGACCGATCGTCGACTATGGGACGGCGGAAATAAGGGAACAGGTCAAAGACCGGCTCCGGCAGGCCTTCCCGCTCTACTGGTCCGAACCGCCCGGAGGAGCGCCAGGCGGCCCGGCGTAGGACGGGGAGACTCGTGTCCGGGCGGGAGGCGTGCCGCGTACCAGGGAGAGGCCCAGTGGGACGAATGCGATCACGAGGGCCAGGACGAAGGCGATGCCGTGTGGTTCGCCTGCTTTGAGTACTCCGGTGGCGTGCAGGGCCATCGGCGTGAGGCAGAGAGACCGCCACGGGCCGAGGGTGCGGGAGAGGTAGGCGCCGATCGCCAGGACGATCCAGCCGACGTTGTACGCGGCGGTCAGCGCGTACGCGAGGTTGGGGGAGGCGTAGGCGTCGTCGAGGAACGCTATGGCGGCCGTCAGACCCTGCTGGTTCACCAGTTGGAAGGCGAGATGGTTGATGCCCTCGTAGAAGGCCAGGGCGATGAGCCCGGTGAGGGCCGACGCGCCTCCCAGCAGTCCCCACCAGGGTCTCGTCCTGCCGATCAGGGCGGCGAGCGAGAGGAACGCCGGCCACAGAGCAAACCAGCCGAGGGCCAAGACGATGTAGGACGCCGTCATAAGGCCGGGATGGTCCTGGTAGGCGGCCAGTTGCCCCGGGTAGTCGAACCTGGTGGACGGCCCGTCGGGCACGAGATGGCGGGCCTGGATCCGCAGCGATTCCCCGACCAGCAGCAGTAGCGGGGAGACCAGCATGGCGACGCCGCCCAGCCGATGGAGCAAGGACAGGAAGCGGCCGTCGTCGGCGTGCTCCGAGGATGACCTGGTGAGGATGCGCGACACATTGATCACCATGCGGGCGATGTCCCACTCCGCACACTGGACGAAAGTAAGCGCCCAGCCTCCACTTTGGCCGTCCACCTGGACCGGACAGCGCGCGCCGGTCGATCGCGTAGCGATGGAGGCCGCGCGGCGGTGATGGGTCACCGGGCTGCCGGCGCGGCAACGGGGCGGTCATGCGGTGGTCGCCGGGCGGCAGCGGCGTACGTAGTAGGCGTAGGTGAGGGCCAGGGTCAGCGGGCCCCACAGGGCGATCGGGGTGATGCAGATCTTCGCCAGCGCCTCCCACCAGCCGTTCTCGTAGCCGGTTCCGTCGATGACGCCGGTCCAGGTGAGAGCCATCATCACCGAGACGGCGGTCATGATCAGCCCGCCGATCGTCGCCGGGACGATCACCGCCGCCGGTCGGATGCGCTTGCCGCCGATGAACGGGATCCAGCCGGGAACGACCTCGCCCCAACCTCGGACGAGACCGATGCACAGCAATGCCACCGCCTCCGTGAGAATGCTGAGGCCGAAAACGTACGGGATGGTGATCCACAGAGGTGATGCGGCCGCATCGTCGACCTGGCCCATTTCGAAGTGGAAGGCGAACGGCAGCCGCCACAGGGATGAAGGCAGTAGGAGCAGCGGGATCGCGTAGGCGGTCCGCAGTGCCCACCGCGGGACGGGCCGTTGTGTGTCGCCGGTGGAGGGGGCCGTGTGGATCAGCTTGATCGTCATGACTCGACCCTCTTCGACCCGGAGGGGCTTGTGATCACCCGTTCGGGGGAGCCGTCTCGCCGCCGGAGTGAGATGCCGGTCGGGGAACGCCGGAGCCCGCAGGGCCCGTCGCTCGCCGGTGGGCCGGTCGTCAGGTGGTCACTCGGAAGCGGGGCGGGGGTGGGCGTTCGCCTGAGGCCGTGTCGGCGATGATGCGGCCGAGGAGCGGGGCGAACTTGGCGCCGTGGCCCGAGCAGGGCGATGCGACGGTGATGCCGTCGGCGCCGTCGATGACGAAGTCCTCGGTGGGGGTGTTGGTGAACAGGCAGGTCGTCTCGGCGTACGGCTCGGGGACGAGGCCGGGCAGGGTGCGCCGGACGTAGGCGGTGATCCGTTCGCGGTTGGCCGGGTCGATCCCGCCGGTCTGCGCGGCGGCGTCGCGGATCGGGCGGCCGCCGTTGAACTCGGCCACCTTCTGGCCGCTCCGGCCGTCCGGGAGGGCGGCGTCGCGGCCGCCGGGCAGGCCGTAGACGAGGATCTCCGGGGTGTCGTGGATGAACGTCGGCCAGGGTTCCCGCGGGGCGTCGCGGTAGGGGAAGTGGTAGGCGTTCTCCTGCATGACCTGGAGCGGGGGGAAGGCCTGGAGGAACGCGGCAGGGAGGGGGAGGGAGGCGAGCAGGCCGGGGAGCCAGCCGCCGGTGGTGACGATGACCTTCTCGGCCTCCTCGGTGCGGCCGTCGGAGCAGGTGATGAGGTGGCCGGTGCCGGTTCTTTCGATCGAGGTCACCGGGCGGCCGGTCTCGACGCGGGCGCCGTGGGTCCGCGCCAGCCGCAGCATGGCCGACACCGCGGCCTCCGCGTCGACCACTCCGGCGGCCGGGTGCCACAGGACGTCGCCGGTGCCGAAGTCGAACTGCGGCCAGCGCGCGGATGCCGCGCGGGCGGTCAGCAGTTCGTGTTCCACGCCGACCTCGGTGAACACGGACGCCAGCGTCGCGGGGTCGCGGACGGCGCCGAAGTCGAGGGAGCCGGTGCGGGTGATCAGCCGTTCGCCGGACAGTGACTCCAGTTCGTCCCATTCGACGCGGGCGTCGGCGACCATCCGGGCGTAGAAGGGGTCCGCGTAGCCGTACCGGAGGATCCGTGCGGATCCGTGCGAGCTGCCCATGGCGTTGGCCGGTGTGGAGCGTTCCAGAACGGTCACCTCGTGGCCGCGCCGGGCCAGTTGCCAGGTGGTCGCGGCACCGGCGAGCCCGGCCCCGACGACGGCGTACGTGCTCATCGTGTCCTTCCTCCCGGCCGGCGGGTCCCGGCCACGGATCACGATGCCAGAACGGCCGTCGCGAGGGCCGGGCGAGTCTGCCATCGTGCCCGCCGCTTGAACAGGGTCATTGTTGCCACACTTTTGTAGTTGCAAGGATCTTGCAGTAACACGCCCGGCGGGTTAGCGTCGCTGGGCGTGAGGGGCACTTCGCGTGGTGTGTTGAGGTCTGTCGTATCTGTTGCGGTTGTCGGGGTGCTGGTGGCGTGTGCCGCGCCCGGAGGGCCGAGGCCGGCGGGGGACGGCGGGCTCGTGCTGGCCGACCCGTACGAGGACGAGTCGCTGCACCCCCTGATGGGGTACGGCGAGGGCGGCATGAGCAAGATCTTCGACGGGCTGGTGACGCACGACGCGCAGCGCAGGCCGCGGCCCGCGCTGGCCGCGGCGGTGCCCGTCCCGTCGGCGGACGGGAAGACCTGGACGGTACGGCTGCGCGGCGGGGTGACGTTCCACGACGGGTCGTCGTTCGGGCCCGAGGACGTGGTCGCCACCTACCGGACCCTGCTCGATCCGAAGGCCGCGTCGCCGGTCGCCTCGTCGTACCGGATGCTGGACGAGGTGCGCCAGGCAGGGGCGGATTCGGTGGAGTTCCGGCTGAAGCACCCGTACGCGCCGTTCGCGCACAAGCTGGCGCTCGGCATCGTCCCGTCCGAGGCGCTGGACGGCGGGAAGCTGCAGGCGTCGCCGTTCAACGGCCGTCCGGTCGGGACGGGGCCGTACCGGTTCGCCGAGTGGCGGCGGGGCGAGCGGCTGGTGCTCACCGCCAACGAGCGCTACTGGGGCGGGGCGCCGCGGATCAAGCGGCTGACGGTGGCGTTCGTCCCGGACGACAACACCCGCGCCCAGCGGATGCGGCGCGGCGACTTCGACGGGACGGTGCTGCCGCCCGCGCTGGCCGGGACGTTCGCCCGCACCGACGGGATGACGGTGTACGGGCACGACAGCGCCGACTACCGCGGGGTGATGCTGCCGCAGAAGAACCCCGTCACCGCCGATCCGGCGATCCGGCGGGCGCTGAACCTGGCGGTGGACCGGAACGGCATGATCCGGGCGCTGCTGGCCGGGCGGGGCAGTCCCGCGTTCGGGCCGGTGCCGCAGGTGCTGCGCGAGTACGCCGATCCGGGTGCGGTGTTCCGGCACGACCCGGCCGAGGCGGGCCGGATCCTGGACGCGGCGGGCTGGAAGGCCGGAAGCGGCGGCGTACGGGTGCGCGACGGCAGGCCCGCGCGGTTCACCCTCATGTATCCGGCCGACGACTCGGTCCGGAAGGCGCTGGCCGGCGGGTTCGCGTCCGACGCGGGCAAGGTCGGTGTCAAGGTGGATCTGGCCGGGCTGGGCTGGGACGCGATCGAGCCGCGGATGAAGCGGGACGCGCTGCTGATGGGCGGCGGCACCCCGCTGGACCCGGACCTGGTGGCGTACGGCCTGCTGCACTCGTCGCAGGCCGAGGACGGGTTCAACAACCCGGGCTCGTTCCGGGACGGCGCCGTGGACGGCGAGCTGGACAGGGCCCGCCGCGCCACCGACCAGGCCGCGCGGGCCGGGGCGTACCGGGCGATGCAGCGGCGGCTGATGGAGAACCCGCCGTGGGTGTTCCTGGTCTTCCTCGAGCACACCTACGTGCTCCGCGGCCGGTGGACGGGCTACCGGCCGGTCGTCGATCCGCACGTGCACGGCGTCCTGGGCTGGGGGCCGTGGTGGAACCTCGAGAAGTGGGCGCCCCGCGGGTGAGCGCCTCCACGAGCACGCGGGACGGGCGGCTGCGCGCGGCCGGCCGGATGGTGCTGCGGCGCGCGCTCGTCGCGGTCCCGCTCCTGCTGGCGGTGTCGGGCGTGGTGTTCCTGCTGGGCGCGGCGTCCCCGTTCGACCCGCTCTACCAGTACTACGGGACGCGGATCTTCACGGCGGCCGAGGCGGATCTGGCGCGGACCCGCGCCGAGCTCGGCCTGGACGAGCCGGTCTGGCGGCAGTACGCCGACTGGCTGGGCGGCGTGCTCGGCGCCGACTGGGGAACGAGCCGCAGCTTCGGCCAGCCGGTGGGGCAGGTGGTGGCCGAACGCCTGCCGTGGACGCTGCTCCTGGCGGGCACCGGCCTCACCCTGGCGGTCCTGATCGCGCTCGCCCTCGGCGTCGTCTCCGCGTGGCGCCAGGGCGGCTGGATCGACCGCCTCACCGTCACCATGGCGCACTCGCTGGAGGGGCTGCCGACGTTCCTGCTCGGCCTGGGCGCGATCGCCGTGTTCGCGGTGGCGCTGCCGCTGCTGCCCGCGGGCGGGATCAGCGAGGCCGCCGGGGGCGGCGGAGCGGCGTCCACGATCCGCCACCTGGCCCTGCCGGCGCTGGTCCTGGCGGTCGCGCAGCTGCCCTGGCTGATCCTCACGCTCCGGCAGCAGCTGCTCGTCGGGCTGGCCGACGACCATGTCACCGCGGCGCGCTCGCGCGGCCTGCCCGAACGCACCGTCGTGCTCCGGCACGGGCTGCCGGTGGCGCTGCTGCCGTTCGTCACCACCGTCGGCACCCGCCTCCCCGAACTCGTGACCGGCGTGGTCCTGGTCGAGGAGGTGTTCTCCTGGCCGGGCGTCGCGGGCGCGATGGTCAAGGCCGGGCTGAACGTCGACTTCCCGCTGCTGGTGGCGCTCACCCTGCTGGCGACCGCCGCGGTCCTGGCCGGGAACCTGTGCGCCGACGTCGCCGTACTGATGATCGATCCGAGAGCGACCGCCGATGGGTGAGGCCATGAACGAGCAGACCGCCCGGGCGGGGGAGTGGCGCCCCGCCGGCCGCCGCAGGCCGGGCGGCACGGCGCGGCCCCGCGCCGCCGCGTCCGCCCGGATACGCGTGATCGCCGCCGTCGCGGTGCTGGTCCCGCTGGCCGCCGCCATCGTGGTGCTGCCCTGGTTCGCCGGGGACGCCGCGACCGGCACGGTCGACTACGACGCGGTCCGGGAGGCGCCGGGGCCCGGCCACTGGTTCGGGACCGACGACGCCGGCCGGGACGTCCTCGCGCGCGCCGCCGCCGGCGCCCGCGTCTCGCTGATCGTCGCCGTCACCTGCGCGCTGGTCGCGACGGTGCTCGGCACCCTGGTCGGCGCCGCCTCGGGCGCCGCGGGCGGGCTGGTGGACGCGATCGTGATGCGGCTGGTGGACGGCGTCAACGCCGTACCGCACCTGCTGCTGGGCATCCTCATCGTGGCGCTCTACCGCGGCTCGCTCTGGGCCGTCATCGCGTCCATCGCGCTGACCCACTGGACGACCGTGGCCCGCATCGTCCGCGCCGAGGTGCTGTCGCTGCGCTCGCGCCCGTACATCGACGCGGCGATCTCCGGGGGCGCGTCCCGGCGCACGGTCCTCTTCCGGCACCTGCTCCCCGCCGTCGCGCCGCAGTCGGCGCTCGCCGCCGTCCTGCTCCTGCCGCACGCGGTCTGGCACGAGACCGCGCTCAGCTTCCTGGGGCTCGGCCTGCCCCCGCACCTGGCCAGCCTGGGCACGATGGTCGCCGACAGCCGCGACGACGTCCTGATCGGCGCCTGGTGGACGATCGCCGCGCCCGCCGGGATCCTCATCGCGATCACCCTCGCGGTGGCGGGCCTGGCCGGCCGGTGGCGGGACCGGCTCGTCCCGCGGCGGCGCTCGGAGCTGGCCCTGTGACCGGCCCGCTGCTCACCGCGCGGGAGCTCTCGGTACGGTTCCGGTTGCGCGACTCGATCGTCCAGGCCGTCACGGACGCGTCGTTCGAGCTGCGGCCCGGCCGGCTGCTCGCGCTCGTCGGGGAGAGCGGCTGCGGCAAGAGCGTCCTCGCGTCCGCGCTGCTCGGGCTCCTGCCGGGCAACGCGGAGATCCGCGGCGACGTCCGGCTGCACTCCGGGAACGGGCGCTCGCTCGAACTCACCACCGCGCCTGAACGCGTCCTCGCCCGGCAGGTGCGCGGCCGCAGGATCGCGCTGGTGCCGCAGTCGGCCGCGACCGCGCTGACCCCCGTGCGGACGGTCCGCGCCCAGCTCACCGAGACGCTGCGCGAGATCCGCCCCGGCGGCGGTGACCGGGGCCGCGAGGCCGACGCGCTCGCCGGGCGCGCCGGCCTGGTCCCGGACGCCCTGGACCGCTACCCGCACGAGCTGTCCGGCGGGATGGTCCAGCGGGCCGTGCTCGCGTTCGCCCTGGCCGCCGATCCCGACATCGTCCTCGCCGACGAACCGACCTCCGGCCTGGACCGGCCGCTGGTCGACACCGCCGTGGACGCCCTGCGCGGGCTCGCCGACGACGGCCGCGCGGTCCTGCTCATCACCCACGACATCGCCGCCGCCGAGCGCGCCGCGACCGACGTGGCGGTGATGTACGCCTCCAGGATCGTCGAGCGCGGCCCGGCCGCCGAGGTGTTCGGCGACCCCTGGCACCCGTACACCCGCGGCCTCCTCGACGCCACGCCCGCCCGCGGCCTGCGCCCCCTGCCCGGCCACCCGCCGAACCTCTCGGACCTGCCCGAAGGCTGCGCCTTCCGCGACCGCTGTCCGCGGCGCGACGCCTGCACCGGCGACCCCTCCCTGGTGGACGTGCCGGGCGGCCGGTCCCTCGCCTGCGCGCGCCCGCCGGACGGCGCCGCCGCCCCCATGGAGAGCGGGATCGACCGGGAGACCGCCGCCGAACCCTCGGGAGAACGGTGATGCTCAGCGCGACCGGCCTCGTCGCCGGCTACCGCCGCGGCCCCGACGTCCTCACCGGGGTGTCCGTCACCCTCGAACCGGGCCGCGTCGTCGGCGTCCAGGGGCCGAGCGGCTGCGGCAAGTCCACCCTCATCCGCGTGCTCGCCCTCCTGCACCCGCCCCGCGCCGGGAGCCTCAGCCTGGACGGGGAGGCCGTCCGGCGCCACCGGTACGCCGCGCCCGCCGCCCAGCGGCGCCGCGTCGGCGTGGTCTTCCAGCATCCGCGTGCCGCCGCCGACCCTCGCCACACCCTGCGGCGGATCGTCTCGGCCCACCTTCCGCCGTCCGCGCCGCCCGGCGAGACCGACCGCCTGGCCGGCCTCGTGGGGCTCACGCCCGACCTGCTCCACCGCCGCCCGCACGAGGTCTCCGACGGCCAGCTGCAGCGCGCCTGCCTGGCCCGCACGCTCGGCGCCGACCCGCGCTACCTGCTGTGCGACGAGATGACCGCGATGCTCGACGCGTCCAGCGCGGCCACGCTCCTCCACCTCCTGCGCGACCAGGTACGGGCGGGCGGCCGGGCGGCCCTCCTGGTCAGCCACGATCCCGCGCTCCTGGACGCCGTCTGCGACGAGACCCTCCAGTGGCCCGACCTTCAGCAGTTGCATCCTTGATGCAACTGCGAATTATTTGCAATAGTGGACGCCATGACCTACACGCTTCCCGACCTTCCCTACGACTACGCCGCCCTCGAACCCGCCATCACCGGCGAGATCCTGGAGCTGCACCACTCCAAGCACCACGCCGCCTACGTCAAGGGCGCCAACGACACGGTGGAGAAGCTGGCGGAGGCCCGTGACAAGGAGGAGTTCGGCGGGCTGGTCGGGCTGGAGAAGACCCTCGCGTTCAACCTGTCCGGCCACGTCCTGCACACGATCTTCTGGGACAACCTGTCCCCGGACGGCGGCGACCGGCCCGACGGCGCGCTCGGCGCGGCCATCGACGAGCACTTCGGCTCGTTCGACGCGTTCAGGAAGCAGCTGACCAGCGCCACCGCGACCGTCCAGGGGTCCGGCTGGGGGGTTCTCGGCTGGGAGCCGCAGGGCGAGCGGCTGATCGTCCAGCAGGTGTACGACCACCACGGCAACGTCGGCATCGGCTCGGTGCCGCTGCTGGTGTTCGACGCCTGGGAACACGCGTACTACCTGCAGTACCGCAACGTGCGCCCCGACTACGTCCAGAAGCTCTGGGACCTCGTCAACTGGAACGACGTCGCCGCCCGCTTCACCGCCGCCAAGGGCGCCTGACGGCCGCCCCGGCCCGCGGACCGCGGCGCCCACCGGACCCGGATCATGCTCAGAACACGGTCCTCGGGGTCCGGCGGGCGCCGCCTCGCATTCTCCCATCCGGCGGGCCGGAGTACGCTCAAGATCTCGGCATGGACCGCACCCCTGCGCCCGGGAGGACCTCATGGCTCGTCGCGGCGGATCCGGGCGGAAGAGCGAGGGCGACGACTTCGGCGGGATCTCCTGGCGCCGCGCGGCCTTCTACATCGCGGTCCTGGCCGTGACGCATCCCCTGGCGGCCCTCAAGGCCCTGTCCGAGGAGCTCGGCCACGCCTTCCGCTGGGCGCTCCGGGCGGCGGGCCTGCCGTTCCGCGTCCTGGCCCTGAACCGGTACGAGCGGCACCGGTCCCGCCGCCCCACCTTCGAGGACCACCTGCGCCGCGACGCGGACGGCGCGTGAGGCACGCTCCCTCCGCGCCCGGGCGGGGCGGTCCCGCTACTTGCAGATGGCCGTGTCGACCAGGTCCATGACGACCTCCATCTTCTTCATGGCCTCCTTCTCCATGGCCTCCATCGAGGACTGCTCGGAGATGATCGCGGCCGGCAGGGTGTTGGTCACGACGGTGACCGCGCGGCCGTCGGCGGCGGCGCCGCCGCGGGAGTGGAAGCCGTGGATGTCGCCGCCGTGCCCCCAGATGTCGCCGCAGGACAGCGTGATCTTGTCGAGGCCGAGCCCGAACACGGTGTTCGGCATGCCGCCCTCCTCCTTGACGGTCTTCCGCATCTCCGCCAGCTGCGCGGCCGGCATCAGCCTGCCGCCGATCAGCCCGGCGAAGTAGGCGTTGAGGTCGCGCGGCCGGGAGACCAGCATGCCGGCGGCGCCGGACACGGACGGGTCGAGATCGGTGGCCTTCCGCAGCTTCCCGCCGGGCGGCGCCACGTACCCCTCCATGCGCGGCTTCGGCAGGATCTTCTCCCCGGGCTTCGGCCACCGGGTGTGCCGGAGCCCGAGCCGGTCGATGACCCGCTCGGTGACCGCCTCGCCCACCGGCTCGCCGGTGGCCTTCTCCACGAGCATCCCGGCGATGATGTAGTTGGTGTTGCTGTAGCTCCGCTTCTGGCCGGCGGGGAACTCCGCCTTGTGCTTCAGTGCGGGCTTGAGCAGCTGCTCCGCCGTGTACGTCGTGTCCGGGACGTTCCTGGTGTCCGCGTCCACCCACCGGGTGTAGTCCGGGAGGCCGCTGCTGTGGCCGAGCAGATGCCGGACGGTGATCTTCTTGCCGCTGTAGTCCGGCCCCTCGACCACGCCCGGCAGGTACGTGTCGATCGGCGCGTCCAGCCGCACCTTGCCCTCGCCGACCAGCTGGAGGACGGTCGCGGCGACGAACGACTTGGTGTTGCTGGCGATGCGCACGTAGCCGTTCTTCGGCGGCGCCTCGCCCGTCTCGCGGTCGCCGACGCCCGCCGAGTAGTCGCGGGTCTTGCCGTCCTTGCCCGTGACGGAGACCAGCACCCCGGGGAATCCTGCCTTCACCACTTGCTGCATCGCCTTCTGCACGGCGAGCTCGTTCTTGGCCGCGCCGATCTCCGCTTCGGCGTCGGCCTTGGTGCCGGTGGCGCACCCCGACAGGCCGCCCACGGCGAGGGCTCCGGCCACCGCCCCCGCGATGGCGCGCGACGGCCTCCGGCGGCGCGGGGACGGGACGTTCGGACGGGCGGCGGGCTGGATGTGCGCTGGCACCGTGACTCCTCAGAAACCACCTGGACGGTGGAGCGGGGGACGTTTCTCTGGAACGCCTCCAGAATCTCGGTCCGCGCCGCCCGGCTCCATAACGCACACAGGAAGAAACGTGGTGTAGCCAGCACTACCGCGAGGCGGGGCGCCGTCAGCGGCGGGGGCGGGCCAGGAGCGCCGCCAGGCCGCCCTGGGCGTCCTCGATGACCAGCCGTTCCGCGGTCGCCGAGTCGCCCTCCCGGAGGGCGCGCACCAGGGCGCGGTGGCTGGAGTAGCGGTCCAGGCCGAAACCGTCGTCCGCGGCGATCTTCTCCAGCCGCAGCGCCCGGCGCTCGGGCCGGGAGAAGACCTGGGACTGCTCCAGGAGCCGGATCAGCACCGGGTTGGCCGCGCACGCGTTCACCGCGTCGTTGAACTCCTGCATCCGGTCGAGCAGCGCGGCGACGTGCCGGTCGACGTCCTCGCCGTTCCGGTGCCGGGTCACGATGACGATCAGCAGGTCGTCGGCGGCGTCGAGGATCGCGTCGAGCGCGTCGAGCTGCGCGGGCGTCGCGTGCCGGGCCGCGAACCGGGCCACCAGGCCCCGCAGGCCCACCTCGACCTCGGCGAGGTCGTCGATGGCGCGCTCGGCGATGTCGGCGACGACGACCGTGCGGGGTCCGGTGCGCTGGATGAGGCCGTCCTGCTCGAGCCGGCGCAGCGCCTCGCGCACCGGCGTGGGGCTGACCGCGAGCCGCTCGGCCAGGCCCCGCTCGGTCACCTTCTCGCCCGGACGCAGCGTGCCCGCGCCGATCGCCTCCCGGAGGGCCCGGTACGCGTGGTCGGCGCGCGTCTCGCCGCTCGTTCCGGGCCGGTCCGCCGTCGACTTGACCATCATGCGCCCACGATAACAGCAGCGATGGCAAGTGCTGATGCTGTGTATTGACATTTTTGCTATGGCAAGTACGGTGACTCGGGCCACATGCGAGGAGGACGTACATGGCCAGCGCGACGCGAGCCGAGAGCGGTCCGGCCGATACCCGGAGGATCACGTTCTACGTGGCCCTGGCGGTGTTCGCCCAGGAGTCGACCTGGAACTTCTACGACAACCGGGTGCCCGAACTGCTGCGCGACCATGTCGCCAGCGCCGCCGTCATCGGGCTGCTCATGGGCATGGACAACCTGCTGGGCGTCTTCATCCAGCCGTGGATGGGCAACCGGTCCGACAACACCCGGACGGCCTGGGGGCGCCGGATCCCGTACCTGGCGGTCATGATGCCGGTGGGCGCCCTGCTGTTCCTGCTCATCCCGCAGGCGACCTCGCTCGGCTGGCTGATCCTCGTGATCTTCCTGTACGCGCTGGTGATGAACAGCTTCAAGCCGGTCAGCGAGTCCCTCATGCCGGACTTCATCGAGCCCGCGCGGCGGAGCCGGGCGAACGCCGCCGTGAAGATCGCGTCGGCGCTGACCACCATCGTCGCCGCGCTGGTCAGCCTGCTGCTGGTCGACGACCACCCGAAGCTGGCGTTCGCCGTGCCGTCCGGGCTCATGCTGGTCGCGGCGGGCGTGCTCGTCTGGCGGGTGCGCGACAGCCGCTCGGCCGCCTACCAGGCCGCGCTCGCGGAGGACAAGGACGCAGACGAGGACGCAGGCGCGGCGGCCGGCGGGGCGCGCGGCACCGGTGCCAGGCTCAGCATCAGGACGATCATCGGTGAGCTGGTCCGCGATCCCGACCGGAGCCGGCTGCTGCTGATCGTCGCCGTGTTCGTCTTCGCGGGGGCGTGGTTCGCGTCGCGCTCCCTGATGACCCCGTACGGCGTGGAGACCCTCGGCCTCTCCGACGGCGAGGCGGGCGGGCTGACACTGCCGAGCGGGATCGCGTACATCCTGGCCGCGTTCCCCGCCGCGCTGCTCGCCGAGCGGTTCGGGCGGCTGCGGGTGATGGCCGCCGGGATGGCCGTCTTCGGCGCGGGGATGATCCTCGGGACCGCCGTCCAGACGCCGGCGGTCACCGTCGCCGCGATGTGCCTCGCGGCGGCCGGCGCCGCCGGATTCGTGATCAACGCGGTCGTCGTGCTGTGGAACCTGGCGCCGTCCAGCCGCGTGCTCGGCACCTACACCGGCCTGTACACGGTCGGCTGGGCCGGCGGCGGAGTCGCGGGACCGGCGCTCGTCGGCCTGGCCGTCGATGTCACGGGCTGGCATCTGATGCTGCTGCACATCGCCTTCCTGACCGCCGTCGCCGTGCTGCTGGTCGTACGGATCGACCGGCTCCGGCGCGCGAGCGGCACGACCGCGAGCGAGAGCGAGAGCGTCGGATGAGCGCCCCGCCGACCGCCGCGCCGACCGTTCTCGTCACCACCGACTACCTGGTGCCCGGCGACGAGGTGGACGCCTTCCTGCGCGACGCCGGTTTCGCCACCCGGCACCGCCCGCCGCGGGGTCCCCGCGGGCACGCCGAGCTCGTCGCGATCCTGGCCGGTGCCGAGGGCGCGCTGATCGGCAACGAGCCGATGACCGCCGAGGTGTTCGCGAACGCCCCGGACCTCCGCGCGGTGGTGCGCACCGGCGTGGGGTACGACTCCGTCGACGTCGACGCCGCGACCCGCGCGGGCGTGTCGGTGAGCAACCTGCCCGGCGTCAACGCCAACGCCGTCGCCGAGTACACGATGGCGCTGCTGCTGGCGCAGGCCCGCCGGCTGGTCCCGGCCGCCGCCGGGGTGCGGGCCGGCGGCTGGCCGCGCGAGGACGGCCACGAGCTGCGCGGCAGGACCCTCGGCCTCCTCGGGTACGGCGCGGCGGCGCGGGCCGTCGTGCCGCTCGCCCGCGCCTTCGGCATGACGGTGCTGTGCACGACGAGCGTTCCGGAGAGCGGGCGCCGCGACGCCGCCGCGCGGTTCGTGGGGCTTCCCGAACTGCTGACCGCGGCGGACTACCTCTCCGTCCACACGGCGCTCACGCCGGCCACCCGGCACCTGATCGACGCGGCCGCGCTCGCCCGGATGAAGCCGACGGCGCACCTCGTCAACACCGCCCGCGGCGCCATCGTGGACGAGGCGGCGCTGGCCGCCGCCGTGCGCGCGGGCCGGCTCGCCGGGGCCGCCCTCGACGTCACGGCCACCGAGCCGCTGCCGGCGGGCAGCCCGCTGCGGGACGTCCCCGGCATCACGGTCTACTCCCACCTGGCCGGGCAGACCGCCGAGGCGCGGCGCGCCGCCGGCCTCGACGGCGCCCGGGAACTGGTCGCCGCCCTGCGGGGCCGCCCCCGGACCTCCCTCAACGCCCACCTGTTCCAGAGAGACGAGGATTGAGATGACGAGTACGTCCGCGACCGAGGATCCAGGCGAGCGGGAGGCGGTCAGGGTCCTGGCCCCGAGCGGGATGGTCGGGGCGGGGTTCCCGCCGGAGACGATCGACCGGGGCGTCCGGCTCGGGGCCGACGTGATCGCCATCGACGGCGGCTCCACCGACTCCGGCCCGTACTACCTGGGCTCGGGCACGGCCAAGACGACCGCCGCGGCCGTGGCCCGCGACCTGCGGATCCTGCTGCGGGCCGCGGCCGGCGCCGGCATCCCGCTGATCGTCGGCTCCTGCGGTACGAGCGGCACCGACTCCGGCGTCGACTGGGTCGCGGGGATCGTCGCCGGGATCCTGCGCGAGGAGGGCCTGGACCTGAGGGTCGCCCGGATCTACAGCGAGCAGCGGGCCGCCGCGCTCAAAAAGCGGCTCGGCGAGGGACGGATCCACCCGCTGCCGCCGATGGGCGACCTGGACGCCGCCACCCTCGACGCCTGCCGGCACATCGTCGGGATGATGGGTCACGAGCCCATCGCGGAGGCGCTGCGGGCCGGGGCCGACGTCGTCCTCGCCGGCCGGGCCACCGACACCGCCGTCGCCGCCGCGTACCCGCTGCTGATGGGCATGCCGGCCGGCCCCACCTGGCACGCCTCCAAGATCGTCGAGTGCGGCGGGCAGTGCACCACCGACCCGCGCGCCGGCGGCGTCCTCGCCACCATCGACCGGGACGGCTTCACCATCGAGCCGCTGGACCCCGCCAACGCCTGCACGCCCACGTCGGTGGCGGCCCACATGCTGTACGAGACCGTCGACCCCTTCCGGATGCGGGAGCCGGCGGGCACGCTCGCGGTTGCGGACGCGACGTACACCGCGCTGGACGCCCGCCGCGTCCGCGTCGAGGGATCGCGGTTCGAGCCCGCGCACCAGTACACGGTCAAGCTGGAGGGCGCCCGCGTCACGGGCTACGAGACCATGTCGTTCAGCGCCGTCCGGGACCCGCACATCCTCGCCCGGATCGAGGAGTGGGCGGCGCTGCTGCGCGAGGTCGTCACCGGGCGCGTACGGCAGACGCTGGACCTCGAACCCTCCGCGTACGCGCTCGACATCCGCCTGTACGGGTACGACGCCGTCCTCCAGGACATCGACCCGGCGACCGGGCCGCCCCGCGAGGTCGGGGTGATGCTGCTGGTCAACGCCACGGACCAGGCCACGGCCACCGCCATCGCCAAGATCGCGAACCCGCTGCTGCTCCACCTCCCCACCCCCGACATGGACCACCTGCCGAGCTTCGCCTTCGCGACCTCGCCCGCCGAGACCGAGCGCGGCCCGGCGTACGAGTTCGCGCTCAACCACGTCGTGGACGTCGACGAGCCCACCGACATGTTCCGCATCGAGATCGCCGAGGGGGACTCCCGTGACTGACGGCCACCGGCCCACGCTGGGCGAACTGGCCCTGGAGGTCCGTTCCAAGAACGCCGGGCCCTTCTGGGTCACCATGGAGCTGTTCATGCGCGACGCCGAGGGGTACGCGACGGTCGCCGACGCGGACTTCATCAACGAGGAGGTCGTCGCGCGGCTCTACCGCCTCGACCCGGCGACGATCCAGATCTTCCGCATCCCCGCGCTCAACGTCGTGAAGATCTCGTTCCCCCGGCCGGTGCCCCAGGGGAGCCCGCGCGACCGCGACATCCACGCGGGCCAGCACCACGTCCCGCTGGCCGCGCTGGCGCCCCCGGAGGCCTGACGGCCGTCACGACCAGGCGCGGTCCTGCTCCCGCTCCCGCTGGTAGCCGGACGCCTGGAGGCGGAACATGCGCGCGTACAGGCCGTCCGCCTCCATCAGGGCGTCGTGGGCGCCGCGCTCGACGACCTCGCCGCCGGACAGCACCGCGATCGTGTCGGCGTCCCGGACGGTGTTGAGGCGGTGCGAGATGAGCAGGCCCGCCCGGCCGGCGCGGTGCTCGCGCAGCGTCCGGTGCGTCTCGTGCTCGGCCTCGGCGTCCAGGCCCGCGCTCGGCTCGTCCAGGATCAGCAGGTCGGTCCGGTCGCGGAGGAGGGCGCGGGCGAGAGCGACCCGCTGCCACTGCCCGCCGGACAGCATCACCCCGGTGCCGGGGTCGTCGTGGGAGGGCGTGTCGAACGCGCGTGACAGCATCGTGCCGTAGCCGCGCGGCAGCGCCTCCAGGGTCTCGTGGATCCCGGCCCGGCGCGCGGCGGCCGCGATGCGGTCCAGGTCGCCGAGCGCGCCGGTGTCGCCGAGGCCGATGTTGTCGGCGGCGGTGAGGTCGTAGCAGACGTAGTCCTGGAAGACCCCGCCGATGCGGCGCCGCAGCTCCTCGACCGGCAGGTCGCGCAGGTCGACGCCGTCCCACAGCACCGCGCCGCGCGTCGGGTCGTAGAACCGGCACAGCAGCTTGACCAGCGTGCTCTTCCCGGCGCCGTTCGGCCCGACCAGCGCGGTCGCGCCGTCCGCCGGGATCGTCAGCGAGACGCCGCGCAGCACCCACGGCAGGTCGTCGCCGTAGCGGAACCAGACGTCCCGCAGCTCGACGCCCGACCGGAGGGGGCGGACGGCGGCGCGCGGCTCCGGCGGCTCCGGCAGGTCGGGCTCCGTCTCGACCACGAAGCGGTAGTGGCCGAACAGCAGCATCGCCTCGTGGGTACGGCCCGCGCTGCTGATCATGATGGCCAGGCCGTCCTGGACGCCGGCGACGGCCGCGACGAACATCGCCACATCGCCCACCGTCAGCCGGCCCTGCCGCGCCGCGCTCACCGCCCACACCAGGCCCGCCCCGGCGACGACCGCGCCCAGCGCGCCGTGCACGCCCTGGACGAGCAGCTCCCGGCGGTCCATCCGGCGCCGCTGGCCGTTGATCCAGCGCAGCTCGGTCAGCATCCGCGCGCCGAACAGCCCGCCCAGCCCGTACAGGCGGACCTCCTTGGCGGCGCTGGTGCTGTTCAGCAGCTGGGCGTAGAAGAACTCGCGGCGGGTGGCGTGCCCGAGCCGGCCGTGGACGCGCGCCCGGTAGCGGCTCAGCCGGAACTGCCCGTTCAGCGCGACCAGTCCCGCGAGCCCGACGGGGAGGAGCATCCACGGGTTCAGGACGGCGAGAGTGCCGAGGAAGCCGCCGAGCATGAGCGTCCCCTGGACGCCCGCGAGCGTGCCGCCGACCACCTCCGCCGGCCCGGACGACCCGGTCTCGCCGGCGAGCGCGAGCCGGTCCTGGAACCGCGGGTCCTCCAGATGCCGCAGCCCGGGCAGCCGCGCCACCGCCGCGTACAGCCGCCGCCGGCAGATCAGGTCGATGGCCCGCCCGAGCTCCGCCTCCACGTACGGGACGGCGTGCGGCAGGACGGCCGCCGCCACCCCGGCCAGCGCCAGCAGCAGGACGGGCACCAGCAGCGGCCGGCCCGGATCGGCCAGCCCGTCCAGGACGGTCTTGGTCAGCCACGCCAGCGCCACCGGGACGGCGCTCGCCACGACGGCGAGGACGGCGCGCAGCACCAGCCGCCCGCGCCCGGAAGACCAGGCCAGCTCCGCCACCGCCCGCAGCGAGCCCGCCGAGTAGCGCGGCTCCTCCTCGTCCACACGGACTTCGTTCACGCGGACTTCGCTCACGCGGGGGCGTCGCCCGGTACGGGGACGGGGATGCGCTCGGGCAGCGCGTAGCTCGCCACCATCACGTCCTCCGCCAGGACGGCGAACGCGGGCAGCGCGCCGACGCCGAACGCCTGGATGAGCGGCCCGTTCTCCTCCTCCTCGGTCAGCACCCGCGCCACCGGAGCCAGCTCCGCGCACAGCTCGTCCCGGCCGGGGCCCTTGCCCAGCACCACGGCGAGGACGTGGTCCCGGCCGCCGGGCGCCGCGCCGGCGCGGGCGAGGAACTCCGGCAGGCTGTGCTCGCACGACTGGCATCCGGGCGCCATGAACGCCATCAGCGTCGACCCGCGCAGGTCGGCGCGGGACACCGGCGTCCCGTCCATGGCGGCGACGGTGAAGTCCCCGACCCGCTCGCCGGGCTCGACCTCCAGCGGCGGGGGGTAGCCGGCGGCGGGGGCGCCGCCGCGCCCGGCCAGCAGCCGGGCCTGCTCGTTCAGCCGCCGGATCACCGCGAGCGTCAGCGCGATGTTGGCCAGGCACAGCACGCCGACGACCGCGACCGCGGCCGTGGACACCGTCATGGGGTCTCCTCGCTGGTAGCGGCCAGGGGGCGGACGAGATCGACGATCTCCTCCAGATCGATCAGCAGCAGGGCGGCCGCCGCGCCCGCGACCGCGGCGAGCACCGCCGCCGCGCCGGCCGGCGGCGGGCCGTCCCCGGACAGCGCCATCGCCGCGCCGCCGCCGGCGGCCAGGAGCAGCACCAGGTTCCGTACGACGTGCGGGACGCCCGGCGGCCGCGTGCCCGCGCCGAAGCACCGGCACGGCACCCGTACCCGGCGCCGCATCATCGACAGCACCGCCGCGGTGAAGACGGCCAGCAGCACGGCCGCGGTCGCGAAACCGAAGGGGACGAGCGGCGGCACGAGCAGCGCCGCCGCCGCGGCCGCCTCGGCGGCGACGGCACCGGCGGCGGCCGGTCCGGCGAGCGCCGCCGGGACCCGCACGGCCCCGGCCAGCCAGGACCGGAAGTTCGCGAAGGCGTCCCGGCCGGCGACCTTGGCGGCGCAGGAGCGGGCGAACGTGACCGCGACGGCCGCCTGGCAGCCGATCGTCAGGTGGGCCATCGCGTCGGCCACGCCGCCCGCTCCTTTCTAGCTCTCTTCCGTGCCGGTGGATCAGTACCCGACCTGCACCGCGTCGCCGCGCCGGAACGGACCGCCCCGCTTGAGCAGGTCCGCCATGCACGCGCCGAGCGGCAGCTCCAGGTCATGCTCCATCCACATGAACTGGCCGGCCGGGTTCACCTCCAGGAACACGTGCTCGCCCTCCGGCGTGACGATGAAGTCGACCGCGGCGTACACCGCGTTCAGCTCCGCCAGCAGCGCCTGGGTCCGCTTGACGACCTCCTCCGGCAGCGGGTGGTACTCGCCGTAGGGCAGCACGGCGACCTCGCCGGCCTCCCCGCGCCAGTCCACCCTGGTGGAATCCATCTCCTGCGAATTGATCGTCACCGGGAAGTAGGTGTTCCCGATCACGGTGAGCCGGACCTCGTAGGCCTTCTCGACGTACTCCTGGAACATGCACATCGTGTGGCCGACCCGGTCCAGGTTCTCCCTGATCTCGTCGCCGACGACGGCGGTGAGCAGCCCGCCCGGGAACGCGCCCGGGTAGTGGATCACCCCGCCGATCTGCGACTTGTAGACGATCGGCGGGCCGTCCCCGTCCAGCAGGGCGGCCACCTCCGCCGGATCGTTGGTGAGCAGCGTCCGCGGTACGCGGAACCCGAGCCGCTTGGCCAGCTCCAGCTGGTACGGCTTGAGCTCCCCGATCGCGTCGATGTCCGGGCGGTTGACCCAGAGGCAGTCGGTCGCGCGCAGGATGCCGCCGATGGCCTGCATGGCCTCCTTGCGCGCGAACAGCTTCTCCGGTTCCGGCATGTCCGGCCCGAAGTCGAAGGCGGTGGGCCGGCGGTACCACACCGCCGAGAGCCGGTCGAGATCCAGCTCCCGGTCCTTGTGGCGCAGTACCCGCCGGCCGCCGTCCCCGAAGTCCGAGGTGGTGAACGTCAGCCGGCGCGGGAAGTAGCTCAGGTCCACGCGCACGACCTCGGTCCCCTGCTCGGACAGGGCCGTGATGACCGGATCGACCGTCGGGTCGAACTCCTGGGTCAGGATGAGGACCCGGGGATCGGATGCGGTCATCGCGTCAGGCGCAGGTGTCGTCCCGGCAGCGGTCCGAACCCTGATAGCAGCTGGTGTTGGTGTAGGTGGCGATACCGGCCGTGGGCAGCCCGGGCGGGGCGACCCACGTCTGGGTGTTCTCGTCGTAGTGGCCGGGCATCCGGTCCGCGACCTGGCCCTCCCAGTCGGCGGAGTACAGGTAGGCGAGGGGCTGCAGGCGCGGGTCGGCCGGCTGCTGCGGCTCGACGTGGACGCCTTCGAGGAAGGAGAGCGCGGTGTGCAGCGGCTCTCGGGTCAGGGTGTCGGACATGGGGCGACCTCCTTCGTCACCGCGGGCGCGGCGACCTTCGGACCTGCCGTCGTGGCACGGCTGCCAGGACGGAGCTCAAGGGCAGGACTGGACGGACAGGACTGGACGGATCGAGACGCTCAGGGCGGGGGCGAGGCGGACGGCTCGGTGATCCCGGCGATCCCGGTCACCTCGCCCGAGAACCGCCACACCAGGCCGGTCTCGTCGAAGTGCCCGGCCGTGAAGGCGAGGTCGTGCTCCGGCTCCCACTCGGAGACGACCTCGTACAGGTAGGCGAGCGGTGTGCCGGGCGCGTGCCTGCGGTGCGCGCGGACGTCCGCCGGGACCGCCCGCACCACCATCGAGCCCTCGTGGAGTTCGGGACGGTCGAAGCGGAGGAACGCCGGGCCTCCCGGCAGCGGATGCTCGTCGTGGGCGGTCGCGGGGGAGTCGCCGGGGCGGGGTTCCTCGATCACGGACGCATCGTCGCCGATGACCGCTCTCAGTTCGCTCTCAGCCCGCTCTCACGGCACCGGGCGCGGTAGCCGAGCGTCGCCCGCAGCAGCCGCGCGCCGAGATCGTGGAACCCGTGCGCCGCGGTCTGCTCGATGACCGCCGCGAGCGCCTCGTCCTCCGCCTCGAACCAGGTCGGCGGCCCGGTGGCGGCGGCGAGCTCGGCCGCGGCCCGCTCCGCGCGGCGTAGCCAGCCGGCGAACGCGCGGCGCAGCGCCGCCTCCCGCGTCCGGGGCCGGTCCAGGGCATGCGCAAGCTCTCGCGCGTAGAGCCTGAGCAGGACGGGCATGCCGTACCGGACCTGGCCCGCGGCGTCCTCGCCCAGCGGGTCCAGCAGCGCGGCGTCCGCCAGCGCCTCCAGGTGCGCGCGGGCCGCCTCCGGGGAGGTGCCGAGGGCCGCGGTGGCGGCCCACTCCGGGAACGTCGCCGTGCGCAGCAGCCCGAGCAGCCGGAACGCGTGCCCGTGCGCCGGGTCGAGGTCCTCGTAGTTCTCGCGCAGCCGGGCCCGGACCGCCATGCCGCGGACGGCCAGCTCGTCCAGCCTGCGGTGCTCGGGACGCAGCAGCCCGGCGAGCCGGGCCGGGCTCGACCCGGGCCGGTGGGCGAGCCGCACCCCGGCGACGCGCACCGCCAGCGGCAGTCGCCCGCACATCCGGACGATGTCGGCCGCGGCCGGGTCGGCGGCCACCCCGTCCCGGCCGGCGGCGCGGCCGAGCAGCGCGACCGCGTCGTCGTGGGGCGGCACGTCCAGCCGCAGCGTCCGCGCGCCGGTCAGCCCGGCCAGCGGGACGCGCCCCGTGACCAGCACGGCGCAGCCGGGCGTGCCCGGGATCAGCGGGCGCAGCTGCGCGTCGTCCATGGTGTCGTCCAGGAGCAGCAGGACGCGGCGGCCCGCGACGCGCGAGCGGAACAGCGACGACCGCTCGTCCAGGGACCGCGGGACGTGCTCGTCGTCCACCCCGAGGATCCGTAAGAACCCCGCCAGCACCTCGGCGGGGTCCACCGGCCGCGAACCGGGCCCGCGCAGCACCGCGTACAGCTGCCCGTGGACGAACAGCGCCGCCGCGCGGTGGGCCACATGGACGGCCAGGGCGGTCTTCCCGACCCCGGCCGTCCCGTTGACCACCAGCAGTACCGGCCCGCCGCGGCCGGAACCGGACAGCAGCGGGCCGCTGAGCGCCGCGACCTCGTCCCGGCGCCCGGTGAAGTCGCAGATCGCCGCCGGCAGCTGCCGCGGTACGGGGGCGCGGCAGCGGTCGCCGTTCAGCGCGGCCGCGTGCGCGTCCAGCACCTCGCGGGACGGGGCGACGCCCAGCTCGTCGGCCAGCCGCCGCCGGACCCGCTCCACCTGGCGCAGCGCCGCCGCGTTCCGGCCGCAGGCGGCCATCAGCCGGATGAGCCGCGCCTGGAGGGGCTCGTCGTAGGGCGCGCCGGCCGCGACGTCCTCCACCAGCGCGATCGCGGCGTCCGGCCGGTCCAGCCGGAGCGCCAGGTCGGCGAGCGCGGCCGCGCAGTCGATCCGCGCCTGCTCCACCTCCCGGACGGCCGGGTCGTCGGCGACCGGTTCGGGCCGCCCGCCCAGCACCGGCCCGCGCCACTCCCGGAGCGCCGCCGCCAGCAGGGCGAGGCCGCGTTCCGGATCGCGGGTCCGGGCGTACGCGGCGACAAGTGTCCGGAAACGGCCGATGTCGACCGCCCCGTCCGGCACCGCGAGCCGGTATCCCGAGCCCGCGTGCTCCAGCCGCGCGTCCGGACCCAGGGCTGTCCGCAGCCATGTCCGCAGCCGGGTCGCGGCGCACTGGAGCGCGCGGCGGCTGCCCTTGTCGGCGCCCCAGGCCAGGGTGAGCAGCCGGTCCTCGCCCACGATGTCGCCCGGGGTGAGCAGCAGCGCGCTCAGCAGCGCGCGCACGCTCGGCCCCGGCAGCGGCACGAGCCGCCCGCCGGTGCGCACGGCCAGCTCCCCGAGGATCAGGAACTCCGCGCCGTCCGGATCGCGGCGGCAGGGGTCCCCGGTCAGGGTGTCGTCGGCAGGGTCGGCCATCGACAGCGCCCTTCGTCGTCCCAGTCAAGATCGACGTTAGGTCGGTACCGAAGGCCGTACAAGGAGTCCCGGAAGCCGATTTCCCGCGCCCGGCCTCAGCGCTCGGCGTACGGGTCGGGCATGCCCGGCTCGACCTTGACAACGAGGGTGTGGGCGGCCTTGTCGTGCAGGGTCTGCTTGCGCGGGTCCCACAGGATCCACAGCGCGTCCAGGAGGCTGCCCAGCCCGCACGGGATGGCCAGCAGGATCTGCACGCCGTACCGCCACGCGGCCGTCCCCGAGCTGATCGCCCCGCCGTCCTGCTCCCGCACCACCCGGATGCCGAGGGCCATCTTGCCGAGCGTCTGCCCCTTGCGGGCGTGCATCAGCCAGAAGTAGAAGAAGCCGAGCACGGTGGAGATCCCGCTGCTGACGAGGTTGCCGACGATGTACCCGTTGGAGGTCATGGGGGCGTTCGGGTCCATCATGGCGTCCCAGTCGATGAACGGCAGCGACACGACCGTGCTGACGACACCGAGCAGGAGGTTGTCGAGGATGAGCGCGCCGAGCCGCGCCCAGCGGCTGGCCAGCCCGCCGTACGACCCGGCCCCGTAGCCGGGGACCCCGCCGTAGGGCTGCCCCTGCTCGCCCTGGCCGTACGGGGACGGCCCCTGGGGGACCTGCCCGTACGGCTGCTGCTGGCCATAGGTCCCGCCGAAGGGCGGCGGCTGCTCTTCGGGACCGGGTTGCGGTTGCGTCATGCGATCATGTTAGGGATTCCGCGCCCGCACGCCCCGGCCGACCTCGGCCAATGTCCGCGTTCTTCAGGCCGCGTTCTCACGCGGGGTCGACGACCGTGCGGTCCCCGTCGCGTTCGTAGGCCACGACCTGGACGACCGGGAGGCGGGCCGTCTCCGGGGGCCGGCCGCCGGCGCGCGGACCCGGCACCACCAGCAGGCGCGTCCAGTCCGGCCCGTGTCCCTCGGCCTCGTGGGTGCCCAGCTCGCCGGCCGCCTTCAGCTTCACGATGTCCGGGCCCGCCGCCGCCACCAGATGCCAGCGCCGCGGCGACCGCCACCACAGGGCGGCGGCCATCGTCCCGGCGGACGCGGCGGTGGCGCTGTTCGTCCCGCCGCGCTCCGACAGCGCCCGCCCGGCGTCGGAGATCAGCACGGCGGTGCCCGCGGCGCGGCCCGGCGCGGACTCGTCCACCGTCAGCAGCGTCGCCCGGCCGCCGCCGTCGGGCAGCTCGCCGCTCCACAGCCGGCCCAGCAGCAGGTCGCCCGCCTCGCCCAGCGTCGCCGCGCCCTCGCAGGCGACGGCCCGCAGCGCCGCCCACCGGAACCTCTCCTCCCGCTCCGTATCTCGTTTCGGTCCTTCGCGGAACAGCACGCGCGGCGCCGCCGACCGCGGGCTGTGCGAGGCGAGCTGCGTGACCGTCCGCGGCGGCCCGCCCGCGGCCGGCCGGAACGTCATCTGGAACGCCACGTGGTTCTGGCAGCGCGGCGTGAACCAGTGCCACGGCAGCGGATCGCTCAGCCCGTCCCGGACCGCCAGCGGCCGCCAGTCCGGCGCGCTCCCGGACGGCACCGCCGCCCGCACGTCCCGCAGCCACGGCGGGACGAGGTAGCGCCACGTCATGCCCACCATGATCAGCTGCCCGCTGCCCGTCCCGAGCCGGCGCACCGACTCCACGCCGCGCGACAGGCGCCGCTCGAAGTACTGCGCCACGCTGGGCGCGTCCCGGCCGGGGGAGTCGCGCAGGACGACGAGGGACGCGCCGTCCACCGTCCCGGCGTACAGGACGAAGACGCGGCCCAGCGGCGGTTCGCGGCGGTCGGCCCGCCAGGCCTCGGCGGCGCGGCGCAGCAGCCCGGTGTCGTGCCGCAGCCCGCCCTGCGCGGGCCACTGGCCGATGCCCGGCGCGCCGGTCACCTGCCACGCGCGCGGGTCGATCGCGGCGGGCCCGCCGGTCCGCCCGTCCGGCCGGGTGAGGACGAACGCGGCGGCCGCCGCGAGCGCCGCCGCGAGCAGGCCCGCGACGGCGGCGCGCCACGCGGTAGGGACGGCGGGCGGCGGGCGCAGCCGGACGAGGCCGGGTTCGAACGCCTCGATCTCGGCGCGCTGCGCGGCCTCGTCCAGCCCCGTCCGGCCGTCCACGGCGGCGGTGATCCGGTCCACGTCCCCGAAGCCGGTGTCGACGTGGGCGCGCAGCTCGGCCGCGACCTCGGGCGCGGTGAGGCCGTCGCGGCGCAGCAGGTAGGCGAGCCGCTCGTACGGCGACAGCTCGCGCAGCGCCTCCCGTACCGGCCCCGGGGGCACGGGCCCGGCCTCGAAGAGGAGGCGGTGCAGCCGGTGCCGTCCGGCGGGCGGGTCGGTGAGGAGGATCGCGACGAGCCGGGCCCGCATGGCGGGGTACCCACCGCGCCGCGCCCGCGCCGCGCCGGCGGCGGCGCGGCGGGCGCGCATGAGCGGGGCGTCGCCGTCGTCCAGCACCAGGTACGCGAGCCGCAGCAGGCGGGCGAGACCGGCGTGGCGCTCGCGATCCACCGTCCGCACCGGGGCACCTCCCGCCCGCATTGTGCGCACCGGTTGGTAACGGCCGTGTTGAGACGGCCTCCGGCCGCGTGCCGGGCGGCACGCGGCCGGAAGCGGACGGGCGGCGGTTCAGTCCTTGGGGGCGTCCGCGTTGGTGTAGACGAGGTGCACCACGCCGGTGGCGTCGAAGGTCGTCGAGGACAGCAGCTTCAGCGGCACGGTCTCGCCGTCGGCGAAGAGCTTCGCGCCGTGCCCGACGACGATCGGGTGCACGAGCAGGTGCAGCTCGTCGATCAGGCCCTGCCCCAGCATCCAGCGCACCAGCGCGGCGCTGCCGGTCGTGCCCAGCCGCGTGTCCGCCTTCAGCCGGGTCAGCTCCGCCGCGACATCGCCGTTGATCAGCGTGCTGTTCTCCCAGGTGGCCTCGGTCAGCGTGGTCGACACCACGTACTTGCGGGCGCTGTTCATGGTCTTGGTCATCGGGTCCGCCGGGTCGGCGTCCGGCCAGTAGGAGGCGAACCCCTCGTAGGTGTGCCGGCCGAGGAGGGTCGCCTCGGCCTCGGCCATCAGCTCGCCGACGACGGCGCCCATCTGGTCGTCGAAGTACGGGAAGTGCCAGGTCTCCGGCGCCTCGATGACACCGTCGAGGGAGATGAAGAGGCTGGACTTGATGAAACCCATCGCAAGCTCCTTTGATCGCGTCCGCCGCCGCGGACGGGTACCGTCGATCACAGGTCGAACGGCGCCCCGGCGGATCGACACGCGGCCGAGATTTTTTCCTGGTTTCAGGAGATCCCCAGGTCCGGAACCCTAACGAGCTTGTCGGGATTGCGCACGAGATCGATCGCGGTGATCAGCCCGGCGTCGACGGTGAACGCGATGACCGACAGCCCGCCGTCGCCGTCGACGACCACCAGTCCCGGAGCGCCGTTGACGTCGGCCGGCAGGATGTCCAGCGGCCCGGCGGTGCGGGCATGCGCGAGCATCATGGGCGCCACCCGCGCGGCCTCCCGCTCGACGTGCCGGAGCGTGGAGACCTTGCCGCCGCCGTCGCCGCGCAGCACGACGTCCGGGTCGAGCAGGGCGATGAGGCCGGGCAGGTCGCCGTTCTGGCAGGCGGCCGAGAACGCGGCCACCAGCTCCCGCTGCTCGGCCGGCGTCGCCGGGGTCCGCGGCCGTCCCTCCTCGACCTGCCGGCGCGCCCGCGAGGCGAGCCGGCGGACCGCCGCCGGCGTGCGGCCGACGACCTCGGCGATCTCGGGGAAGGGGACGCTGAAGACGTCGTGCAGCACGAACGCGGTGCGCTCGGCAGGGGTGAGCCGTTCCAGGACGACCAGCAGCGCCATGCTCACCGACTCGTCCAGCGTCACCCGCTCGGCCGGGTCGGGGGAGCGGGCCTCGACCAGCGGCTCCGGCAGCCACGTGCCCACGTACCGCTCCCGGCGCGCCCGCGCGCTGCCGAGGACGTCGAGCGCCAGCCTGCTGACGGCGGTCGTCAGCCAGGCGGCGAGGTCGCGCACGGACGCCGGGTCGTCGAGACCGCGCAGCCGCAGCCACGCCTCCTGCACGCAGTCCTCGGCCTCGGCCAGGGAGCCCGTCATCGTGTACGCGACGCGCAGCAGCCGCGGGCGGTGGGCCTCGAAGCCCCGCGCCAGCCGATCCTCGGCGTCCCGTACGTCCCGCTCTGTAGATCCCATGCCCTCTTGACGACGCTCCCGGTCCCGGTGTGACAGCGCCCCGCCAGGGTCACACCTCGGCGGCCCGCGTCGTCAAGAGGCTGCGGAAGCCCGGCCGGCCCGTGGACATCCGACGACCCTCCGGGAAAGAGATCATGACACTCACCGAGTTGAACCGAGAAGGCGGCACCCGACCACCAGAGCCGCGGGGAGTCTTCGTCCGCGTCGCGGCCTTCGCCCATCGCCGCCGATGGCTCGCCATCATCCTCTGGACGGCCGTCCTGGGCGGCGTCTGGGCCGCGGCGTCGGCCGCGGGGGACGACTACCGCAACGACTTCTCCCTCCCCGGGACGGAGTCGCAGCGGGCGGCCGACCTGCTGGCCGCGCACGGCGCCGCCCGCGCCGGCGACACCGTGGAGATCGTCCTGCACGACGGCGGCGGCCTGCGCGCGCCCGGTGTCCGGCAGCGCGTGGAGAGGATGCTGGACGACGTCGCGGGACTGCCCAAGGTCGCCCAGGTCCGCAGCCCGTATGCCACCGGCGCGGGCGCCGTCTCCCGGGACGGCACGATCGGCTACGCCACCGTGGCGCTCACCGTCCCGGCGGAGGACATGCCGAAGGCCGACACCCAGCGGATCCTCGACACCGCGCAGCGGGCCGAGGGCGGCGGCCTCCGGGCCGAGCTGGGCGGCGACGCGGCGCGGCTGCTGGCCGAGGGCGGTACCGGCGCCGCCGAGGGCGCGGGCCTGCTGGCCGCGCTGGTGATCCTGGTCCTGATGTTCGGCTCGGTGCTCGCCGCCGGGCTGCCCATCGTCATCGCCCTGTTCGCCGTCGGCTCCACGGTCGGCGGCATCGTCCTGGCGTCGCACGTCTTCACGATCGCCGGCTGGACCCCGCCGGTGATGATCCTCGTCGGTCTCGGCGTCGGCATCGACTACGCGCTGCTGATCTTCGCCCGCTACCGTGCCGAGCTGGTGCGCGGCGCCGGGCCGGAGCAGGCCGCCGTACGGGCGATGGACGCCGCGGGCCGGTCGGTGCTCTTCGCCGGCTGCACCGTCATCCTGGCGCTGCTCGGCCTGGTCGCGTTCGGCCTCGGGTCGCTGCAGGGCATGGCGCTGTCGGTCGCGCTGACCGTGCTGGTCACCATGCTCGCCGCGCTCACGCTGCTGCCCGCGCTGCTCGGCGTCTTCGGCCGCCGCTTCGCCCGCCGGTTCACCCGGCGCGCCGAACGGCGCGCGGCCCGGGGCGCCGCCGCCGAGGGCACCGCGTGGCGCCGGCTCGCGGTCGCCGTGCAGCGGCGCCCGCTGGCCGCCCTGCTCGCGGCGGGCGTGCTCCTCGGCGCGCTCGCCTTCCCGGCGCTGGGCATGCGGCTCGGCTTCTCGGACGCGGGGAGCGACGCGCCGGAGTCCACGAGCCGGCAGGCGTACGACCTGCTCTCCGAAGGCTTCGGGCCCGGGTTCAACGGCCCGCTCCTCGTGGTGACCGACGGCGGCCCGTCCGGCGCCGCGCAGGCCGCGGCCGCGGCGGCCAGGACGCTGAACGGCACCCAGGGCGTCGCCGCCGCCGCGAACCCGGTGCCCACGCCGGACGGCCGCGCCGCGACCGTCCTCGTCTTCCCCGCCTCCGCGCCGCAGGACGAGGCGACCTCCGACCTCGTCGGCGGCCTGCGCGAGGACGTGCTGCCGGAGCTGTCCGCGCGGACCGGGGCGCGGTACCTGGTCGGCGGGGCCACGGCCGCGGCCGAGGACTACGCGGGCAAGGTCGCCGACCGGCTGCCGCTGTTCATGGCCATCGTCGTCGGCCTCTCGGTGCTGCTGCTGATGGCGGTGTTCCGCTCGGTGCTCGTCCCGCTGAAGGCCGCGGTGCTGAACCTGCTCAGCATCGGCGCGGCCCTCGGCGCGATGACGCTCGTGTTCCAGCACGGCTGGTTCGGCGTGGAGCCCGGCCCGATCGTGGCGTACCTGCCGGTGATGGTCTTCGCCATCGTGTTCGGGCTCTCGATGGACTACGAGATCTTCCTGATCTCCCGGATCCGCGAGGAGTGGACGCGTTCCGGGGACGACCCGTCCAGCGCCGTGCGGGAGGGCCTGGCCCACACCGGCTCGGTGATCACCGCGGCCGGCTCGATCATGATCGTCATCTTCGGCGCGTTCATGCTCAGCCCCGACCGGCTGCTCCAGCAGAGCGGCTTCGGCATGGCGGTGGCGATCTTCGTGGACGCGGTCGTCATCCGCTGCCTGATCGTCCCGGCGGCGATGGAGCTGCTGGGCCGCCGCGCCTGGTGGCTGCCGGCCCCGCTGGCCCGGCTGCTGCCGCGAGTGGAAGTGGAACGGCGCTGAAAACCGGCGCACCCGAGCCCGACCCGAGGAGGAGTCCCATGGCGACATCCGAAGCAGCGAGGAACAAGGCGGTGCTGTGCCGCCTCCACGACGCCGTCAGCACCGGCGACGCGGAGACCATATCCAGGATGATCGACGAGGTCGTCGCGCCGGACGTGCGGGTCCGCACGCCGCTGCCGCTCGCGGCCACGGGAGCGGAGGCCATGAAGGAGGTGCTGGCCGTGCTCCTCCGGGCGTTCCCCGACCTGCGCGTCACGGTCGAGGACGTGATCGCCGAGGGGGACAGGGTCGCCTCCAGGAACACGGTGACCGGCACCCACCGCGGCGAGTACATGGGCCTGCCGCCGACCGGCCGGACCGTCACGTACAGGGAGGTCGTCATCGCCCGCTTCGAGGACGGCCGGGTCGCCGAGACGTGGGCGGTCGTCGACGTCCTCGCACAGCTGCGGCAGCTCGGAGCGGTCCCGGCCTGACGGGCGCCGCCCGATTCTGTCGGACGCGGCCCGTAACGTGGGGTGCCTGCCCGACCAGGCCTTCCCGGTACGGAACGAGGGGGAACGACATGAGCGACGGTGACGCGCTGGAACGGCTGCGGGACATCTGCCTTGCGCTTCCGGAGGTGGCCGAGAAGCCGTTCGGCGGGCACACCGCCCCCTCGTTCCGTATCCGGGACAAGCTGTTCACGATGACCAGCGAGGACGGGACGACGATGATGTTCAAGGCCGGGCCGGGCGTGCAGGAGGCGCTGGTGGCCGAGGACCCCGAGCGCTTCTTCGTCCCGCCGTACGTCGGGTCCAAGGGCTGGGTGGGCGCGCGGCTGGACGTCGACCAGGACTGGGACGAGATCGCCGAGCTCGTCGAGGACAGCTACCGGCTGATCGCCCCGAAGCGGCTGTCCGCGCGGATCGAGCCGCGGAGCGGCGAGCCCGGGTAGCCGTCCGCGGGGTCCTCACCGTTGATCGCCGACTATTGCGGCGATCGTCGGCCGCCCCTAGGGTGGACAGGTGTCCAGTCAGGTGACCAGTATGGTCCGGCCGGAGCGCCGGCGCCGTACCGCCCGTCGAGGAGGACCATGGCCATCCGCGTACTGCACGTGGCGACCGGCAACGTCGGCCGGATCGCCCTGTCGCAGCTGATCGAGGACCCCCGCTTCGAGCTGGCCGGGCTGGTCGTGTCGGACCCCGCAAAGGTCGGGAAGGACGCCGGCGAGCTCGCCGGCCTCGGCGTCGCCACGGGCGTGGCCGCCACCGGCGATCTGGACGCGGCCCTGGCCGCACGGCCGGAGTGCACGGTCTACTGCGCGCTCGCGGAGACGCGGATGTTCGAGGCGCTCGACGACGTGCGGAAGATCCTCGCCGCGGGGAGCAACGTCGTCGCCTCCTCACCGGTACCGCTGGTCTACCCCTGGGGGCTGCTGCCGGACGGCATGATCGAACCGATCGAGGAGGCGTGCCGGGCGGCCGGCGTGAGCGCCTTCGTCTCCGGGATCGACCCGGGGTGGATCAACGACCTGCTGCCGTTCGCCATCGCGAGCACCTGCCAGCGGGTCGAGCAGGTGCGCTGCTCGGAGATCGCCGACTACGCGACCTACGACGGCGGCCCGGTCATGTTCGACGTCATGGGTTTCGGCCGGCCCGTCGATGATCTGCCGATGCTGTTCAAGCCGGGGATCCTGGCGGCGGCCTGGGGCGTCAGCCTCCGGATGCTGGCGCGCGGGTTCGGCTTCGAGCTCGACGAGATCACCGAGTGGTTCGAGCGGGAGCCGGCGCCGGAGGCGTTCGACGTGGCCGCCGGGCACATCCCCGCGGGCGGGGTGGCGGCCGTGCGCTTCCAGGTCACCGGCCACGCCGGCGGCAAGGAGGTGCTGGTCGTCGACCACACCACCCGGCTCCGCGACGACCTGCGCCCCGACTGGCCGCGCCCGGCGCAGGACGGCGGCTCCTACCGGGTCGAGATCGTCGGCGAACCGTCGTACCGCGTCGACGTCTGCCCGTCCAGCGCCAAAGGCGACCACAACTACGCCGCGATCGCCGCCGGCGCCGGGCGCATCGTGAACGCGATCCCCGACGTCGTCGCGGCGCCGCCGGGGCTCCGGACCCCGCTCGACCTGCCCTTCAACACCGCCCGCGGCGTCTTCGCCGCGGCGCTGGCCCGCTAGGGCCCCTCACCCAGGGACGCTTACGAGGAAGAGGACGCGAACGATGGGACGTGTGGACGGAAAGGTCGCCCTCATCAGCGGCGGCGCGCGCGGGATCGGCGCGGCGAGCGCGCGGGCGCTGGCCGCCGAGGGCGCCAGGGTCGTGATCGGCGACATCCTCGACGAGGAGGGCAAGGCCGTGGCGGACGGGCTGGGCGGCGCGGCCCGCTACGTCCACCTCGACGTCACGAGCCCCGAGGACTGGGCGGCCGCCGTCGAGACGACCGTCCGCGAGTTCGGCGCGCTGAACGTGCTCTTCAACAACGCGGGCATCGCGAACGGCGCGGCCATCAACCGCTTCAAGCTGGACAAGTGGCAGCAGATCATCGACGTCAACCTCACCGGCCCGTTCCTCGGCATCCGGGCCGCCACCGACGCGCTGATCGCGGCCGGCGGCGGCTCGATCATCAACAACTCCTCCATCGAGGGCCTGCGCGGCACCCCCTGGGCGCACGGCTACGTGGCCTCCAAGTGGGGCCTGCGCGGGCTGACCAAGTCGGTCGCCATCGAGCTCGCCCCGCACGGCGTCCGGGTCAACTCGCTGCACCCGGGTCTGATCCGGACCCCGATCACCGAGGGCATCCCCGACGACATGGTCCCGATCCCGCTCGGCCGCCCCGGCCAGCCCGAGGACGTCGCCTCCTTCGTGGTGTTCCTCGCCAGCGACGAGTCGTCCTTCGCCACCGGCTCCGAGTTCGTCATGGACGGCGGGACCGTCAACCAGATCCCCCACAAGGGCTGACGGCCGCCGTCCAGCGTCCCCTCTTCTCTGCGTACCGTCTCTCAGCGTCCCTTCTCTCTCACTGTCCCTTCGTCGCGGTGAACGTGAACGCGCCCGAGGGCACCGAGTACACGGCGTACTCGCCCTCGGTGCGCAGGAACGCCGCCCTGGCCGGGGCCCGGACGTTCTCGTACCCGCCAGTGGGCAGCCGCACCTCGGCGGTGGTGTTCGCGGGAATGGTGATCCGGAGCTCGAAGCGGTGTCCGGACCTGCTCCACGAGCTGCGGGCGGGGCCCTGCGGGGTGGAGTAGCCGCCCTCGACGTGGCGCAGGTCGCCCACCGGCTTGGGCTGGACGATCAGCCTGCCGTAGGCGGTGGAGCCGGGCGCCTGGCGGATCCCGGCCAGATGCGAGTGGAACCATTCCTCGATCTGGGCGAGGATCATGTGGTTCTTGGAGTCGCCGCGGGTCCAGCGCTCGCCGATGGTGGTCATGCCGCCGGGGTTGGCGGGAGTGGAAGCCATGAAGTACCCGTAGCTCGGCTGGTCGTCCTCCTGCAGCAGGTCCCACAGGACGTCGTCGCGGCCGCCCTCGGCGAGGGCCCGGATGGTGGGGGCCATACCGATGGTGCCGCCGCTGAAGTGCGGGCCGTCACCGTTGGGGTGGAACGCGTACACGAGTTCGACGAGGGCGTCCAGGACGCTCGCGCGCTTGCCGTCGGGCACCAGTCCCGCGTCCAGCGCCAGCGCCTGGGCGGTCTGGGTGGCTCCCGCGGTGCCGCCGTTCCCGGCGGCGGTGTAGCGGCCGAGCGACTCGTTGAAGAACGCCTTGTTGAACGCCTGCTTGATGTCGGCGGCGAGCTTCCAGTACGCGCGGGCGTCGGCGGTGTGGCCGGTCAGCTCGGCCATGCGCGCCATCTTGCTGATCATCACGTGGTAGCCCCAGGTGCCGGTGATGCGGCCCGAGGTCTGGTCGGCGGCGACCCAGTCGGCCAGCGCGGCGTCCACGATGTGCTCGTTCGCGCCGGTGCCGGCCTTCTCGCGCCGGATGTAGTCGACGTACTTCACCATCCGGTCGTAGTACGTGGTCATCGTCCGCGTGTCGCCGTACAGCTCGTACAGGAAGGACGGCACCAGCACGATCGCGTTGCCCCAGTTGATCTCGTCGCCGAAGCGGCCGGAGTAGCCCCAGTCGTACACGGGGGTCTTCAGCGCCACGTTCCCGGCCATGGGGGTGTCGGCGATCGACTGGCCCTCGACCAGGTGCCGCATGGTGGTGCGCATGTACGCGGCGAGGTCGAAGTTCCGGTGGATGGCGCCCATCGGCATGGTGTAGTCGGCCGGGTACGAGAGCTTCTCCCTGCCGGGGCAGTCGGTGAAGACCGACATGATGTTCCCGGCGATGGAGTAGCGCGCCATCTTGTGGATGCGGTTGACGCGCGCGTTCGAGCTGCTGAACGTCCCGGCGTCGGGCGTGTCGGCCTGGAGCCGGACGCCGGTGACGAGCTTCCGGGACGGCTTGTAGCCCTCCGGCAGCCCGGTGACCTGCACCCATTGCATGCCGAAGTAGTTGAAGCGCGGCTGCCAGGACTCGCCGCGCCGGTCGCCGTACGCGGTGTAGGTGTTGAACAGGTCGGTGCCGCGGGATCCGCCGCCGCCCATGAGGGACGCCTGGTCGACGGTGCCGTCGGCCTTGAGCGACTCGGCGGGCGCCACCTTGACCGTCGTCCCGGCCGGGAGCCGGTCCAGGTCGAGCCGGGGCACGCCGACGATGTTCTGCCCGAAGTCGAACACCCAGGTGCCGGGCGCCGGGTTGGTCATCCCGACCGGTGCCAGCTCCTCCTGGACCTTGATCGGCTCGGCGGTCCGGGCGACGAGCCGGGTCGCGAGGTTGGGCGGCGGGGCGATGCCCGCGGCCGTCCAGCCCATGGCCGAGCCGTCGCGGCGCCGGGCCGCCGGGCTCAGGTCGGCGCCCGGCAGGTTCCAGCCGGGCTGCTCGCGGCGGGCGTCGTGGTCCGATCCCGAGTACCAGGCGTCGGTGACCAGTGGGCCCAGGGC
This sequence comes from Spirillospora sp. NPDC029432, assembly GCF_040703975.1. Taxonomy (NCBI): domain Bacteria; kingdom Bacillati; phylum Actinomycetota; class Actinomycetes; order Streptosporangiales; family Thermomonosporaceae; genus Spirillospora; species Spirillospora sp. NPDC029432. The sequence goes on from NZ_JBEZWH010000001.1 coordinate 291,846, forward strand.
GGTGCGCCAGGACCGGTCGGTGACGACGGCGTCGGTGCCGCCGTCGGTGTAGGTGATCTCCAGGCGGCCGATGAAGCGCGGTGTCACCGCGGCTCCGGCGGACGCGTCGCTCGCGGCGATGTTGTTGCCCGAGCCGGTGACCCCGGCCCCGGCCGCGTGCGCGCCCGACAGCGCGGGAGCGAACGTGATGCCGGTCCCGGCGGCGCCCGCGGTGCCGATCGCGGTGATCCGGCGGGATTCGAGGCGGTCGCCGCCGTCGCCGGTGTCGATGTTGATCGTGCCGCCGGCGTGGTAGCCGGCCACGTCGTCGAGCTTCACGGTGGTGGCTCCGGCGGCGGCCGGGGCGGCGAGCGTCCCGTTCCCCTTGAGCTGGCTCTGCCACCAGGAGTACGGCGAGGTGCGGCCCACCGCCGGATTGGTGACGCTGCGGCGCACGTAGGCGGGCCCGTTGCCCAGCTCCACGCCGATGCTGTTGGCGCCGTTCCGCAGGATCCGGGTGAGGTCGTACGTGCGGTACTCGCTGGAGAGCTGGTAGTTGGAGTTGCCGGGCGCCACCACCTCGTCGGTGATCTCGCGGCCGTTGACCGTGGCGTGGTGGAGGCCGACGCCCGACAGGTACAGGCGCGCGTCCGCGACCTTCTTGCCGCGCGGCACGTCGAACCGGCGGGCGAAGATCGGCATGGGCCGGTCCTCGGTACGGCCGGGATGGTCGATCCACCGGGCGGCGCCCCAGTCGCCGGGCCGGAGGAGGCCCATCGACCAGGTGGCGGGCGCCGACCACGGGGACGGGCGCCGGTCGGCGTCCCAGACCCGTACCCGCCAGGCGACCGTCTGGCGGGAGCGCAGGACGCGGCCGAACGCGACGCTCTGCCGGGGGCCGTCGACCCGGCCGGTCCGCCAGATCAGGTCCCCTGCCTTGAGTTTCCGCACGCTCTCGGCGGCCTCGACCTCGTAGGCGGTCTGCCGGTCGCCGGGGCAGGCGGTCCGCGCGCCCGGACGGCGGCAGGGGTGCGAGGCGGCGTGCCGGGTCTCGGCCATCTGCCAGCTCAATGTGGGGCGCGGATCGTCCAGGCCGAGCGGGGAGCCGTGGCGGCCGTCCACGCGGAGATGGACGGCCTCGACGCCGCCGTACCGCCCGCGGGCGCCGGGAGCGGCGTGGGCGCTGCCGCAGAGCGGCACGACCAGGGCCAGGGCCGTGCCGGCGGCGGCCAGCGCGCGTCTGCCGGATGACATGGGGGTCTCCTTCCGGGGGCGTTCGGGCATGCGGCCGCCGCGCTCCGGCCCGGGACGGCCGGGGGACCGTCCCGGGGAAGCGCCTGGAAGCGCCGGGGTGCGGCGGGACCGCTCCTACTTCTCCTTGTAGGCCGCGTCCATCCGGCGCAGGACGGCGTCCGGGCGGGCCTTGCCGGCGAACATGTCCTGGACGCCGGTGAAGTGCGCCTGCTGGACCTTGGGGTTGGGCCAGAGCTGGTCCATGAACGGGACGGTCCTGTTGGCCTTCTGGAAGTCGACCAGCGGCTGCAATGTCGGGTCGAGTTTGAACTGGTCGTTGGGGACGCTCGGCAGGTTGCCGGTGGCGTTCGCGTACAGGTTCATGGCCTCGGGCGTGGCGAGGAAGTCGATGAACCGGCCCGCCAGGCCGGGGTTCCTGGCCTTGGCGTTCATGGCGAAGGCCCCGCCTGCGGCGCCCGGCATGCGCGTCTGGGCGGCGTCGTCGGTGGCGGGCACGGGGAAGAACCCGAACTCGGCCCCCTGCGGGGCCTCGGACTTGACCTGGTTGAGGGTGGAGGTGACCTGGATCGCGGCGACCGCGTCGCCCTTGGCGAGCTGCGACACGGAGGTCTCGAACGAGGTGCCGAGCGGGTCCTTGGAGAAGCAGCCGCGCTCGTTCATCTCCAGGTACTTGTCCATGGCGGTCTTCCACCCGGATCCGGCGAAGGTGGCCGTTCCGGCCTTCATCTTCTGGTCGAAGGCGGGATCGGCGGCGTACACGGTGGTGGGGACCAGCGCGTAGTCGGCGAGCTGGGTGACCCAGTCGGTCTGGTTGCCGAGCGCGAACGCGACCTTGCCCTTGGACTTGGCGGTGTCGCAGAACGCCAGCAGCTCGCGCCAGGTCGCCGGCGGCTTCGCGCCGACCTCGTCCATGGCCTTCTTGTTGTAGAGGCCGCCGATGCCCACGAAGGTGAGCGGGACGATGTAGGTCTTGCCGCCGACCTGCGTCACCGGCCTGATCCCGGGCGGGATCTTCGGCGTCCAGGAGCGTCCGGACAGGTCGGCGAGGTAGCCGGTCGGGGCGAGCACCTCGATGGCGCCGGCGTTGCCGTTGCCGGGCCAGGCGAAGAACACGTCGGGCGCGGTGCCCGACGACAGCTGGGTGCGCAGGGTGCCCTGGTACTGGTCGGTGTCGGAGTACGAGGTGGTGAACTCCACGCCGGGGTTCTTCGCCTTGAACGCCTTCAGCACCGCCTCGGTGCCGGCGCGGTCGGTGGCGACGGCGGCGACGCGCAGGGTGTCCGAGCCGCCGGAGGAGCCGGAGCCGACGCCGCTGCTGCACGCGCCGGTGACGAGAGCGCCCGCGGCGAGGGTGGCCGTGAGCCGGTGAACGGGACTCATCTGGAGTCCTCCTCGGGAGAGGGTTACGGGGTGGTGGGCGGATGCGGATCGGGGTTTGCGGCAAGAGGTTCTGGAGCGCCGAGGTCGCGCGGGGCCGCGGCGCTGAAGCGGTAGGTCCCGGACGCCAGCCGCACGGTCAGCTCCCCGGGGCCGCCGTCGGCGATCTCGATGCCCTCGCGTTCGCGCGGCCCGGCCCCGCCTTCGAGGACGCCGTCCGGCTCGGCCGTGGGAATGCGCAGCGTCGCCCGGGCGCCGGGCGGCACCGTCACGTCCAGGCGCAGCTCCCGCGGCCCGGCTCCGGAGCCGGGCCGGAGCGACCAGCCGCAGGCGAGCGTGCCCAGCGGGGTCTCCTGCCGGGCGCGGGCCCAGGTGAGGCCGCCGCCGACGTGCGGCCGCAGCAGCGGGCGCCGGTACGCGGTCGAGCCCGGCTCCTGGCCGATGCCGGCGACGCCGCCGTACAGCCAGTCGCCGACCGAGCCGAGGCTGTAGTGGTTGAACGAGTTCATCGCCGGGGACTGGAAGCCGTGCTCCTCGGTCCAGCCGTCCCAGCGCTCCCAGATCGTGGTGGCGCCGTGCCGGATCGAGTAGGCCCAGGACGGGAAGGTGTCCTGGTGCAGCAGGGCGTACGCCAGGTCGGCGCGGCCGTGCTCGGCGAGCACCGGGCACAGCAGCGAGACCCCGACGAACCCGGTGGTGAGGTGCCGGCCGCGGGCCTCGATGTCGGCGGCCAGGTGGTCCACGGCGGCGGGGACGAGCCGCTCGGGCAGCAGGCCGAACGCCAGCGCGAGCAGGTAGCCGGTCTGGGTCCCGCCCAGCACGCGGCCGTCGGTCCCGTCGACGAAGGCGTCCGCGAACGCGGCCCGTACGGCCTCGTGGAGGGCGCCGTAGCGGCCGGCGTCGGCGTCCTCCCCGAGGACCCGGGCGGCCAGCGCGACGATCTGCGCGCTGCGCGCGAAGTACGCGGTGGCCAGCAGCTCGCGCGGGGTCTCGGCGTTCACCTGGAGCCAGTCGCCGTAGTGGTTGCCGGTCCGGTGCCGCCACACCAGGCCGGGGTTGTGCCGGTGGACGTGGTCGACCCAGGCGGTCATGGCGGCGTACGAGCGTTCCAGCACGCGGCGGTCGCCGTACGCGAGGTACAGGTGCCAGGGGATGATGACGCCCCCGTCGCCCCAGGCCGGCGCGCCCTCGCGCTCGATGCACAGCTTGGGCGCGACGTCGGGGAACGCGCCGCCGGCGTCCTGGCCGTCGACGACGTCGCGCATCCAGCGGGCGAAGAACGCGGCGACGTCGGCGTTGCGGCAGGCGGTCGGCAGGAACACCTGCGCGTCGGCGAGCCAGCCGAGCCGCTCGTCGCGCTGCGGGCAGTCGGTGGGGACGGACACGAAGTTGCCGCGCTGCCCCCGCACGATGTTGGCCTGGAGGCGGTTCACGGTCGCGTCCGAGCAGGCGAACTCCCCGGTGAACGGGGTGTCGCTGTGCAGCACCCGGCCCACGACGTCCTCGGGCCGCAGGTCGCCGGGAAGGCCGGAGACCTCTGCGTACCGGAAGCCGTGGAAGGTGAACCGCGGCTCGAACACCTCGACCGGCTCGCCGGCGGCGACGAAGACGTCGGTGGCCTCGGCGGTCCGCAGGTTGGCCGTGTACAGCTCGCCGTCGGCGAGCATCTCGGCGTGCTGCAGCCGGACGCGCCGGCCCCGTTCGGCGCCGCGCACGGTCAGCCGCACCCGGCCGACCATGTTCTGCCCGAAGTCGACGATCTGGGGGCCGTCGGGGCGGCCGCCGGGGCGGCGGGTCACCGTCACGGCGGGCAGCTCCTCGGTGACCCGCACCGGCTCGTCGGACGCCGCCCGCAGGACGGCCGTGTCCCGGCCGAGCACGGCGGCCGCGTGCCAGCCGGCGTCGTCGTAGCCGGGACGGTCCCAGCCGGGCAGGGCGTCGCGGGCGTCGACGCACTCGCCCATCAGCAGGTCCGCGTACCTGATCGCGCCGTCGCGCTCCCGCCACCCCTCGTCCGAGGCGATCCACCGCCGGGAGCCGTCGGCGTGGTCGAGCAGCAGCTGCACGATCAGCTGCGGCGCCCGGCCGTAGTGGCGGGCCTGGTGCCGCGAGTCGAACCCGACGAACCCGCTCCACCAGCCGTCCGCGAGCACGGCGCCCAGGACGTTCTCGCCGTCCTGGAGCAGGCCGGTCACGTCGTACGCCTGGTACGCCACGCGCCGGCGGTACTCGGTCCAGCCGGGTGCCAGCTCGGCGTCCCCGACCTTCCGGCCGTTCAGGCGCAGCTCGTAGAGGCCGCGGGCGGCGGCGTAGACGCGGGCCCGCACGGGCCGCGGCCCGTCGAGGCGGAAGGGGCGCCGCAGGTGCGAGCACGGCTCCAGGTGGCGGGTGCGGTCGGTGCGGTCGCCGTCGCGGGGCGGGTCCATGACGGCCCCGGTCTCCGCGTCGCGGCCGATCCACCGGGCGCGCCACTCGTCCGGGTGCAGCAGGCCGCTCTCGAACCACGACTCCGCGCGGCCGGCCGCCGCCCCCGCGGCGTCCCACACCTCCACCCGCCAGTGGTAGCGGGTGCAGGACTGGAGCGGCGGCCCGTCGTAGGGGACCAGGACGCCGTCGCCCGCCTCGCGGCGGCCGGTGTCCCAGATGAGGCGCTCCGTGGCGTCCAGGTCCCGGCGGGCGAGCGCCGCGGTGAGCCGGTACGCGGTCTGGGCGTCGCCCCGGCGGGACGAGCGGAGCCGCCACGACAGGCGCGGGAACGGCTCGTCCAGCCCCAGCGGCGTCTCCAGCATCTCGCAGGTGAGCCCGTACGGGGTCAGAACGTCCCGGGGGAGCGGCTGTGCGTTCGGCAAGGGGAGGGTCATCCTTTCAGTCCGCCGGCGAAACCCTTGATGATGTGGCGCTGCATGAGGAAATAGACGACGAGGATCGGGAGCATCGCGATGACCAGCCCGGCGAACACCAGGTTCCATTGCGAGACGTACTGGCCGATGAAGCCGAAGACGGCCACCGGAATGGTCTGCCGGTCACTGCCGGACAGGTACAGGAAAGGCGTCAGGAAGTCGTTCCAGACGAAGATGGCGTTCAGGATGACGACGGTCCCGGTGACCGGCCGCAGCAGCGGGAACACCACCCGCCAGAACACCTGGAACGGGCTCGCGCCGTCGATGAGCGCGGCCTCCTCGTACTCGCGCGGCACGACCCGGAGGAAGCCTGTGTAGAGGAAGGTCGCGAACGGCACCTGGAGCCCGCTGTAGAACAGCACCAGCGACCACAGCGTGCCCAGCAGGTTCAGGTCCCGGATGGTCTGGTAGAGCGGCAGCAGCGCCAGCTGGAACGGCAGCAGCAGCCCGAGCATCACCAGCGCGAACGCCCAGCGGGACCACCGCGCCGTCACCCGCGCCAGCGGGTAGGCCGCCATGCCGGAGACCACCACGATGATCGCGACGCTGACCACCGTGACCACGACGCTGTTGACGATCGCGCCCGCCAGTCCCGCCTCCCGCCAGGCGTCGGCGTAGTTGCGCAGCGTCGGCGACGTGGTGGGGACGATGATGGACGTGCCGTCCCGCGGGTCCCGCAGCGACAGGTTGACCAGCACGTACAGGGGGAACGCGACGACCGCCGTCACCGCGACCATGATGATCTCGCGCAGCAGGGTGCGCGCGCCGTAGCGGTTCACCGGACCGCCCTCTCCTGGCGGCGGAGCAGCCCGTACTGGCCGCTGGAGAAGACCGCGACGAAGACCGTCAGCACGATCGCCAGCGCCACGCTGTAGGCGTACTCGTTGAACTGGAACGCGTTCTTGTAGATCAGCGTCGACAGCGTCTCGGTGGAGGTGCCCGGGCCGCCGCCCGTCAGCACCCACACTTGGTCGAACAGCTTCAGCCCGCCGATGACCGACAGCATCAGGTTGATCGTCGTCGCGGGCGCCAGGAGCGGCAGCACCACGTGCCGGAACCGCCGCCAGCCGGTGGCGCCGTCCACCGCGGCGGCCTCGTACACCTCCCGCGGGATCCCCTGGAGCCCGGCCAGGAAGATCACCATCGAGTAGCCGGCGAACTGCCAGACGATCACCCCGATCACGCTGCACAGCGCCAGCGCCGGATCGCCCAGCCAGTTGCGCTGCCAGGAGTCCGGGCCGACCGCGGCGATCAGGCCGTTCAGCGCGCCCTCGGGCGCCAGGAGGTACTTCCACAGCGCCGCCGTGACCACCGGCGTCATCACCGCCGGGGCGAACAGCAGGACGCGGAGCACGTTCCGGCTCCGGATCCGGCTGTGCACGCCGAGCGCCAGCGCCAGCCCGATCGCGTTCTGGACCACGGTGACGGCGACCGCGACGATGAGCGTCTGCCGGAGCGCGCCGCGGGCGGCGGGGTCCGCCAGCATCTCCCGGAAGTTCGCCAGGCCGGCGAAGCTCCTGGCGGGGCTGAGCCCGTCCCAGTCGGTGAACGCGAACGTCGCGCCCTGGGCGCTGGGGAGCAGCACGACGAAGCCGTACAGCGCCAGCGCCGGGACCAGGAACCAGGCGGGCGCCCGCCGCCCTCTCCGCCCACGCGCCATCCGCGGCCTCCTCGCGCACGTGGCGGCAGGGTCGCCGCCGGGTCGACCACGAGTGGTCTAGGCAGGGATGATCCGCCCGCGGCGACCCGCCCGGATAGCCCGAAATGGACCAGCAGTAGCACGATGTTCGCTTCGGTCCCGGGCGTTAGGGTGCGGCCATGGACGCACCCCCGGTCGAAGAGCTGAAGGGGCAGGTGTACATCACCGACGGGTCACTGGCCTACGCCGGGCACCACCTGCACGAGGGCGGCCACCCGGTGCACACCCACAGCTTCCTGGAGCTCGCCGTCGTGACCGGCGGCCGGGGAGTGCACAGATCGCTCACCGGCCGCCGCGACCTGGAGGTCGGCGACGTCGTCCTGCTGCGCCCCGGCGTCTGGCACGGCTACGAGGAGTGCCGCGGCCTCGACCTCTACAACTGCTGCCTGAACACCGGCCTGCTGCGGCGCGAACTGGCCTGGACGCGGGAGGACCCCCTCCTCGGCTACCTGCTGTGGAACGGCCCCAACTCCATGCAGCGCCGCGGGATGCTCACCACGCACCTCGACCAGCGGACGCTCGGGGAGTGCGTGGTCCATCTGGACGGCCTGGCCCGGCTGCGGCACGAGCCGCTCGCGCGGCACCGCGGCGACATCATCGGCCGGCTCACCATGTTCCTCAGCCACGTCGCCCGCGCCGCCGCCACCGACCGGGGCGGCGTCCCCGGCGCTGAGGGGCCCGCCCACCCGGCCGTGCTGGAGGCCATGCGCCTGCTGGAGTCCCGGCTCGACCACAGATGGACCCTGGACGAGCTCGCCGAGGAGCTCCACCTCACGCCCCGCTACCTCATCCGCCTGTTCAAGGCCGCCACCGGCCTGCCGCCGATGGCGTACCTCGCGCAGCACCGGGTGGAGAAGGCCGCCCACCTGCTCCTGCACACCGACCACCCCGTCACGCAGATCGCCCAGACCGTCGGATGGGCCGACCAGAACTACTTCGCCCGCCGCTTCAAGGCCCACTACGGGCTGACGGCCACCACCTACCGGCAGCACTTCACCCATCCGTCGAGACGGCTGTAGCCGGACGGGGCCGTTTCAGCGGGTCAGCGCTCCGCCTCGACGGCGTGCTCCACGAGGCCGAGGAACGCGCGGTTCATCGCCGCCACGTCCTCCGGGCCCGCCGGGCGCCGCCCGGCGAGCAGCGCGTAGCCGTACATCGCCTCGACGGCCAGGGCCACGACGGACTCGCTCGGCGTCGCCGCGAGCCGGGCGATCAGCGGGTTGCGGTGGTTGAACACCAGCGTCGGCCCGGCCTCCCCGCCCGCCTCCTCCGCCGCGTCCTCCGCGGCCTTCTCGAATTCGGCCCACACGCTGTCGGCGGGCGGCGGATCGAGCGCCGGGCCGCCGGCGGCCAGGTACAGCACCGGCAGCGACTCGGGAGCGAACGACCGCAGCGCCGGAACGCACTCCCGCGGCTCCAGCGTCCGCTCCGCGACGGCCAGGAAGTCCCGCGCCGCGAGCTCCGCGGCCGGGTCCGGCCGGTCGAACCGGGTCGCCAGGTCCGCCGGGTCGAGCCGCCGCACGACCAGCCCCGGGTCCAGCAGCCGCAGCCGCTGGAGCACCTGGGTGTGGTACGTGTAGCCGCCGTTGACCAGGCCGATGCCCTGCGCGGCGGCGATGCTCGCGTACTGCTGGAACTCCTCGACGCCCAGCGTGTACCGGATGTCGCGGTGCAGCTCCCGGAACCGCGCGAGCGGCATCTCGCCGTCGCAGGTGGTGAACGGCACCCACTCGTCCACGATCCGCAGCATCTCGACGTCGTGCGCCGCCAGCGCCAGCACGCCCCGGTAGTGGACGTCCAGGAACGCGCGCAGCCGCTCCGGATCGGTCAGCGCCATCCGCACCAGCCAGCCCCGGACCTGCTCGCCGAGCCGGACCCGGACGGTGGCCAGCAGGTCGTCGTCGTAGAGCTGCTCGCGGCCGGCGGTGGGCCGCAGCTCCGTCGCGTCCACCGCGCACCGCACGAAGAACGCCCAGTCCGGCAGCACCTTCTCGACCCGGTCGCCGACCAGCATCCGGCGCAGGTACACCCGGTGCTTGGGCGGGTCGCTCGGGTTCGTCTCGCGCGGCAGCACGTACGCGACGCCGCGCAGCCCCGCCTCGGGGACGTCCAGGTCGATCACCTCGAACGGCTCGGCGCCGAGCATGGCCGTCCCGTGCCGGAGCAGCGCCTCCCGCCGCGCGTCCGGGCCGCCGTCGTGCCGGGCCTCCCAGGGCGGGTCGCCGTCGTCGACGCGGACGCCGTTCAGCCGGACCTCGTACGGCAGGTACGCCCCGTAGTGCCGGACCAGCTCCCGGACGGTGTCCTCCTCCAGCCAGTGGCCGAGGTCGCGCCGCGGCCGCAGGGTGACGGTCGTGCCCGGCCCGTCCCGCTCCGCCCTCTCGACGGTGTAGCGTCCCCCGGCGTGGCCGCGCCAGCGGACGGCGTGCCCGCCGGCGGCGCTGCGCGTCAGCACCTCGATCTCGTCGGCGACCAGGAAGCACGACAGCAGCCCGATCCCGAACTGGCCGAGGAAGTCGCTCCGGGAGAACCCCAGCTCGTCCCGCTTGGACGAGCGGCCGATCGTTGCCAGCAGCTCGTGCACCTGCTCCTCCGTCAGCCCGATGCCCGGGTCGTGCACCCGGAGCGCCTCACCGGTCTCGATCCGGATCACGGCGCCGTCCGCCGGACCGTCCACCGCCGCCCGCGCGGTGATCGCGTCGACCGCGTTCTGCAGCAGTTCGCGCACGTAGACGCGGGGGCTGCTGTAGAGGTGGCGGCTCAGCAGGTCGACGATCCCGCCGAGGTCGACCCGGAACCCGTGCTCGCCCGCAACTCTCTCCTGATCGTTCATCACACCGTCGGACGCAACGGGTCCCCGGACGGTTCTGCCCGGTCGCCGTCGGCGAGGGCGAACACCGCGCGGGTGTGCGCGCCGGTGCCGAGCAGCGACTCCCAGCGGCGGGCGCGTGCCAGCAGGGACGGGCGCGTGTTGCCGGCGAAGCGCGTGTAGGTCCAGTCGTCCTCGGGCGGGCAGGGCGGATCGCACTCGTCCTCGGGCCACGTCCAGACGGTGTCGCGGCCCGCGGCCACGACCGCCTCGCAGACGAGCACGGCCGCGGCGTGGGCGCGCAGATGGTCGAACGTCGCCTCGTCATCGTCGTACCGCAGGTGGTAGAGGCGCAGGTTCCGCTGGACGACGCCGAGGGCGTCGTCGAGCGCGCCGGTGGCGGCGCAGTAGCGCAGGTGCTCGGTGACGGCGGCGGCGGACGAGGCCGTCTCGCGGGTGCGTTCGTGGACGGAACGGGCCAGGCCGGCCCGGCCGGCCCGCAGATAGGGGACGAGCAGCAGGTCGCAGCCGTCCGGGCCCGCGGCGAGCGCGGCGGCGTCGTCGCCGAGGTCGAGATGCCAGCGGACGCGGCGGCGGACCTGGCCCTCCGCGTTGTACCGGTCGTGGGGCGGCAGCGCGTCGAAGGCCGCCCACGCCTTCGCCGCCCCGTCCCGGTCGCCGCCGCGCGTCCGGAAGGCGGCGCGGTACCAGCGGAGGTGGTGCTCGTCGCCGGTGCCGGGACGGCGGTGGCGTTCCAGCAGGCCGAGCAGCTCGTACACCTGGGCCAGGTGCAGGCCGGGCCGGTCCAGGACGCGGTCGAGCGCCGTCGGGACGGCCCGCCACATCCGGTCGAGCCGCTCGGCGCCGAGCAGGGACGGGTCCGCGTCGTGCAGCCGGAACAGCTCCAGCAGGTCGCGGGCCAGCTCGAACCGCCAGCCGTCCCAGCCGTCGCGGGTCAGGTCGTCCAGCATCGCCGTCCGGGCGGCGCCCACCGTCTGGGGCAGGTCCGCGAGCGTCGCGTTGACCGTGATCTGCTGGAGCAGCGCGATCCTGCGGCGGCCGAGCGGTTCGGCGGTCGCGGCGTCGAGCGCGGCGGCCAGCTCCGCGGCGCCGGTGGCGGGCAGGTGGGTCACCGGGTGCGGGAACGCGGGCGGCACGGCCGGCCGGGACGGCAGTTCGACATGCGCGACCGGCTCCAGCGCCAGCCGCTCGCGCACGCGGTCGAACTCGGCCGTGACGCCGTCCGGCTCGTCCAGCTCCTCGGCGGCGTCGACGGCGTCCCAGTACAGGTCCCGTTCCAGCGCGGCATAGGTGTAGAGCGGATTGTCCTCGCAGGCGGGACCGTCGCAGCCGCAGTCCCACAGCCACTCGCGGTCCATCCCCCGCGCCAGGACCCGGCGGCACAGGGCCGCCCCCACGGCCGCGACCGCCGTCCCGTGGAGCGACCCGGAGGTACGGTTGCGGATGCGCCGCAGGTTGCGGTGCAGCACCTGGAGGCCGCGCTCCTCGTTGCCGGTGAGCAGGCAGAACTCCAGCTGGGCGAGGATCGGATCCAGCTTCTGCTCAGGCAGGTCCCAGGTGCGCTCGTGGATCGCCACGGCCTCGTCGATCCGGCCGAGCCGCACGTACGGGACGAGCAGCCGCTGCTCGACCGGGAGGCCGTCCGTCAGCGGGACCTGCCCGGCCACCACCGGCGCCAGCGACTCCACGGCCAGGTCGTACCGGCCGAGCCAGGTCCACATCTCGGCGTCCGCGGCCAGGATCCGGTCGTGCAGGAGGCGGTCGTCGGGGAACTCCCGCGCCCGCAGCGACCGCCAGATCCGCTCGGCCTCGGCCGCGTCCCCGCGCCGCGCCGCCACCCGCATCCGGATCATGTCGAGCTCGTACGGCACGAACGGCAGGGTGCGCGGGTCGTACCGGCCCAGCTCGTCGGCCAGCCGCAGCACCCGGTCGGCGGGCTCGGGGTAGAGCTCGACGTAGAAGCCCAGCAGGTCGAGGAGCTGGCACCACAGCGCCCGCACGCAGATCGCGTCGTACCGGCCGGGCTCGGCGTGCCAGGCCAGCAGGCACGTGCGCAGGAGCCCCAGCCACGTGCGGGTGGTCTCGCGCGCGCCAACGCCGGGCCGCCAGCGCAGCGCGGAGCCGTATCCGAGCCGGGCGTACATCAGCACGCCGGGGTCGCCGAGCGCCTCCGCGTGGGCGAGGCAGTCGGCCATCTCCGCGAAGAAGGCGCCGTGGTCGGCGCCCGCCCTCTCCGGTTCCAGGTCGTAGGCGGCGTCGATGCGCCGCAGGATCTCCTGCGCGTCGAGCATGGGTCCCGTCTCTCCGGCGGCCGCCCCCGCGGGCGGCCGTTCCCCTCGGACGCGAAGCCCCCGTGATCGGTTCGCCCGGCGGCGGCCGGGACGCCGCGCCCGCCCTGAACGCGGCGTCCCACCGGAGTGTCGAACGGTCAGTTGCCAGCCAGCGCGCGGCCGGCGTCGCGGGCGGCGGCCAGCGCCAGGGAGTGCTGCTGCTCGGCCAGGTCCTTCAGGCTCTCCATGCCGGGGGTGGTCGCGGCGAGGGTCAGCTCCCGCTTGATGAGGGTGAGGTCGGCCTGCCAGATGTCGGCCAGGACGCGCTCCAGGTAGGGGGTGGAGTGGTCCCAGCCCTCGCGCGGGGCGCCGGGACCGTACCCGCCGCCCAGTGTGGTGGCCAGGACGGTACGGGTGCCCTTCAGCAGGGGAGTGGTCGGGCCGGCGCCCGCCAGGACCAGATCGACCCACGTCTTGAAGTGCTGCGAGACGCCGTAGTTGTACAGCGGTACGGCGAGGATCGCGGCATCGGCGTTCTGCAGTTCCTCGGAGAGCGCACCGGCCAGGGCGACCGCCTCGCGCTGGGCCGGGGTGTGCTCGGCCTCCGGGGTGGCGCCCGCGGTGGTGGCCAGCGCCCAGGCCTCGGCGGGCAGGGGGTCGGTGCCCAGATGGCGACGGGTGACCGTGCCGTGGGGGTGCGCGGCGGTCCACTCCGCCTCGGCGAGGTCGGCGATCTGGGCGCTGGTGGAGACGCCGGGAAGGATGCTGGCGTCCAGGCGGAACAGGTTCATCAGGGTGACTCCTCAGGGACGGGTCCGGCGGTGGCCGGCGATCGGGTGCCGGCCGGTGCCGCGTTCCATGGAGCGTAAGCGGACCGTACCCCGCTTATATTCCCGGGGGTAGATTTGCCCGCGTGGAACCGTTCGAGGTGCCCTTCGGCAGGCCGCGCGTCGAGCGCGCCGACGCGGCGCGCAACCGCCGGCACCTGCTGGAGACGGCTCGCGAGATGATCGCCGAGCACGGGACCGAGAAGGTGACCATGGACGCCCTGGCCGAGCGCGCCGGCCTGGGCAAGGGCACCGTCTTCCGCCGCTTCGGCACCCGCGCCGGCATCTTCGCGGCGCTGATCGACGACGACGAGCGCCGCTTCCAGCACGCGGTGCTGTCGGGACCCCCGCCGCTGGGGCCCGGCGCGGAACCCGTGCAGCGCCTGATCGCCTACGGCCGCGCCCGCATCGCCTTCCTGCTGGACCACCTGGCGCTCGCGCGGGCCGCCATGGACCGCAACCGGACGCTCCCCGCCGCGGGAGCGACCCTGTCGCAGCTCCACATCCGCATGCTGCTGGGCCAGGCCCGGCCGGACATCGGCGATGAGCTGGACGGCCTCACCCTCCAGCTCACCGCCGCCCTGGAAGGGCCGCTGCTCTACGTGCCCGCGATGGACGCCGTCGAGCTGCCGGTGTCCGGCGACGCGCTCCCCCTGGCCGAGAGCTGGCAGGTCCTCGTCGAGGGCCTCGCCCGGCCGGGACGCTGAGCGCGCCCGGCGCGGCCGTCCCCCGTCCGAGCTACCCGCGACTGTCCACCACGCGGTGATGAATCCGCCACGGCGGAATCAATAGCGTTCTCAATGTGACAGGGGCCAACATTTCGGCGGCCTTTTACGGCAGCGGCGGAAACGCCGGTGCGCCGGCCGAGGAATCGGCGGTCACGCAGCTCCCGAGAACACCCGCTTTCACTGGAGGAATCGATGTTCCGCAAGTTCAGGACGTCCGTCGTGGTCGCCGCCTGCGTCGCCGTGGCCGGCGCGGGCCTCACCGGCTGCGATGGCGAATCCCTGGAGAACTGGGACCCGCTCGCCTCCGGAAAGGAAGCCGACCCGTTCACCGGCACCAAGAAGATCGAGGTCGGCGGAAAGTCGGTGAACGTTTCCTGTGCGGGCACCCGGGGCGAGGGAAAGCCGGTCATCGTCCTCATGCACGGCGGGGGTGACGGGCTCGGCAAGATGGCGGCCCTCCAGAAGACGCTCAGCGGCGAGAACCGGGTCTGCTCGTACGACCGGCTCGGCGCGGGCGCCAGCGACAAGCCCGACGGCCCACAGGACCTCGCCGCCAGCGGCAAGGTCCTCACCGGGGTCCTCGACCGGGTCGCCGGCGACGGGCCGGCCGTCCTGGCCGGGCACTCGCTGGGCGGGCTGATCGCCGCCAGGTACGCCCCCGACCAGCAGAAGCGCGTCAAGGGCCTGGTCCTCATGGACGCCACCTCGCCGACGATGATCGACGACATCGGCAAGGCGATCCCCGCGTCCGCCACGGGCCCGTCGGCCCAGCTGCGCGCGCAGAACCTCGCGGTCTTCAAGGGCCAGAACCCCGAGAACCTGGTCATCGCCGACGGGAAGGCCCGTTCCGTCGGGAACATCCCGGTGGAGGTGCTCCAGCACGGGAAGCAGTACCTCGCCGCGGCCAGCCCCGAGTACGGGCAGCGGCTGGAGCGCGCCTGGTCCGCGGGGCAGCGCCAGTGGGTCGCCATCTCCGGCCGCGGCAAGCTGACCACCGCCGAGAAGAGCGGCCACTACATCTACGTCGACCAGCCGGCCCTCGCCGTCCAGGCCATCGAGCGCGTCACCGCCCAGGCCGCGGCCTGACCGGGCGCCGGCACGATCCGGCCCGCCCCGCCCGCCGCGTCCCTCGGCCGCCCGAGGTGATCACGGGGGCGGGGCGTCGGCCTCGGCCAGGCGGCGCAGCAGGCCGGCGAGCGTCCGGCGGTCGGCCGCGGTGAGGCGGCCGAAGACCTGCCCGTCCACCCGTTCGGCGGTCCGCCGCGCCTCGGCCAGGGTCTCCTCGCCGCGGTCCGTGAGCACGATCGAGTACGCGCGCCGGTCCCGCGGCGCCCGCTCGCGGGCGACGAGCCCGCCCTCTTCGAGCTCGTCGATGAGCCGGAACATGGTGGACTTGTCGATGCCGATGCGGCCGATGAGCTCCCGCTGGCTGACCGGGCCGTACAGCGGCAGCGCCAGCAGCACGGCGAAGCCGCGGACGTTGATCCCGAGCGGGCGCAGGGCCTCGTTCATCCGCTCGCGGCTCCGGTTGTGGGCCTCCGCCAGCAGCATGCCCAGCCCCACGTGGTCGGCGGCCGGGCCGCCCTCCCCGGACAGCAGGCGTTCGAGCAGATCGTCGAGCATGCGCCCATACTAGTCCCGGCTGATATAGTCTCATCTGAGATTATCTCAGGCGTGCTAGAGGGGTGGGGGCCGTGGAGAACGCCTTGTGGCTGATCGCGAGGCGCTCGTTCGCCGAGAGCCGGGCGCGGACGGCCGCGACGCTGCTGGCGGCGGTGGGCTCGATCGCGCTCATCGCGGGGTCGCTCCAGTTCGCGCTGCGCGCGCAGGACGCGGTGGCGGGCAGCGACGCGAGCGAGTACGCCCGGACGGACGTGCTCGTCCAGGGCGGGGCGGCGGACCCGGACGACCCGTACGCGCCGCCGGACGGCCGGATCCGGCTCGACCGGGTCGCGGCGCTGCCGGGCGTCGCGGCGGCCACCGGGGACGCCGCGGTGCCGGTGACGGCCGCCCGCCCCGGCGGGCAGGCGATCATGGCCTCGGCCGAGGGCCGTACGCTGCTGCGCCCCTGGACGCCCGACCCGCGGCTGAACCCGTACCGGATCGAGGACGGCCGCGCCCCCGCCGCGGACGGCGAGGTCGCCGTCGTGCGGCACATCGCGCGCGCCGGGAAGCTGCGCGCCGGCGACATGATGACGCTGACGCTGCCCCGCGAGACGCGCCGGGTGCGGATCGCCGGGATCGTCGGCGTCCAGGGCCGCGGCGCGGTGGCCGCCGGGGACCTGGTGCTGGCCCCTCCCGAGACCGTACGGCGCGCCGCGATGCTGCCCGCGGGCACCTGGCAGGCCGTCTGGGTGAAGGCGGCCCCGGGAGTGCCCGCCGACCGGCTGCGCGGCGAGCTGGCCCGGGAGCTGGGCGGCGGCGCCACGGTACGGACCGCCGAGTCCGTACGGCGCGCGCAGGCGGCCGCCGCCGCGAGCGAGGGCGCGTCCGTCGCCGGCGTCGTCGGCATGCTGGCCGCCGTGGCGGTCTTCGTCGGGCTGTTCGTGGTGGCCAACACGTTCGGCACGCTGGTCCGGCAGCGGACCCGGCGGCTGGCGCTGCTCGGGGCGATCGGTGCCACGCCGCGGCAGATCGGCCTGCTGATCCGGCTGGAGGCGCTGGCGCTGGGCGGGATCGCGGCGGTGGCCGGGACGGCCGCGGGCCTCCCGCTGTCGGCGCTGATCGTCCGGCTGTTCGCGCGGGACGGCTTCGACGTCTCCGCCGCCGGCACGCGGCTCGGCTGGGTCGCGCTGGGCGTACCGGCCGTGGCGGGGATCCTGGTCACCCAGGCGGCCGCGTGGCGGGCGGCGCGCCGCGCCGCGGGCGTCTCGCCCGTCCAGGCGCTGCGCAGCACCGCCACCGAGACCCGGGAACGCCGCCTGCCCCGGCTGCTGGCCGCGTCCGCCGTCTTCCTCGGCGCGGGCTTCTGGCTCGCCGTGGCCGCCGCGATCCGCTTCGGCGACCCGCCCGGCCCGGACCGCACGTTCGCGGTCTCGCTGATGACCCTCTTCGGGGCGCTGCTCGCGGTCGCCGGGCTCGCCGTCCTCACCCCGTTCCTCGTCGGTCCGCTGGGCGGCCTGGTGGGCCGCGCCGGAACGCTCGCCGGCGGCGAGACCGGCCGCCTGGCGCACGCCACCATCACCCGCAGCCCGCGCCGGGTCTCCGCGGCCGCCTCGTCGCTGATGCTGGGCGTCGCGCTGGTCGCCTCCGTCGCGCTGGTGACGATCTCCGTGAACGACCGCTTCCGCGAGGCTGGACGGCAGGTCATGGCCGCCGAGCACGCGATCGCCTCGACCGCCCGTACCGCCGAGGGGGCGCCCGCTCCGCTCGCCCGCGACACCGCCGCCCGGCTGGCGGGCGCGCCCGGGGTGACGCGGACGGCCGTCCTCACGCAGACCGAGGTCAAGCTCGTCTCGCCGGAACGGACCGAGCCGGGCGAGGAGCCCGAGCCGTTCTACTTCCTCGTCAGCGGCGCCGAGCAGCGCGGCCTCCGCGACGTGCTGCGGCTGGGCGGCCGCCCGCCCGAGCTGCGGCCGGGGGAGATCGCGCTTTCGTCGGCCGTCATGGAGGACCGCGGTCTCCGCCCCGGGCAGCGGATCGTGGTGCGCGGCGCGCACGGCCGGACCGCGCTCACGGTGGCGGACGCCTACCACGACCCGTCCCACCTGTTCGCCGACCAGGCGCTCGCGGCGCCCGCGACGATGGAACGCCTCGACGCCGGCGCCGCGACCCGGGCGATCCTCGTCCGGGGCGGCACCACGGAGGCGCTGGAACGCGCCGTGGCCGGGGTGCCCGGCGTCCGCGTCCTCGACCGCGACGCCTACGTGGCCGCGGCGTCGGCCTCGCTCACCCGGGCGCTGCGGGCCACGCACACCTTCGTCGGCATGGCGCTGCTGCTGGCGCTGTTCGGCATGGCGACCACCGTCTCGATGAGCGTCGCCGAACGCACCCGCGAGTTCGGGCTGCTGGGCGCCGTGGGCGCCACCGCCCGGCAGATCCGCTCGATCGTCCGCTGGGAGGCCGCCACCGTGGTCGCGCTCGGCACGATCCTCGGCCTCGCGGTCGCGACGGGCACGCTGGCGCTGCTGCACGTCCTGACCGGCAGCTCGTTCCTGCGCCCCGACCCGCCCTGGTGGCTGTTCCCGCTGGTCGCGGCCGGCGCGGCGGTGGCGACCCTGGCCACGACGGCCCTCCCCGCCCGCCGCGCCGCCGCCGTCCCCGTCCTGGAGGCCGCCAAGGCCGAATGACCCTGAATGACCCCGAGCGACCCCGGCCCGGGGCGCGGCACCAGGCCGGGGCCGGTACGGAAGGTGTCAGACGTCCAGGCCGGGGCGCCGGCGCAGGTGGCCGTCCTCGCCGATCTCGAGGACCGTGTCGATCCCGATCCGGTCGAGGAACGCGACGTCGTGGCTGACGACGAGGAGGGCGCCGCGATAGGCGTCGAGCGCCTCCGCGAGCTGCTCGACGCTGGTGATGTCGAGATTGTTGGTGGGCTCGTCGAGGATCAGCAGCTGGGCGGGCGGATCCGACAGCAGGAGCCGCGCGAGGGAGACGCGGAAGCGCTCGCCGCCCGAGAGGGTGCCGGCCGGGCGGTCGGCGGCGTCCCCGCGCAGGAGCAGCCGGGCGAGCTGGTTGCGGATCGTGCCGGGCGGCGTTCCGGGAGCGACCGCGCGGACGTTGTCCATCGCGCTCGCGTCCTCGTCGAGCCCGTCCAGGCGCTGGGGCAGGTAGCCGACGAGATCGGTCAGGAGCCGCCCGTACGGCCGGCCGGGGGCCGCCGTCCCGCCCTGGACGAGATGCTCGATCAGCGTGGACTTCCCCGTCCCGTTCGCCCCGACGAGCGCGACCCGCTCGGGCCCCTGGACCACCACGGTGCGGTCCTCGTCGTGGATCTCGGCGAGGCGGCGCCCGCGCGGCACGTCCGGATCGGGAAGGGTGAGGTTGATGTGCCTCTCCTCGCGCACCCGCGCGTCGGCGGCGTCGACCGCGGCCTGGGCCGACTGGACCTTGTCGTCGAGCGTGGAACGCAGCGAGCCCGCGGACGCCTGGGCCCGGCTGGCCCGGTTGCCCGCCAGGATCTTCGGGATGCCGCCGTCCTTCTGGGTCTTCCTGGCGGTGCGTTCCCTGCGGGCCAGCTTGATCTCGGCCTCGGCGCGCTGCCGCTTCTCGACCTTGAGCGCGTGCTGGGCCGTCCGGGCGGCCTGCGCCGCGGCGGCCTGCTCCTGCTCCAGGTGCTCCTTCCACGCGCTGTACGGGCCGCCGAAGGTCGCGAGGCCGCCGTCGTGGAGCTCGGCCGTGGCGTCCATGTGCTCCAGCAGTTCGAGGTCGTGGCTGACGACGACGAGGGTGCCGGGCCATTCGTCCACGAAGCCGGCGAGCCTCGCCCGGGTGGGCCGGTCGAGGTTGTTGGTGGGCTCGTCGAGCAGCGTGATCGGGGTGCGGCGGACGCGCAGGCCGGTGACGGCGATGAGCATCGCCTCGCCGCCCGACACCTCGGCGACGCTGCGGCCGAGGTCTCCGGCGGAGAACCCGATCTGGTGCAGGGCCTCGTCGGCCCGCGCCTCGATGTCCCAGTCGTCGCCAATGGTGTCGAAGTGGCGCTCGGCGGCGTCGCCGGCCTCGATCGCCTCGATCGCGGCGAGGATCCCGTCGATGCCGAGGAGCCCGGCGATGGTCGTGTCCCGGTGGAGGGTGAGCGTCTGCGGCAGGTAGCCCACCTCGCCGACCGTGTCGATGTGGCCGGCCGCCGGGGCCAGGATCCCCGCGATCAGCTTCAGGAGGGTCGACTTGCCGGCGCCGTTGCGGCCGACGAGGCCGGTCCGGCCGGCCGTGAACGTGCCGTTGACGCCGGAGAGCGCGACGCTCCCGTCCGGCCACTCGAACGTCAGGTCGCGGAGCGTGATGACGGATTTGCTGGACATCGTTAGCGGTTCTCTGCTTTCTGCCCGCCGGCGCGGGACGGATGTGATCGAGATCGGTCCGGTGTCGACCGGCGCGCCGGTTCGGCTCGCGCAGGAGAGGCCGCCGCCATGAACGGGCGGAAGGAGATCATGCGAGAGGGCAGCGGTCACCACAGAGACGGGAGCGACGCTCCCGCTGGTGAAAGCCACCGGCGGTCCGGTGGCTAGAGTCTGTCGACCTCGATCAGCATGATCCCGATTTTATCAGCCGCGCCCGGAGGCCGGCCCCGGCGCGCCGTCCAGGTAGGCCAGCACCGCCCGCACGCGGCGGTGGCCGGAGTCGTCCGGCGCCAGGCCGAGCTTGGCGAAGATGTTGCCGACGTGCTTGTGGACGGCGTTGTCCGAGATCCGCATCCGCTCGGCGATGGTGGCGTTGTCGTGGCCCTGGGCCATGAGCGCGAGCGCCTCCCGCTCGCGGGCCGTGAGGGTGTCCAGGGGGTCGCCGCCGCGGCGCGCGAGGAGCTGGGCGACCACCTCGGAGTCCATGGCGGTGCCGCCGGTCGCGACGCGCCTCAGGGCGTCGACGAACTCGGCCACCCGGCCGATGCGGTCCTTGAGGAGGTAGCCGATGCCGCCGCGGCCGTCGGAGAGGAGCTCGCCCGCGTAGTCGCGCTCGACGTACTGCGACAGCACCAGGATCGGCAGCGCGCCGTGCTCGCGGCGGGCCCGCAGCGCCGCGTGGATCCCCTCGTCGCGGAACGACGGGGGCAGCCGCACGTCCACGATGCCGATGTCGGGCCGGTGCTCGGCGACGGCTTCCAGGAACGCCTCGCCGTCGCCGGCGACCGCGGCGACCTCGCAGCCCTTCGCCGCCAGCAGCAGCTCCAGGCCGCCGGCCAGCAGGACGTTGTCCTCGGCGATCACGATCCGCACCGGGCCTCCTGAACGGTCTCTACGCGCACGGCAGTTCGACGGCGAGCGTGGTGGGGCCGCCCGGCGGGCTGTCGAGGCGGACGGTGCCGTCCAGGGCGGCGACCCGCCGGCGCATCCCGGTGATCCCGGTGCCGCGCGCCTCGTCGGCGCCGCCCGTTCCGTCGTCGGTGACCTCGATGGACAGCAGGTCGCCGGCCCGGCCGACCCGGAGGGCCGCCCGCGTGGCGGCGGCGTGCTTGGACACGTTCGTCAGCGCCTCGGCGATCACGTAGTAGGCCACCGCCTCCGCGGCCGCCGGGAGCGCGCCCAGGTCGCCCAGCTCGATCCGGACCGGCACGCCCGCCCGGGCGGCCAGCGCCGCCAGCGCCCCGTCCAGCCCGCGGTCGGCGAGGATCGGCGGGTAGATCGTCTGGAGCACCGTGCGGAGCTCGGCCATCGCCTCCTCCGCCGTCTCGTGCGCCTGCTGGAGCAGCGCCGCCACCGTTTCCGGGTCCTCGGCGAGCGAGTCCCTGGCGAGGCCCACCTGCATGGCGATCGACACCAGGCGCGCCTGCGTCCCGTCGTGCAGGTCGCGTTCGATCCGCCGGAGCTCCGCGCCGTGGGCGTCGACGACCCCCACCCGGCTCCTGGTCAGCACGTCGACCCGCTCGGTGAGCCGTTCCCTGGCCGACGGCGCGAGCACCGCCAGGCACATCCGCGCGTGCAGCCGCGCCAGCCACGGGAGCGCCCACC
This sequence comes from Spirillospora sp. NPDC029432, assembly GCF_040703975.1. Taxonomy (NCBI): domain Bacteria; kingdom Bacillati; phylum Actinomycetota; class Actinomycetes; order Streptosporangiales; family Thermomonosporaceae; genus Spirillospora; species Spirillospora sp. NPDC029432. The sequence goes on from NZ_JBEZWH010000001.1 coordinate 313,317, forward strand.
AGGCCGCCGCGCCGAGGACGGCGATCTGCACGGCCCCGCCGGCCAGCGCGGTCGCCCAATCGCCCACACGGACGTCGAAGAACGAGAACAGGGTGGGGCGCGCCTCGGCGGGGAACGCCCACCACAACGGCACCACCACCGCGGCGACCAGGATGTTGCCCAGGCACATCAGGGCGGCCATCCCGAGCAGGAACCCCACGGTGGCGTGCGCGAACACCCAGGCGAGATTCCGCCGCCCGCTCGGCCGCCCATCGGCCGGAACGCCGAGCAGCCGGCCGGCCCGCCGCCGGTGCCGGTCCGCCCAGGCCCGCGCCACCTGCGGCGCGAGCAGGACCGGCAGCGCGAGCGCCGTGGCCGCGGCGGTGGCCAGCGTGCCCAGCAGGTAGGCCGAACCGGAGAACGCACGGTTCCGCACGCGCACCTCCTCGCGACGCCCGATATGGGAATCATTATCCGCCGCCGGCGCCCGCCGGGCACTACAGCGGGCTGTAGTAGCGCGCCTGCGGCCGGCTGTATCGTGCGGGCCGCCCGGCCGGAATAGCGTCCCCGCCATGAAGCCGACGACCGCGCTGACCCGCGCACTTCTCGTCCCCGCCCTCGCTCTGGGCGCCCTGCCCGCCGCTGTCGCGCAGCCGGCGGCGGCCGACTCCGGCCCGCCTCCACCGCTCGACTGGAAGCCCTGCGCCCAAGGCGCCGACGACGCCCTCGGCAAGGAGCTCGACCGGGCGGGCGCGCGGTGCGCGGAGCTCACCGTCCCGCTCGACCACGCCAGGCCCGGCGGCCGCACCATCAAGCTCGGGCTGTCCCGGCTGCCCGCCGCCGACCGCGCCGGCCGCATCGGCACCCTGGTCCTCAACAGCGGCGGCCCCGGCGAGCCCACTCTGGCCATGCCCCTGAAGACGCGCGCGGCCATGAAGGACGTCGCCGCCCGCTACGACATCATCGGCCTGGACCCGCGCTTCGTCGGGCGCAGCACGGCGCTCGACTGCGGCTGGCCCATCGGCATGTGGCTCCGCTCGCCGGGCCGGACCCGCGCCCGGTTCGACCACCAGGCGGCGGTGCAGCGCGACCTGGCCGAACGCTGCGCCCGCCGCCACGCCGACGTGCTCCCGTACGTCAACACGCGCGACACGGCCCGCGACGTCGACCTCGTGCGCCGCGCCCTCGGCGAGCGCCGGATCTCCTTCCTCGGCTACTCCTACGGCGCCTACCTGGGTGCCGTCTACACGCAGATGTTCCCCGGCCGTACCGACCGCGTCGTCCTGGACAGCGCGGGCGACCCGGGCAAGTGGGGCCCCAGGGCCACCCGGGGAACCGAGGACGAGGCGGAACGCGCGCTGCGCGGCTGGGCGGCCTGGGCCGCCGAACGCCACGGCACCTACGGCCTCGGCGCCACCCCCGCCCGCGTGCTCGCCACTGTGGACGCGATCGTCACCGCCGCGGAGGAGCGCCCGCTGCGCGTCGGGGCGTACGAGGTGGACGAGCAGGCGGTCCCGTACATCCTCTCCAACGCCTCCGGCGACGACCGTCCCGAGGCGCGCGCGGAATTCGCCTCCATGGTCCGGACCCTGAACGAGGCCGCGCACGGCCGCCCGGCCATCCCCGGCCCCGATTTCGGTGACTTCCTCGCGTTCGTCCTGACCTCCGCGGGCTCACCGCTCGCGAACCCGTCCGCGGCCATCACCTGCGGCGACCGCGCCGCGCCCCGCGACCCCGACACGTACTGGCACGACATCCAGCGCAGCCGCGCCCGCCACCCCCTCTTCGGCCCCCTCAAGAACAACCTGTGGCCCTGCGCGTTCTGGCCGAACCCGCCGCGCGAGCCCCTCACGCGCGTCGGCAACCCCACGCCCGCGCTGATCGTGGCCGCCACCGGCGACACCGCCACCACGTACGAGGGCGCCAAGGCCATGCACCGCGCGCTGACCGGCTCCCGCCTCCTCACCCTGCGCGGCACCACCGCCCACGGCATCTACGGCGAATACGGCAACCCCTGCGTGGACGCCAAGGTCAACGCCTACCTGGCCACCGGAACCCTCCCCGCCACCGACCAGAACTGCCGCCCCTGACCCGCCGGAACCTCGTGCGAAAAGTGGCGATGAGCGGGTCGCCTCACCATTGAGGAGAAACATCGTCACGGCAATCCGAAGAACGCTCTGTGCGGATCGAGCCGATCATTTCGCTGCCGTTATACGGGACGACGCCGAGAGGAACAGAAGTGACGGGAGGCGTGGTGCCCGAAAATGCGTTTCCTGTGGAGACGGGCGGCGCTAGCGTTCTTGGAAACACTTCGCAGGAGGCGCATCATGGAACTCCTCAGCACCGTGCGGGCGGACGGCGCCGACCTGGCCCGTCTGGCCGCCGAACTCGACATCCCGACCATCGCCGGGCTCCAGCACCAGGGCGACGTGTCCGTGCTCCCCGCCGCCATGGCGGGGGAGGACGACCGGCGGCCGGAGACCCCGGTCCCGGCGGCCGGCGTCGCGGTGGTCCGCGGCGGGGCGGGCGGCCACACGCACCTGCTGCTCGCCTCCGGTGACGTCCGGTACGACGCCCGCGAGGGCGCGGCGGGCGGCATAACCCTCGGGGTCCTGGAGGTCGGCGACGGCGCGACCGCGTGGCTGGACCACCCCGAGCACGGCAACACCGGAATCGCCCCCGGCCGGTACGTGCTGCGCCGCAAGCGCGAGATGGCGCCGCGCGTGCTCGACCCCGGGGCCCGCCGCAAGCGCGACCAGGCCCGCAAGCAGGCGGCGCGCGAGCGGGCGGCCCGTGAGCAGGAGGTCCGCGACCAGGCTTGGAACGCGGCCGTCCGCTTCGTCGAGGACTGACGATGGCGGACCCCCGGTACGCGCACGGCCACGGCCGGCCGCCACCGGAGCCGACCGGGGAGCAGCAGGCGCTGCTGCCGCGGGTGCGGGACGAGTGGGTGGGGCACGGGCTGGCGGCGGGGCCGGCGGACCGGGCGGCGGCCGAGGCGGGCGTCCAGGACGTCTACCTCGGCGCCGGCCGCCGGCCGCCGGAGCGCGTCATCTGGCTCGGCTCGCCGATGGCGGGCAGCATCGCCGCCGACATCCGCGCGGGCCGGCTCCCCCTGGTCACCAGGCGGGCATGGCGGGCGCTGCCGGAGCCGGCCGGCGAGGCCGTTCTCGACCAGGTGCCGCGGGAATCCCCGGAGACCGACCTGATCATGCTGGACCCGCTTCCCGGCCTCGGCGGCCTGGAGCGGTACCGGCGGTGGAACGGGCTGCTGGGCCGGCTCGACCGCGAGGTGACCGCCGCGGTCGAGACGGGGCTCGGGAAGGCCGTCGGCGCGGCCGTCGAACAGGTCGCCCCGACGTGGCAGGACGGGCAGCGGTTCCCTGAGGTGGCGGCGCTGCCGCGGCTGGGCGCGTTCCGTCCGCGGACGCTGGGACGCCTCGCGCAGGTGGCGTTCCTCGCCGGGTGCGGCGTCCTGGAACCGGACCGCCACGCCCGCGGCCTGCTCCGGGTCGGTCAGGCGGCCGGGGAGTGGTGGCCGATGAGGAACAGCGTGGTCCTCACCGAACGCCCCGCCGAGCTGCACCGCGACGCGGAGGGCCGGCTCCACCATCCGACCGGGCCGGCGGTGCGCTACCCCGACGGCTGGTGCCTGTGGGCGTGGCACGGCGTCACCATGCCGCGCGAGGTCATCGAGGACGACGTCCCGATCCGCCGCGCGGTGTCGCTGCGCAACTCCGAGCAGCGCCGCTGCGCCGTGGAGATCCTGGCCGGCCGGGCCGGCTGGCGGCGGCTGGCCGCCCAGGCCGGATGGCCGCGGGTCGGCGGGGAGGTCCCGGACCCGGGCAATCCCGGACAGGTCCTCAGCCTGTGGTGCGTCGAGCGGCTGTACGACGACCACCTGCACCTGCTGCTGATGACCAACGGGACGGAGGAGCGGGACGGCACCCGGCGCGAGTTCGGCGAGCTGGTGCCCGGCTGGATCCGGGACCCGGTGCGGGCCGCCGCCTGGCAGATCGGCCTGACCGCACGGCAGTACCGCGAGACCGTACGGCGTACGTGACGCGGGCCGGGCGGGGTCGCTGAGGCGGTTCTCAGCCGCCGGGCCGTGGCGGCCGCCTTCCCGGTGACGCCGGGCCGGTCCTCACCGGGGCGGATAAGGTGGCGAACGTGTCGAACGGACGAGAACCGCACGTGGCGGGCCGCGGGCCGCGCCTGTATCGGCTGATGATCATGCTGGCCGCGGTGGTCCTGCTGATCGACCAGGCGTCGAAGGAGTGGGCGATCTCGGCGCTCACCGGCCGCGAGCCCGCCACGCTCGTCCCGGGGCTGATCGAGCTCCGGCTGCTGTACAACCCCGGGGCCGCGTTCTCCATCGGATCGGACGCGACGTGGGTGTTCGCGCTGGCGACGGTCGTCGTGGTCGCCGGCGTGCTGTACGTGGGCAGGCGTTCGCGCTCGGCCGCCTGGTCCGTCGTGCTCGCCGGGCTCCTGGGCGGGGCGGCGTCCCATCTGATCGACCGGTTCTTCCGCGCGCCCGGGTTCGGCCGGGGCCACGTCGTCGACTTCATCGACTACGGACCGTTCGTCGGCAACGTCGCCGACATCGCGCTCACGCTGAGCTGCGCCATGCTGATGCTGCTCAACCTGCGCGGCGTCCCGTTCGGCGAACCCGCCGCCGAGGAGAAGGACGAGCCGACCGCCTCCGTCCCCGCCGACCAGGACTGACCCTTCGGGGGGCCGTCAGGCTCGGCCGTGCGGCGTGGGCCGGTAGACGAGCTCCTGGATGTGGCCGTCGAGCGTCCGGTGCTCGATCAGTTCGAGGTCGAAGTCGCCCGCGCCCCGGAAGACGGGGTCCAGCCCGGTCCGGCCGGTGATCACGGGGAACAGCGTCACCTGGACGCGGTCGACCAGCCCGGCGTCCATCAGCGCCCGGTTCATCGACAGGCTGCCGTGCGAGCGCAGCGGCACCGCGGACTCCTCCTTGAGCCGGGCGACGGCGTCGACGGCGTCGCCGGTCACGACGGTCGCGTCCGGCCAGTCGAGGTTCTTCTCCAGCGTGTTCGACACGACCGTCGTCGGGAGGTGCCTCATCCGCGTGACCCACGGGTCGCGCACGTCGGACCCCTCGGTGCTCGCGGCGAGCATCTGCGTGAACGCCCGGAACGTGTTGGCCCCGAACACCATCCGCTGCTCCTCGCTGTAGAGGGCGAGCCGGCGGTCCAGGAGTTCGGGGCCCTGCTTGCCCCAGTAGCCGGTCCAGTCGCCGCCCGCGGCGCCGAAGCCGTCGAGGCTGGAGAAGACGTCGAACGTGTAGGTCGCGGTCATGCTGCTCTCCTCGCGTGCGATCGGTCGCGTGCTGGTGATGTCGCGTACTGGTGATGTCGCGTACTGGTGATACAGACCATCGACCACGCTAGGACTCATCGCCGGGGCCGATGAAGGAGCCGCGACCGGGCATGGCGGGCGGTTACTCGCGCCAGCCGGATTCGAGGAGGTCGAAGACGGCGTTCAGGGCGGCCAGGGGGTCGGGTTCCGCGCCCGCGAGTTCGGGGATCTCCAGGACGTAGCGGGCGAGGGCGCGGACGGTCAGGTCGGAGCCGGCGCGGCCGCTCGCGGCGGCGATCGCCTCGGCCAGCGGCCCCTCGCCGGCGATCCATAGCCTGCGCGAGTACTCCCGCAGCGCGGGCGTGCCGACGATCAGATCGCGCTTGCGGCGCAATTCGGGCGGGAGGTCGTCGGTGAACGGCCCGTCGCTCGCCATGCACCGCCGCAGCGCTTCCAGGACCGGCTGCCCGGGCGGCCGGTCGCGGACCGCGGCGACCAGCCGGACGTGCCGTGCGGCCCCGTCGTCGAAGATCAGTGCTTCCTTGCCGTCCGGTACGTGCGCGAAAAGGGTGGCGATCGAGACGTCCGCCGCGTCGGCGACCTGGGCGACGGTGACGCCGTCGTACCCGTGCTCGGAGAACAGCCGCAGCGCGGCCTCCGACAGCGCCCGGCGGGTCTGGGCCTTCTTGCGCTCGCGGCGTCCCATCGTCGGCGGCATCCCCGCATCGTACCGAATTCCGGAACCCCTATGAATCTATAGTGGTTATAGTTTCAGAGTCAGTCTAGATTTGAATGCCGGTGCGGACCGCCGGCGACGTAAGGAGCCGGACCATGGCCTCCCTCCGCGGCCCAGCCCCCTGGGACGTACGGCGCCTCCCGCGCGCCGAGGGCAAGAACTTCCTCGTCACCGGCGGCAACGCGGGCATCGGCTACTTCGTCGCCGAACAGCTCGCCGGCACCGGCGCCACCGTCGTCCTCGGCTGCCGCGACGGCGGCAGGGCCGAGGCCGCGCGGGCGTCGATCCGCGCCCGGGTCGCCGGTGCGCGCGTCCGGCACGTCCGCCTGGACCTCGCCGACCTCTCCTCGCTCCGGGCCTCCGCGGACGCCCTGGGCCTGGACCGGCTGGACGCGGTCGTCTGCAACGCCGGAGTGCTGCTCGACGAGCCGCCGCGGCGCGAGACGCGGGACGGCAACGAGCTGATGTTCGCCACCAACCATCTGGGGCACTTCGCGCTGATCGGGTGGCTCGCCCCGCTGCTGGCCGCCGCCCCCGCGGGCCGCGTCGTCACCACCGGCAGCTTCACGGCGAAGTCCGTGAGCCTGGACCTCGACGATCTCCAGAGCGCCCGCGACTACCGGCCGAAGCGCGCCTACTCGCGGTCCAAGCTCGCGCAGATGCTCGCCGGCTTCGAACTCGACCGGCGCCTGCGCGCCGCCGGCGCCACGGCGCTGAGCGTCGTCACCCACCCCGGCGGCGCGCTCGACTCCCTCACCCCCGCACGCCCGCCGGTCCGCGTCCGGACCGGCGCCGAGCGGCTGCGCGGCCTGCCCGCCGGCCTCCTCCTCCAGGGCAAGGAGGCCGCCGCCTGGCCCGCCGTCCGGGCCGTCCTGGACCCGTCGGTGCGCGGCGGCCAGCTCTGGGGACCCCGGATCCTCGGGATCCGCGGCCGGCCCGTCCTCGAACCCGTCCGGGGCCACCTGGCCGACACCGCGCTCGCGGCGCGGCTTTGGGTGGCCACGGCCCGCCTGACCGGCCTCGATCCGATCGCGCGTTTCGGCTGAGCCGGTGTCAGCGCAGCGAGACGTGGACGTCGCCGGCGCCGGGACGGACCCCGTCGAGCATCCCGCTGGGGACGCGGAACACCCGGCCCGGCGCCGCGGGCCAGGGCAGCCGCCGTTCGGCGATGGTGCGGCCGTCCTGGGCGACCACGACGCGGGGGAACGGCACGTACTCGTCCGTCCAGGCCAGCAGGCGCCCGCGGGCGGGGCCGCGCTCCCCGGGACGGTACGTGGCGGGGGAGATCCAGCGCAGCGGCGCGCCGGCGACGATCCGGACGCCGTCCCCCGGGACGGTGCGGCCCGCGAGGTGGTCGAGCACGGTGCGGGCCACGTGCGCGCCGTCGAGGGCCGCGATGTCCGCGGTGTCCACGGGGTGCAGCATGTTGCCCGCAGCGAAGACGCCGGGGCGGCTGGTGCGCAGCTCGCCGTCCACGGCCGGGCCGAGGGTGCCGGGGGAGAGGTCGATCCCGGCGGACCGGGCCAGCTCGTTGTCGGGGATCCAGTCCCCGGTGAACACGACCGTGTCGCACGGAACGTTCCACCGCCGGCCGCTGCCGGTGTCCTCGATCTGCACGGCCTCGACGCGGCCCTTGCCGATGATCCGGGTGACGCGGGTACGGGTCCGCAGCGGCACCCGCAGCCCGGCCCGGCCCGCGAGGGGCAGCATCGCGTACGCCTCGCCGCGGGGCCGTTCCGTGGTCATCAGAACGGTCCGGCAGCCGGCCTCGCGCAGCGTCAGCACGGCCGACCAGCTGACCAGCTCGCTGCCGACGACGACGGCGCGCCGGCCCGGCCTGCGGTGGTGCAGGTGGACGAGGTTCTGCAGGTGGCCGGTGGTGTAGACGCCGTCCGGGCGGTCGCCGGGGATCAGCCGCGCGGTCCTGGGCCGTTCGCGGGCGCCCGTCGCCAGCACCACGGCGTCCGCGCGGACCTCGAACAGGCCGTCCGGCGCGGTGACCTCCAGGCCGCCGCCGGGGGACCAGCCGGTCACCATCGCGCCGGTACGGATCTCCGCGCCCGCCCGCTCGGCGCCGCGCACCATGCGCCGCGCGTAGGCGGGGCCGGTCAGGACGCGGTGCAGGTCGCGGACGCCGAAGCCGGTGTGGCCGCAGTGCCGCGGGATGCCGCCGGCGTCCCGCTCGCGTTCGAGGACGAGGACCCGGCCGGGGACGGCCGGCGCGAGTTCCGCGGCCGCCCGCAGCCCGGCCGGGCCGCCGCCGACGATGGCCACCGCGGGCGTCAGCGGGGTGCGTGTCGTGCTCATCGTTCGCCTTCCTCGTCGGCGGTCCCCAGGGCCCGCTCCAGCATCCCGGTGACGTTCGCGCCGCAGTAGAAGCCCTGGCAGCGCCCGTTCATGGCGCGGGTACGGCGGCGCAGCCCGTCCATGTCGCACGGCGGGATCGTGCTGGAGAGCGCGTCGCGGATCTCGCCGCGGGTGACCCGCTCGCAGAAGCACACGACGGTGCCGTACTCCGGGTCGGCGGCGATGCGCTCGGCGTCGGCGTACGGGCGCGGGAACGCCTCGCCGATGTTGGGCATCCGCGGCGGGTCCGGCAGATCGGTCCGCTCGCGCAGCTCCAGGCCCGCCTCGCCCAGCAGCCCCAGCAGGTACTCGGCGACGGCCATGCCGGCCGTCAGGCCGGTGGAACGGATGCCGCCGCCGACCGCGTAGCGCTGCGCGGCGTCCACCTCGATCGTGTAGTCGGAGGCGTCGCTCGCGGCGCGCAGTCCCGCGTACGTCGCGGTGACCTCCTCCCGGAGCAGCGACGGCATGATCCGCTCCCCGCGGTCGAGCAGGAACGCGTAGCCGTCCTCGGTGGTCGAGGTGTCGGTCCGGTCGGTCATGTCCTCGGCGGTGGGGCCGAGCATGACGTTGCCGTAGATCGTCGGGCTGATCAGCACGCCCTTGCCGAGCTTGGACGGCACGGGGAGCACGATCCTGTCGACCAGCGGGCGTGCCTGCTTGTCGTACACGAGCAGCTCGCCGCGCCGGGGGTGCAGATGGAACCGGTCGTACCCGAACATGGCGTCCAGCACGTCGCCGCCGAGCCCGGCCGCGTTGACCACCCACCGCGCGCTCACGTCGCCGCGGCTCGTGTGCAGGACGGTCGCGTCCGGCCCGGGGGTGACGGACTCGACGCGGTGCGAGCGGAGCAGCCGGGTGCCGCGCCGGACCGCCTCGGTGGCCAGCGCGAGGGTGGCCGTCCAGGTGCAGATGATCGACTCGCCCGGGACCGTCAGGCCGCCGAGGGCGCCGGGGCCGAGCGAGGGGACCTGCCGGTACACCTCGTCCGGCCCGACGATCACGGCCTCGGTGTAGCCGTTCCGCTCCGCCTTCTCCTTCAGGCCGGGGAGCGCGGCGAGCTGCTCGTCGTCCCAGGCCACGAGCAGCGCGCCGGTCGGCTCGTACGGGATGCCGGTGCGGTCGGCGTACTCCTTGAGCAGGTGGTACCCCCGGGCGACCAGGCGCGCCTCCAGGGTGCCGGGGGAGGCGTCGAAACCGGTGTGCAGGATCGCCGTGTTGGCCTTGCTGGTGCCGTCGCCGACGTCGGCGCGGGCGTCCAGCAGGACGACGTCGAGCCGGTGGGCCGACAGGGCCCGCGCGATGGCCGAGCCCACGACCCCGGCGCCGATCACCGCGACGTCGGCGACCGGCGTGGTCCGTGCTGTGGTCACTTCTTCTCCTTACCGATCGCGGAGCTCTCGACGGCGGCCGTCCACCGGGCCCGGAACGCGGCCGCCTCGTCGGCGCCGATCCGCGGGGTGTAGCCGGTGGCCGGCGTCCAGTCGACGATTGCGTCGGCCGGCGGCAGCGCCGGGTCCACGGCGCAGCGGGCGAACGCGACGGCTCCGAGCGCGGTCGCGTGTTCGGACGGGTACACCTCGACCCGGGCCTGGAGCAGGTCGGCGACGGCCTGCATCAGGACCCGGCTGCGGGTGAGGCCGCCGTCGACGCGCAGCGTCGAGAGCGAGGCTCCCGTGTCGCGGGCGGTGCAGTCCGCCAGCTCGGCGACCTGGGCGGCGATGCCGTCCAGCACCGCCCTGACCAGGTGCCCGGACGTGGTGGACAGCGTCATGCCGGTGAACGAGGCGGTGGCCTCCGGCGCCCACCACGGCGCCGACAGCCCGGCCAGCGCGGGCACGCACAGCACCCCGCCGGCGTCGGGCGCGGCGGCCCGGTCGAGCTCCGGCGCGCCGCCCACCAGCCCGAGGTCCTGCATCCAGCGCACCGCCGAGGCGGCGGTGGGGACCTGGCCGTCCAGGCAGTACGCCGTCTTGCCGCGCACCCGCCAGGCCACCGAGGCGGCCAGCCCCGAGCCGGACCGCACCGGCGCGGTGCCCATGTTGGCCAGCAGGAACGCACCGGTGCCGAAGGTGCACTTGGCCTCGCCCGGGGCCAGGCAGCGCTGGGCGAGCAGCGCCGCCTGCTGGTCCACGACCAGGCCGCCCACCGGGGCGGGCGCGCCGAACGCGGAGGTCTCGCCCACGATCTCGTCGCAGGCCGCGATCCGCGGCAGCGCCTCGTCCGCGAGCCCGAACACCTCCAGCAGCTCCGGGCTCCACGCGCCGGTGTCCAGCTCGGTGATCAGCGACCGGGACGCGGTCGCCGCGTCGGTGACGAACTCGCCGGTGAGCCGGTGCAGCAGCCAGCTGTCGGACGTGGTGACGACGCCGTCGCCGGTGAGCCGGTCCCGGATCCAGCGCATCTTCGGCGCCGAGAAGTACGGGTCCAGCACCAGGCCGGTGCGGCGGCCCACCAGCTCGGCCCGGTCGGCGAGCCCGGCGCAGATCTCCGCCGCCCTGCGGTCCTGCCACACGATCGCGGGGGTGAGCGGTTCACCGGACGCGGGATCCCAGGCCAGGACGGTCTCGCCCTGGTTGGCCAGCGTGACGCAGCCGATCGGCGGCCCGCCCGCGTCCCGTACCGCGCGCCGCCCGGACTCCAGGACCGACTCCAGGAGCTCCCCGGGGTCCTGCTCGACCCCGCCGCCGGGCAGGTAGCGGGGCCGTACCGGCAGTTCCGCGACGCTCAGCACCCGGTCGGAGCCGTCGACCACCATCGCCTTGGTGCCGGACGTCCCCTGGTCGATCGCGAGTACGGCCGTCATGGCCGTTCCGCGGAGGCCGGGCCGGACTGCGCCGGCGCGTCGTCGTCCAGGACCCTGTCGATGTCGTGCAGGTCCGGCATGGTGAGCCCCTTGGTGCCGTGCCGAATCAGCAGGTACGCCAAGTACACCGCACCGATCGCGGACATCACGGCGACGTACCGCCAAGGTTCGGCGAAGGACGCGTCACGGAAGATCAGCAGTTCGTAGACCAGCCAGACGACGGCCAGCACCAGCACCGGGACCTCCCAGCGGCCGAGCTGGAAACCGCGGGACGGCGGCAGGCTGCGGCGCTTGGCGATGTAGAGCGCGGTCGTCGCCGCGTAGATGATCGCCGGGAGCAGGGTCGCCGCCGAGAACAGCGAGAACAGTGCCTGGGTGGAGCGGGCGAACGTCGCGAGCAGGATCTGCGCGATCACGAAGACGAGCACGGCGGCGTTCATCGGGGTGCCGGTCGAGCCGTTGATCCGGCGCAGCAGCCGCCAGCCCGGGAAGCGCTTGTCGCGCGACATCGCCCAGACCAGCCGGGTGCCGCTGAGCAGGATCACCAGCCCGCAGGAGAAGATCGAGATCACCACGAGGACCAGCAGGCCCTTGCCGACGTACGAGCCGAGGACCCGCGCGATCACGTCGGCGACCGGGGTGTCGGACTTCGCCAGCGCCGCCGGGTCCTCGGCGAGCGCGGTCACCGCGATCAGGAACAGCATGCCGAGGACGCCGAGGCCGACCACGGCCCGCGCCATCGCCCTGGGCACCACGCGCGCCGGGTCCTTGGTCTCCTCGGCCAGGTTCGCCGCGGACTCGAAGCCGACGATGGTGAACGCGCCCAGCAGGAAGCCCATCGCCCACGGGCCGACCGTGGTCGCCTCGCCCAGGGAGAAGTAGCCCTCGGCCGGGACGTCGCCGCGGCTGAACAGGGTGCCGAAGTCGAGCTGGCCGGTGGCGGCGCCGACGGCGAACAGCAGCACGGTCAGCCCGACCATGCCGATCAGCTGGATGGTGACCGCGACGGTGTTGACCCGCTGCGTCGCCCGGGTTGACAGGGCGACCAGGATCGCCTGCAGGAGCACCACCACGGCGGTGATCAGCCAGGCGTTCTGGTTGGTGCCCTCGTACTGGAACAGCACCGGCAGGATCGTCGCGGCGATCGTGTAGTCGACGGCGACGACCACCACCGCGAGGAACATGAAGGAGACCCAGCCCATGATCCAGCCCAGTACCGGGTTGGCCAGCCGGGACGTCCACTGGTACGCGTAGCCGCTGACCGGGATGCGGGCGGCGAGCGAACCGAAGATCAGCGCGACGCACAGCTGGCCGACCACCACGACCGGCCAGGTCCAGATGCCCATCGGGCCCGACGACTGCAGCACCGAGCCGTACGCGGTGAAGATGCCTGTCGCGATCGACACGAACCCGAACGCCACCGCGAACGAGGCGTACCAGCCCAGCTCGCGCTTGACCTCCTGCTCGTACCCGAACTCCGAGAGGCCCTCGCCGGACGGTCTCCCGCCGGCGGCCGGTCCCGCCGCCGCGCTGCGCGGCGACGTGGAAGAATCGGACATCGGTCGTCTCCTTGCGTGTTCCGTGGGGGTTGGCGATCAGGCCGGGCGACGTGGCGGCGTCGCCCGGCCGTCCGGGTCAGCCGGCCACCGTGACGAGGCCGCCGGATCCCTCCAGGGCCTCGCGCAGTGCCGGCGGCGGGGTCTCGTCGGTGACCAGGCCGTCGATCTCGTCCAGCCCGCACACCCGGTGCGCCGCGACGCGGCCGAGCTTGCGGGAGTCGGCGAGCACGTACGAGCGCACCGTGTTCGCGATCATGACGCGGCGGCTGGCGACCTCGTCCAGGTGGTAGTCGGTCAGTCCCGCGGCCGGGTCCACCCCGCCGGAGCCGAGGAAGGCCACGTCCGCGTTCAGGTCGGCGAAGAACCGCGTGGCGGGCTCGCCCGAGCAGGCCAGGTCGCCGGCGCGCAGCCGGCCCCCCGAGACCAGCACCTCGACGCCCGGCCGGCCGGCCAGTTCCGCGGCCGCCAGCAGGGAGCAGGTCGCGACGATGCCGTGATGGTCCTGGGGGAGCGCCCGGGCCACCTCCAGCGCGGTCGTGCCCACATCGATGATCACGGTCTGGCCCGGCCGTACCAGCGCGGCGGCCGCGCGCCCGATGGCGGCCTTGGCCTCGCGGTCGGCGCCGGCCCGCTCGGCGAACGGCGCCTCCTCGCCGGAGCCGCCGGCGACGCTGGTCGCGCCGCCGTGCACCCGTGCCAGCGAGCCGCGCCGTTCCAGGACGAGCAGGTCGCGGCGGACCGTCTCCGCCGAGACCCCGAGCATCCCGGCGAGCTCCTCGGTCCTGACCACGGAGCGGTCGCGGAGCGCGTCGAGGATGCGGCGGTGCCGCTCAGCCGCCAGCACGGCTGCTGACCGTTTCTGTGGATGATTGACCGAACATGTGGAAAAGTCTGGAGAATGTTGGGCCTTAAGTCAAGGGGAGGCCAGGCCGAATCGAGTAAAGAACTCCAGAAACCCCGAGGTCAGGACGTATGACCTCGGGGTGGGCGGGACACGGAGGGGGCGCGGAGGAGGCGCGGCGGGGGTGGTGAGGGCGGGGCGGGGCGCGGTCAGCCGCGCTGCGGGGTGACGAGTCCGGACTCGTAGGCGAAGACCACCAGCTGGGCGCGGTCCCTGGCGTGCAGCTTGGTCATCGCCCTGCTGACGTGCGTCTTCGCCGTGGTCGGGCTGATCACCATACGGGTGGCGATCTCGTCGTTCGACAGGCCCCGGGCCACCAGCGCGGTGACCTCGCGCTCGCGGTTGGTCAGCGCCGCCAGCCGCTCGGGCGCGGGCTCGGCGCGGCGGCGGGCGACGTACTCGCCGATCAGCCGGCGGGTGATCGCGGGCGACAGCAGCGCGTCGCCGCGCGCCGCGACCCGGACGCCCTGCAGCAGGTCGGCGGGCTCGGTGTCCTTCACCATGAAGCCGCAGGCGCCGGCGCGCAGCGCGTTGAAGACGTACTCGTCGAGGCCGTAGTTGGTCAGGATCACGACGTGGACGCCGCTCAGCAGCTCGTCGCCGGCGATCAGCCGGGTCGCCTCGATGCCGTCCATCACCGGCATCTGGACGTCGACGAGGGCGACGTCCGGCCGGTGCTCGCGGGCCAGCGCGACGCCCTGCTCGCCGTTCGCGGCCTCGGCCACCACCTCGATGTCGTCCTCGTTCTCCAGCAGGGCCCGGAACCCGCCGCGGATGAGGGCCTGGTCGTCCACCAGCAGCACCCGGATCACGCCGGCTCCCTCGCGGGCAGCTCGGCGCGCACGGTGAAGCCGCCCTCGGGGCGGGGCTCGGCCCGCAGCCGGCCGCCGAGCGCCGCGACGCGCTCGCGCATGCCGAGCAGGCCCGTACCCGGTACGGGCGGCGCGGCGGGATCGGCCGCGCCGTCGTCGTCGACCTGCACGACCAGCTCCCCGTCCACGTAGTCGATGCGCACCGTCGCGGCGGCCCCGCCGGAGTGCCTGGAGACGTTGGTGAGCGCCTCCTGGACGATCCGGTACGCGGCCCGGTCCACCTCCGCCGGCAGCTCCCGCCGCGTGCCGGAGACCGTCACCGTGGCCGGCAGCCCGGCCGTACGGGCCCGTTCCACCAGGTCGTCCAGCCGGTCCAGGCCGCTGGCCGCGGGCTCGCCATCGGGAGCTCCGGCGTCGGGAGCTTCGGTGTCGCGCAGTACCTCCAGGGTGGCGCGCAGCTCGCGCATGGCGTCGCCGCCGGCCTCCTGGATGGCCAGCAGCGCCGGCGGAACGTCCTCGCCGCGCGAGCGCGCCAGATGCACCGCCACCCCGGCCTGCACCTTGATGATCGAGATGCTGTGGGTGAGGGAGTCGTGCAGCTCCCGGGCGATGCGCAGCCGCTCCTCGCCCGCACGGCGCAGCGCCGCCTCCTCGCGGGTGCGCTCGGCCTCGGCGGCGCGCCGCTCGGCCTCCGCAACGTACGCCTGCCGGTGCCGGGTCACCGTCCCGGCGACGCCGGCCGCCACGAACCAGCCGATCAGCAGCGTGCTGCCCTGGAGCCCTTCGACGGACTCCGTCATCTCCGGCAGGTTCAGCACCAGGTCCGTGCCCAGGAAGACGACGCTCGCCGCCGCGGCGGCTACCGGCCGGCCGGACCTGACCGCGGCGAACACCGCCACCATCACGGGATAGGCGGCCACCGGGCCCGGCCGGGCGTGCACCGCCAGCACCAGCATGCAGGCCGTGCCGGCGAGCAGCGCCGCCAGGGGCGCCCGCCGCCAGGCGACCAGCGCGAGCGATCCGGCGAGGGCGGCCGCGACGTCCAGCGCGCCCGCTCCCGGCGTGATGACCACGATGGCCGTCACCAGGACGGCCAGCCCCGCGGCGAGCAGGCCGTCCTCGGCGAGCGGCCGCCACCGGCCCAAGAACTTCATCTGCGTGACATTACGGTCTCCCGCGCCGGAAGGCCTCCACCGGGCGGCGTAATCGGCGGCTACTCCCCGCGTAGTAGCCGGCCGTTCCCTACTTCCCTGACAGCAGCCGGAGGTGTCTTCCTGTGCACGATGCCCGCTGACCGGGCCGGACACCACGATGTCGGGCATGCAGAAGACGCGAGTCAAGGACGGCCCCCGCGCCGCGGGCCCGGCGGTTCCCCGGCCGGGGCTGACGCTCGCCGCGGTGGCCGTCGTGCAGTTCATGGTGTCGCTGGACCTGTCGGTCGTGAACGTCGGCCTTCCGGAGATCGCCACCGGGCTCGGCTTCGGCGCGGCGGGCCTGACCTGGGTGATCCACGCCTACGCCCTCACCTTCGGCGGGCTGCTGCTGCTCGGCGGCAAGGCCGCCGACCGGTACGGCCGCAAGCGGGTCCTGCTGCTCGGGCTGGGCCTGTTCGGGCTCGCCTCGCTGGTGGGCGGGTTCGCGCAGGAGCCCGGCCACCTCGTCGCGGCACGGGCCGCCCAAGGGGTCGGGGCGGCGGCGCTCGCACCGGCCGCGCTGGCGCTGCTGACCTCGGCGTTCCCGGCCGGCCGGGCTCGGGTGCGGGCGTTCGGGATCTGGAGCGCGACGAACGCCGCCGGGGGCGCCCTCGGCGTGCTGATCGGCGGCGTGCTCACCGAGTACGCGGGCTGGCGCTGGGTGATGCTCGTGAACGTGCCGATGGCCGCCGGCGCGCTCGCCCTGGCCTGGCGCGGTGTCGCCGCCGAGCCGCCGGCCGCGCGCGCCGGCCGCCCGGACGTGCTCGGCGGCGTGCTGGCCACGGCCGGCATGACGCTGCTGGTGTTCGGCGTCGTCCGCACCGACGGGCACGCGTGGACCTCGCCGGTCACGCTCACCACCCTGGCCGTCGCCGCCGCGCTGCTGGCCGTGTTCGTCCAGGTCGAGCGCGTCCGGCAGCGCGACGCCGGCCGCGAGCCGCTGCTCCGGCCCGGCCTGCTCGCCAACCGCTCGGTCGCCGGCGCGAACGCCTTCAACCTGCTGACCGGCGCCGCGATGGCCTCGGCGTTCTACTTCATGTCCCTCTACGTCCAGCAGGTGCTCGGCAACGGCCCGGCGCGGACCGGGCTGATGTTCCTGCCGATGGCCCTCGCGGTGATCGTCGGCTCGGTACCGGCGGTCAAGCTCGGCTACCGGCTCGCCCCCCGCACCCTCCTGGCCGCCGGCGGGCTGCTGACCGCGGCCGGGTTCGCCTGGTTCGGCCTGATCAGCCCGGACGGCTCGTTCACCACCGACGTCCTGGGGCCCTCGGCCGTCATCGGGGTCGGCTTCGGGCTCTGCCTCGGCCCGCTCGTCAACATCGCCACCCTCGGCGTCGCGCCCGGCGAGTCCGGCACCGCCTCCGCGCTGCTCAACAGCTCGCGCCAGATCGGCGCCTCGCTCGGGCTCGCCGCGCTCGGCACCGCGGCCCAGCGGCGCATCGGGGAGGGCACCGCGCCCGCCGCCCTGAACGACGGGTACGCGCTCGGCCTGACGCTCGGCGCCGCGCTCCTGGCCGGCGCGGTGCTGATCGCCCTCACCGTCCTGCGCCGCACCCCCAACTCGTCCACACCGGCCACCCCATCCAGCCCGACCACCCCGTCCACCATCGGCTCGGCAACGGGAGAGCGATGACCACCACCGACCTCGCCGGAGCGAGGGAACAGTCCGCACCACCCCCGGAGGACTCCGGAACGGGCCCGGGCCCGGGCCCGGCGGGGCTGCTGCGCCCGTACCTCGGCACCTTCGCCGTGATCGTGGTCTTCCAGGTCATCGGTGCCATCGCGGGGCTGGCACCGCTGCTGGCGGTCGTCGAGCTGGGCCGCACGCTGCTGGCGCCCGGCCCGATCGACGACGGCCACGTCCGGCTCGTCGTGATCGCGGGCGCGGCGGGCCTGCTCGTCCGGCTGCTGTTCACGGGCGGCGCGTCCGCGCTCGGGCACCTGCTCGACGGGCACGTGCAGCTGGCGTTCCGGCGGAGGCTGGCCGCGCGGCTGGGGCGCGTCCCGATCGGCTGGCTCTCCCGGCGCCGCACCGGCGAGCTGGCCAAGGTCGTCGGGGACGACGTGAGCGCCGTGCACCCGTTCGTCGCCCACATCCCCGCCGCGGCCGTCTCCGCGTTCGTGGTGCCGCTGGTCTCGCTGGCCTACCTGTTCACCGTCGACTGGCGGCTCACGCTGATCACGCTGGCGCCGCTGGCGCTGGCCCTGGCGCTCGTCCCGCTGATGATGACGCCCGCTCGGCTGCGCGAGGAGAAGGAGTTCGACGCGGCCATGGGGCGGATCGCGGACGCGGCCGTCGAGTTCGTCCAGGGCATCGCGGTCGTGAAGACGTTCGGCGGCGGCGACCGCGCCCACCACCGGTTCCGTACGGCCGTGGACGAGTTCGTCGTCCGCTTCTACCGGATGGTGCGCGGCATCGCCGGGATCGCCGCGGCGATGCAGCTGGCGCTGTCGCCGCCGTTCATGCTGCTCGCCGTGCTGGCCGGCGGCGCGGCGCTGATCGACGGCGGCGGCCTCGCCCCGGCCGACCTGCTGCCGTTCCTGCTGCTGGGGCTGGGCCTGACCGCCCCGGTGGACTCGCTCATCGGCCACGGCTTCGACGACCTGCGGACGGCGCGCCGCGCGGTCGGCCGGATCCGGGAGGTGCTCGCGGTGCCGTCGCTGCCGGAGCCCGCCCGCCCGGCCGCGCCGCGGGGGCACCGCGTGGAGTTGCGGGACGTCCGGTTCGGGTACGAGGAGGGCCACGAGGTGCTGCGCGGCATCGACCTGGTGCTCGAACCCGGAACGGTCACCGCGATCGTCGGGCCGTCCGGGAGCGGGAAGTCCACGCTGGTGCGGCTGCTGCCGCGGTTCTTCGACCCGACCGGCGGCTCGATCACCCTCGGCGGCGCCGACCTGCGGGAGATCGCCGCCCGGGACCTCTACCGGACGGTCTCGTTCGTCTTCCAGGACGTCCGCCTGCTGCGCGCCTCCGTCGCCGACAACATCGCGCTGGCCGTCCCGGACGCGGGCCTCGACGCCGTGGTCCGCGCCGCCCGGCTGGCGAACGTCCACGACCGGATCCTCGAACTGCCGCAGGGGTACGACACGGTGATCGGCGAGGGCACGGGGCTGTCGGGCGGCGAGGCGCAGCGGGTCGCGATCGCCCGCGCGCTGCTCGCCGGCGCGCCCGTGCTGGTGCTCGACGAGGCGACCGCGTTCGCCGATCCGCAGACCGAACGGGCGGTCCGCCGTGCCCTGGCGGAGCCGGCCGGCGACCGGACCACCCTGGTCATCGCCCACCGCCTGGAGACGATCGCCGACGCCGACACCGTCGTGATGCTGGAGGACGGGGCGATCGCCGAGCACGGCGCGCCCGCCGAACTGCTGGCCCGGGACGGGAGGTTCGCCGAGTTCTGGCGGACCCACCGGGCCGCGATCGCCGGCGAGCCCGCGGCCGGCGGTGTCGCGTCCCGGAGATCCCGAGGACCCAGAGGACCCAGAGGACCTAGAGGAGAGGAGCCCCGATGATCCGGATGCTGCTGCGCGTGCTCGGACCCGAGTACGCCCCGCCGGTACGCCGCACCGTGGCCCTGATGGCGGCGGCCGCGGT
Source organism: Spirillospora sp. NPDC029432 (assembly GCF_040703975.1). Classification (NCBI taxonomy): domain Bacteria; kingdom Bacillati; phylum Actinomycetota; class Actinomycetes; order Streptosporangiales; family Thermomonosporaceae; genus Spirillospora; species Spirillospora sp. NPDC029432. Next base: position 332,569 of record NZ_JBEZWH010000001.1, read on the forward strand.
CGCCGAGGGCCTGTCCTACGCCCTGCTGGTCCCGGTGCTGCGGGAACTGTTCGGCGGCACCCCCGCGGACGCGGGCCCCTGGCTGCTCGCGTTCGGCGCGGGGGTCGCGGCCTTCGCCGCGCTGCGCTACGTCAGCGACCTGTCCGGTTTCCGGGCGGGCACCACGCTGCTGGACGGCATGTACCACCGGCTCGGCGACCACCTGGCCCGGCTGCCCGTCGGCTGGTACGGCCCGAGCCGCGTCGGGGAGGTGTCCGCCCTGGCCGGCCAGGGCGTGCTGCAGGCGATGAGCGTGATCGCGCATCTGCTGGCGCCGTACCTCTCCGCCTGCGTCACCCCGTTGACGATCATCGCCGTGATGCTCCTCTTCAACTGGCAGCTGGGGCTGGCCGCGCTGGCCGCCGTACCGGTCGTGGCGGCGACGCTGGTCTGGACGGGGCGCGCGATGGACGCCACCGACGCCGAGCGCGCCGCCCGCGACCACGAGGCCGCTGGCCGGGTCATCGAATACCTCCAGGCCCAGCCCGTCCTGCGCGCCGGCGGCCGGACCACCGAACGCTTCCGGCTGCTCGACGACTCGCTCCGCGACCTCCAGCGCTCGTCCCGGCGGACCACGCTGGCCGTGGTGCCCGGCGTGCTCGGGCTGACGCTCACGGTGCAGGCGGCGTTCACCGCGCTGCTGGCCCTGGGCGCGTACCTCGCGCTCGGCGGGAACGCCGGCACCGCCGAGGTAATGGCGGTCCTGGTGCTGGCCGCCCGCTGCGCGGACCCGCTGCTGGCGCTGTCGGACATGAGCGGCCAGCTGCGGGCCGCGCGGTCCGAGCTGGAACGGCTCGACGCGGTGCTGCGCACCGAACCGCTCCCGGAACCCGCCGAACCGGTCCACCCGGAACGCCACGACCTGGAGTTCGAGTCCGTCGGATTCCGGCACGGCGACCGCACGGTGCTCGACGGCGTGTCGCTGTCCGTGCCGGAGGGGAGCCGGCTCGCCGTGGTCGGCCCGTCGGGCGCGGGCAAGAGCACCCTGCTGCAACTGGTCGCCCGGTTCTACGACGCGGACGCGGGCGCCGTCCGCGTGGGCGGCGTGGACGTCCGCGACATCGACACCGCGGCGCTGATGAGCAGGATCGCCATCGTCTTCCAGGACGTCTACCTGTTCGACGGCACGATCGAGGAGAACGTGCGCCTCGGCCGTCCCGGCGCCACCGCGGCCGAGGTGCGGGCGGCGGCCGCCGCGGCCCGGCTGGACGAGGTGGTCGAGCGGCTGCCCGGCGGCTGGGAGACGAACGTCGGCGAGGGCGGCGCGCTGCTGTCGGGCGGCGAGCGCCAGCGCGTCTCCATCGCGCGGGCGCTGCTGAAGGACGCGCCGATCGTGCTGCTGGACGAGGTGACCTCCGCCCTGGACCCGGTGAACGAGGCCGCCGTGCACGCGGGCATCGAGCGCCTGATGGCGGGCCGGACGGTGGTGATGGTCGCGCACCGGATGCGCACGGTCCGCCGCGCCGACTACGTTGCCTTCCTGGACGGCGGCCGCATCGTGGAGGCGGGCGACCACGACGCGCTGCTCCGCCAGGGCGGCCGGTATGCCGATTACTGGCGGCTCGCCATGGCGCTCCCTGGAGCCGACGCCTGATCCGCGATCAGCTCCGCTTGGGCCGCAGGGCGCTGGGACCGACGCGGACCACCGAGCCCAGGGTCCGCCACCACGGGCGGCCGGGATCGGGGTCGAGCCCGGCCGCCAGGCGGTGGAGCTGCTCGGCGTGCCACAGCAGGTTCAGCGCGCTGTCCACGGGCCGGATGTCGGTGACGCGCCC